>CAYNDS010000024.1:0-27601 GCA_964395885.1 uncultured Solibacteraceae bacterium | reverse complement strand
GGCGCCGTTCGAACTGCGACATGTAGGCCAGACTGGCGACAGCCACCAGGATGGGAAGTTGCACCGTCGGGCCAAAGTGCGGCTTGATGATCGTGTTGTGGTTAAAGCGCACGCCGTTGCCGGCCATCAGCAGCGTTCGCCCGATCGCAAGCGAGTAGGCATACGTACCACCGTCCGTCCATTGCTCCGCCATGGCGAGCGTCGGCGCCGAGGCCAAGCCCTCGAAGAGGTTGTTTTCAATGAACGTCGGCCCCGTAATCTGGTGCGCGAAGTCGCGATACTCATCCTCCCAGGTCACGCCGGCGTTCACCGGCGTGGTGAAGCTGATGCTGTCCAAGGGAATTCGCACCTGCGTGGGCGTGACAATTGTCGCGATCCACTTGCCATTCAAGGCGGCCCATTCGCCGGTGCCGCCGTAGATGTTGATGGCGTGAGTGTCGCCCGCCGCCACCGGCACGCCGATACTCAGATTGACCAATGTCGTCGCGCCCGAAACCACGCTCGACACGGTGCCCTGAATGCCGATGCCGGCAATCGTCACGCCCGTGACGGTTTCGCGCATGCGGTTGTTGGCGATCCGTACGCTGCGGATCGTCGAGATCTCCGTGTCCTGCTGCGGAAGCCAGTTCAAGAGCACGGCGGAGCCAAGCTGATTCTGCATTCCGGGCAGGTAGGACCGGCGCAGGACGTTCCCTTCCACCTCGGCGCCAATGGCCGTCTTCAGCTCAAACAGGTTCTTCATGGCCCAGCCGTCAAAGCGTGCGCCGCCCACTCCCGTGACGGTGCGGTCCGTGAAGGTCTGCGCCCAGTTCCCGTTCTGACAGGTCCAAAAGACATTGGCACCCGCCGTTTCATTGCGCCAGAATGCGCCGTCGAAACAGATTCCATTGGCGGGAACGCCGTCCACTCTGCGCCAGTCCGTCATGAAGACGAAGAACTCATTGGTGTCGGTTCTCCAGAACACCTGCCCGCGTGCGGGTCCGGCCAGCGTCAAACTGCCCGTTGTCGGCATGCTCGTGCCAATGGGGTTGGCGCGGTATCGAACCACCTGATGGGAGCCCAGCTTCTCGTAGTGATTGCCCTCGTAGCGAAGGAACCACGGCATGAAGTCCACGACTCTCGATCGCGCACCGCCCGTCAAGGAGCCGATGGCGGCGCCGCGCATGGCGTTGTTGCGCACCAGCAGCGGCCCACCGAAGCTCCACCCCGCAAGGATCTGCGATTCCCGAACCGCCGGTCGAGCCTTGATGTCCTCAAACAGGCTGTTCGTGATCACGACGTCGTTGGCGTTGTGGGCGAGCGCTCGTCCGGGCCCTTCGTCATCCGGCAGTCCGTGCACGTAGCAGCGATCGATGACGAAGTGATTGGACACCAGGGACTCCTGCGTCTCCACATCGGTGTTGCCCAGCCGGATGAGATCGAAGATGTACTGCAGGTTGGTGGAGCCCAGGGTGATCTCCAAGCCCTCCAATCGCCAGAATGCGGAAGGCGCCCCGGTGGTGGTGATCACCGCAACGCGGTTGGTCGCCTGCAGACGCGCCATGCGCGGAGCATCCGCCGGGCTGACCCGCCGGTTGGGCGGCAACTCGCTCAGGCGCGAAGAGCGCAGCGTGATCCAGCCGGTCCCGGTCTTGGCTGGAAGCGTGAAGCCGGCATTTGTGCTGAAGCTCTCTCCGGCCCGCAGTTCCAGGACCCAGCCGCGCTGCGCCGCGTTGATCGCCGCTTGCAGGTCAGAGAAGTCGCAACCCGTGGCACAGACCGTGCGCACCGTCGTCTGGCCGAATGCGCCGACTGCCGCGATCACCGCGGCCACTATCCACTTCGTCATGGGATCACCACCTGTACTGTCGATGGCGGGCTCAGTGCCACGCCTCCTGCCGTCCGCCAAGTTGATCGAAAGAAAAGCGGCTGCCCCGCCGTGACGGGCACCGGCACCACGCACCCGCTGGCACATGCCGCCGTGGTCGACAGGGCGACGCTCGCCGTGCTGCCGTATTCCAGCAACAACTGCGCCGCCCCCAAGTACGCCGGCGGAGTGAGGGCAACCGCATAGCTGGCCGCACTGCTGTTTTGCGCCGCCGTCGTGAAGCTGAACTGCCCCTCGGCAAAGCCGCATTGCGCGTCGACGAAGTACTGCGTTCCGGGCATCAGCCCGGCGAAGCTGACCTGCCTTCGCTGTCGTGACGCGTCATCGGCGCCGCTCTGCAGAGTACTGCTGAAATCACTCTGCGCACTCAGCCGCCATTGGCATGCTGCCCCGCCAGGCGCCCGATAGCTCACCACCGCCGCGTTTGCACTGACGGCATCGACGGCAAAACGCATCGGCGCGGCAAAGGGATTCCACGTAAACCCGATCGGCTCATCGAAGCTGACCAGCCAGTTGCGCAGTGCCGCTGCACTGGTTGCGCCGACGATCGCGCTTGCGTCCCGCACGTTCCCGCGTGCCGCCCCCGCTGACCCGCCGTTGGCCCCCGCCGTTCCGGTGAAGGCGTATCGAAGGCGCTGCTCGCTTCCCGTCGGTGCCGACGCCAGTTGAATCGTGATCTGGTTCGGTTGATCCAGCGTCACGCTGCTGATGGCGGGCGTCGCACCGGAGTTGTCCCAGAACTCGAAACCCATGTTCGGACGCGCCCCGACCGTTGTGGTGTCGTTCACCAGCGCCGTGCCGGTGGGGTTGAACAGCCGGACGGTAATCGTGGCACCGCTGCGTGTGATCCGGCGAGGAGCGAGCGGCACCCAGTTCCAGCCGCCCAATCTGCGATGGAGTGCCTGCGCGTGGTATTCGCCCAGCATCTGATACCCCACCCGCGTCAGGTGCACGCCGTCGGAGTACGGCAGAAAATATTTCGCCGTCGCCATCTGAAACTGTTCCGGGTAGTCGCGCGCCGCAGCCCATTGCGCCAACGGGACGCCATAGTTTCCGGACGGCGTGTGCACGGGCGTCGCGCGGGAATAGTAGGTCCAGGTGCTCATCTGGTCCAGAGAGACCACTAGGTCCGGCTGTGCCGCTCCGTTCCTGGCCTTTGCATCCGCGTCGAAGTCCGACCGCCACTGTTGCAGGTATCCGAGATAGGTCGGTCCGTCGGTGAGATCCGCGTTGAAGTCCGCTTCGCCGTGGGTGATCACCACGAAGCGCGCGAACTGCGGCACTGCCTGACTGGAAGCAAACGTTGCCAGGTTCGGCAACTGAAAGTTCAGATAGTAGTTGTAGTTGGTCGTGCCCTTCCGAACCTGTACATAGCTTCGGCCGCCTTCCCCATGACGATTTACAAACCAGCGCGACCCGGGTCCCATGGCCAACAGTTGCAGCCCGAGCGCGGCGTGTCCTGTCTCGCGCGGTGTGGCTGCCGGCAAGGACTCGCGCAGCGAGATGGCGGGCAGATTGATCTGTGTCGTCATGTCGCCGCCCGTGCCTCCGGACAGCATCAGGAGGTTGGGATTCGACAGTGATGTGGTGAGGGCGGGCGTGCCGCTGACGCCCGTCGACAAGCTCTGGCCGGTGATGAAGACGGAGTTCCACTGGTGCTGCTGGGCCAGTACGCCCACCAGGAGAAGCAGTGCCTGGGTCATCGGCTACTCCAGGTTCACCTTGACGCGTGCGGAGGCGCGCATCAGCCGGTACGCCAGCGAGTAGGTGCCCGCCGTCGTGCCGTCGCGTTGGAAGAGCAGGTACATCATGCGTCCCGGCGTGCAGTTGGCCGAGGCCAGCGTGGCCGCCGGCAGCACGAGGTTGGTCGCCAAGGCCGTCACCGCCGGCGATGACGTCGGCACGGTCTGCGTCGCGGCAACCGAGAACGTGGGGTTATTGGCCGCCGTGGTCCCCTCCACCAGGCACGCCACCTGCACCTGCAGGGTCAGGCCCGATCCGGTGGGGGTCCCGCTTGCCAGGAAGCCGGTGGTCACGAATGAGATGTCGCCTCCGTCCCAGTTCTCCGGCAGCCGGATACTGGTCGAGGCGCTCTGCAGGGAGCCGGCCGCAAAATCCAGGGTGACCACTCGCATCGGAGCCGCCGCCGAGCCCACACCGGTATTGCTGATGGTAGGGAAGGATCCGGCTGCGGTCGGTAGCGCCCATCCGCTGTTCAGCGCCATCGTGGACGTCGCCGTGATGCTGCCCACCGGCAGGTTGATCTCCTGGGTCACCTTGGTGACGGAAGCGGCGCCCCCACCGCTGATGCACTCAAATCCACTGCCCGTCGAATAGCAGGCCTTGTTGCCGAGCGCGTTGTCGGTCTTGAAGAACCAGCGGCCAAAGCTCGTTGCACTCGGCAGGGTCGTACCCACCTGATAGCGAGCCACCGTCGCGTCGTCGATGGCTACCGTGGGGTTTCCCGCCACGCCGTCGCCGTTGCCGACCACGACGCCACTACCTCCGACGATCTGCCGCGAGGCGGATGTGTTCAGGGCAGTCCGCGACACGAACCCGTTCGCACCCGGGTCGGCCAGGCCGGCTGCCGGTGCGCCCGTGATCTTGCTCCACGGCAGACTGCTGATCCAGGTGGGGTTGGCATACGTCTGGCTGAGGCGCGGATAGAACGACTGGTAGTCCGCCTCGGCAGCCGCAACGGCGCCCGTGCGCCCAAAGACGCTGCTGACGGCGCCGCCGCCTCCGCCGGAGACGGTCCACGTATTCGCCGCCGTGCAGTCCTTCCGCTGGCCGGCGGCTGTGTTGAAGATCGCTTCGCCCACGGTGCAGGTGGCCGGGTCCGCCGCCACGTGACGCGTCGGGAAGGTCTGTGTCGCGCCGCGCGCGTCGGTGACACCGGTCCAGGTATTGTTTCCCGCTTGCGTCGCCACGATGGCGGAGTTGATCGAGACGACGGGATTGCCCGCCACGCCATCGCCGTTTGCCACCTGGACGCCCGTTCCGGCGGTGAGCGCGCGGGCTGAGACCGTGCCCGGGGCGGTGCGTGCCATTAGGCCGTTCGAGCCGGGGTCGCCGATGCCGGGCCCCGGAGCACCCACGATCTTCGACCAGGCCAGCGATCCGATCCACGCCGGATCGGCGTAGGTTTGGCTCAGCCGCGGATAGAACCCCTCGTAGTCGGTTTCGAGAAAGGCGGAGAGTGTGCCGCTCGCCGCCGACCAGACGTTGGTGTTCGTGCAGTCCTTCCGGCGCCGTTCCGTCGTGTTGAAGATCGATTCGCCGAGCGTGCACGTCGCCGGGTCCGCGCTCACATGCCGCGACGGCCAGGTGCGCGTGGCGGCCGAAAAGTCGTTGTTGCCGATCCAGGAGTTGGCCTGCGCCAGAAGCGGCACGGTGGCCGTGTCGACGGCGATGCTCGCCACGCCGGCGGCCTCGGAGACCGCCATGCCGATACCGGCCACCACGCCCCGGCTGGACAATAACGCCCGGTCATCGATTTCGAGCACCGGCGTGCCATTGGTGACCTGAAGGTCGGCGAGCGGAATGCCGTTCGGCGGGTAGGTCGGCGTCGGGACCACGGCGACGACACCCGCGCCGGTGGCGGTGGCCACGATGCCGGTCGTGACCTGGCAGATCAGGTTACCCGCCTGCGAGACGAAGATTCGCGCGTCGCCGGTGCCGCTGGAAAAGATGAAGGTCGAATCCACGATCGCGTAGGTTTGCGATCCCATGCGGACCCGCCCTCCATTCACTCTGGCCGTGGTTCCGGTGATAGAAACCGCGAAATCCGAAGCCATGGCCAACGGAAAAGGACGCGCCTGCGTCGGCACGTGCAGTTGCGTATTGGTTTGCGCGTCCGCCGGCTGCCAGCAGGCCGGCGCCGCGATGAGAAGGATCCACCCTAGCTTTTTGAGCCGCATCAGTTACCCCGCACGAGTGTGGCGTGCGGGGGCAAGCGGATTGCGGCTTCCGGCGAGCTAAATGATGGACAGCCCGTGGCTTTTAGGTTCGGCTCGGACGTGACGCGGTGTCGAGACCCGCCCCGACGAGATCAATCACCGGCTGTTTCAGCCGGGCCAATTCCTCCCGCATGGCGGCGGACGGCTTCTGCGCCACCACCACCACGTCGGCACCCGTCTGGGTGTCGGACAGGCTTCCGCATAGCAGCCGGGAGGCTTGGGGGATGCTCTGCATCAGCCAGTTCTTGTTGCTTCCATAGATCAGGTCCAACTGCACGTGCGGGTCAAAAATGCGAACGTCGCGGCCCTTCGCAAGCAACTGCTCAATCAGTTCCACCACCGGGCTTTCGCGCAAGTCGTCGGTGTTTTCCTTGAAGGCCAGCCCGAAGACACCGATCCGGCCCGGCATCTGCAGGACGCGGTGGATCGCCCGTTGCAGGTGTCGCTGATTGCTGGGCAGAACGTTTTCGAGCATGGGCAGCGTCAGGTCCATGCGCTGCGCCCGATAGACAAGCGCGCGCAGATCCTTCGGAAGGCAGGATCCACCGAAGGAGAAGCCCGGCTTGAGATACGCCGCCGAGACGTTCAGCTTCTTGTCCTCGCACAGCGTCGCCATGACTTCCTCGCCGGACACACCCAACTCGGTGGCCAGAGAGCCGATCTCGTTGGCAAAGGCGACCTTCACGGCATGGAAGCAGTTGCAGGCGTACTTGATCATCTCCGAGGTACGCAGCGAGACCAGGCAGGCCTCCACCGGCAGACCCTCGTAAAGCGCCGCCACCTGCTCCAACGCGCGGCGGTCATCGCCGCCCACCACCAGCAGCGACGGCTTCTGGAAGTCCTCCACCGCGACGCCTTCCCGCAGAAACTCGGGATTGGCGACAACCACGGCCGGCGTTCCTTCAAGAGGCGGCCGGACGATGCTCTCGCACGTGCCCGGAAAGACGGTACTGCGGACTGCGACGATCAGCGGATTGGGTTTGGAGCGGCCGGCGCGGCGCAACTCTTCGCCAATTTCCTCGGAGACCTTGCGCAGATACGTCACGCCGATATTGCCGTTGCGCTCCGAAGGCGTGCCCACGCAGATCAGCACGACATCGGCGTCACTCAGTTCTCCCGCAATGGAGGAAGCCGCGCGAAGGTTGCCGTTCTCACGGCCCCTTTTCACCAACTCCTCCAGGCCCGGCTCATAGAACGGCGCCACGCCCGCCATCACGCTCTCGACCTTGTGCGTATCCGTGTCGACACCGACCACCTCGTGTCCCACATCAGAAAGACACGCCGCCGACACGCAACCCACGTAGCCGAGTCCGGCCACCACCACCTTCTGCTTCTGCATCTTGCTCCTTCGCTTTGTCGCCCAACCGTTGCAGCACTTAGCGCAACGCGATCTGCCCCCAACTCAACCGGTCGCTGTCCGCAACAGGGACTGGCCTTTCGGAAAAGGATTTCTCGAACGCCTCGCTCCCGCTCTTCATATCGTCCAATGTTTCCGGTCGCAGTAGGGTGTTCAGCCCCTGCTGCCGGGCAAATTCGAAGACTTTCCGGTCGTAAGGCATTGCCAACACGGGACATTGGAAGGCTCGGGCGAGGATGGCGGCGTGGAGCCGCATCGCCACGACGAGGCTTGCGCCGCCGAAGGCCGCGGCGACGCGTTCCGGGTCACTGGACCAGGGAATCGTCAGCGTGCGCTCCGGATGCTTCATCCGCTGCCGGATCTCCTCATGCAGGCGCGCATCGTCTTCGGCCGCGTGGCTCTGCAGGCCGAAGAAGGCGATGCGCAGCCGGTGGCGCCCACTGAACTCTTCAAGCAGTCGCGCCAGATCCGTAAGTCGTTGCGGAGTCAATGGATACCGGCCGTAAACGTTTGCCTGCGCGCGGAGGCACACCAGCACATACGGTTCCTGTCCGGCGGCACGGCGCACGCCTTCGGCACACGCTTCCGGGAAGAAATGCGGCAGTTCCAGAACGATATCCGGCGCGTAGAGGGTCTGCTCGCCCGCCCCGGCCATGCGGCAGAACTCGAAACTCGACCGGTCACGGACGATGATCTGCCGGCAGCGCCGCAGCAGGTCTCCGGTGATGCGCCGGGCCAGCGGCCGTTCGAGCTTGCCGAGGCCGATGTTCCACAAATAGACAGGGCGGCCGACCGCGAAGGCGGCGTAGTAGCGCTCGATCGAGTCCAGAAACTGCGCCCAGCCGCGGTCGTCGCGAATCGAGTCGCCGCCGCCTGCCGCCAGAGCGTCCCGCCGCCGGATTTCAGAGAGAAATTCCCAGCCGGCACCGTCGATCCAGCAGTGTTTCCAGGCCCGCCGCAGCCAGGGGATGCGCACCGGCGCGCCCGCCCCGGAGTCGCTTTCCGGGGAGTCGGCGGCCACCACCGCTTCCGCGCCCTGCCCGGCCAGCCATTGCCGCAGGCAGGCGAGCATCAATTCATCGCCCAGATTGCGAACGCCATAGTAGCCGCACAGCAGAACCTCGCGCTGGGCCGCCGTGGCGGCAATCGCTGCGCTAGCGCCGGGCAAGCGCTCCGCCCTGTTGCTTCAACGGGCGGCCCTGCCGGGCAAAAAACAGCACCCCTTCGAGATCGTTGCCCTCGCGCGCCGCCCGCTCTACCTGATTCAGCAGCGGAATGTCGGCCCCGGGGTCGCGTCCGGAAGCGCTTCGGCCAAAGAACGGACTCTGCGGCGTCAGCCGGTAATCGCGCGCGGCGAGGTCTGCGAAACCGACGTCATCGGAGCTGCGCACGAAGCTGTTCTCGGCCGGAAACGCCCGTGTCGCCGCCGCAACGTCCGGCGCCCCGAAAAAGACGTTACCCGTCACTACGGCATCGGGGGTGAACGTGCGGAACGTCGGGTTGCCCGGGCCGGTGCCCGTTCCCGCCACCCCAAACTGGCCGAACTGCGTGATGTTGTCGCGGAACACGAGGCCGGGCATCGGCTCAAACAGGCTCTCCATCATGATCGTGCCGCGGCGGGCAAACACCGTGTTGTTGGCAATCGTGACGTTGGAGGCGCCGGCGAGGAGTTGGAAGCCGGTTCCCTGCCCGTTTGCCCATCCGATCTGTTCGAAGAGGTTCTCACGGACGACGATGTTGTTGGTGCGCCCGGCCATCGTGTACCACCGGAACGAAGCCGGATCCTGGATCGGAGGCGTGAAGTCCCGGGAGACCTCCAGCGTGGTGTCGTCGATGACACGCGTGATCACACGCGCCTGATTGCCCACCTGGAGAAACGACAACGGTGGAAACTGCGTGAACTGCGTTCCGACGCCGCGCACCGTGCGACCGGAGGAGGAGACCTCGCCGGTACCCGCCGTCGCACATGCCTGCCGGACGTCGTCCCGGCCCATGATGTTGACGCCGCCGCCTTCACTGTTCCGGACGATGTTGTTCGCGAAGCGGACGTTCTCCACCGCGTGGAACGGCGTGTTTCCCGCCTCGCAGGTGCGGACCGTAAACAGGATGGCAAACCCGTTCTGCCCGCTCATCCAATTGTTCTCAAACAGGTTGAAACGAACATCGACGTTGTGCGCGTTCTTCAGCTCAAACAGGTTCTTGACCGTGTAGCGGCGGTCGCGCCACTCGACGGGCCGCGTGAAGTGGTTGCCGTACACCTGAATGTTGGACGGATTCATGTGCTCGGCGACCGCGGCAGCCCCGCCGAAGATGACCGGGTACCCGCTCGACTCGAGGTAATTGTTCCAGATATAGAAAGGGCCCGGCCCATTCCAGGTGGCGATTGCCTGCGTGTCCTGGCCGGTCGCGAAGAATTCCCGGAACACGGAGTTCTTGACGACCACCGACGCGGCATTCATCTCCATGCCGCGCTTGCCTCCAAGGCGAGGGTCTCCCCGGAAGTAGCACCGGTCGAACTCAAAGTTGTAGCCGCTTTCTCCGGCATCCTGAGCGCGTGAACTGCCGAGCGCCACCAGCACCTGCGTGTAGATGCCGGGCGCGGCGAACTCAATGCCGCGAATCGTCCAGTCGTGCGCTCCCGCTTCGTTGCGCAACGCGGGCATCGCATTCGGGGAATGGAGCTTCGGCAAACGATCGGCACGCTGGATGTCGACGCGCCGGCCCGCCGGATAGTCCGCCAGCGACTCCGCCGTGACGGTGATCGTGCCATCGCCATCCTTGCGGCGCATCACGAAGTTGCCGCGGAAGACGGCACCGGCCTCCAGCACCAGAGTGTCCCCGGGCCGCGCCCGGTCCAGAGCGCGCTGCAAATCGTCGCCCGCACGGACCGAGATCGTCTCCGGACCGCTCTGCCCGGCAACGCGTTCCGGAAAGAAGTGGAGCACGGACAAAACGGCGGCCACTCCAGCCACCGCACTGAAGCACAGGATTGCAGTTCTCGTTCTCACGAAGACCTCCGAAGCACCGGGAACGGCCGTCCCACTTCCGCATTTGCCGGACCGCGAACTGCCGGCGTGGCGGCCGCCACCGGCATGGCCGCGGCCAAACGGCGCCGCGCCTGATCGATCCCAATCGAGAGCCCAATCGTCGCCGTCATGAAATAGCCGTAAAACGTAAAGCCGAAACAACAGGCCAGCGCCTGTGTGAACAGGACCGTCTGCATACACGTCGCGATCGCGCCGAGTTGCTTCCACTCTAACTCGGATCGCGCGAGAGCTTCGGCCTTCGCCCGCCCGAAGGAGGAAACCGCCCAGCCGATCCCGATCAGATACAGCAGCAGTCCGGGAATGCCCGTCTCCGAGGAAAGCTCCGTGTAGGCGTTATGCGGATAGTGCCACATGCCTCGACGCCCCTCCGCCTCCGCCTTCTTGCTCTCCGCCACCGTGAAGTTGCCCGGACCGACGCCGAGAATCGGGTTTCGCGCGGTCAGCTCGATACTTTCCATCAGCAGCGCATAGCGGCTCTCGGCCGATGCCTCCGCCTCGTCGCGGCCTCCGCCCTCTTCGGTGGTGAACAGTTTGGTGAAGCGCTCCGTCACCGAGTCCGGCGCCACCGACAGCGCCACCATGGCACCGATCGACGCAAACAAAACGAACACCAGACGTTTGACCATGCTCACCCGCGCCAGCGTCAACAGGACCGCCAGAAGCAGACACAGCATCGCCATGCGGGACCCGGTTCGAACAATGGCCAGAATCAGCACCGGAATCGAGGCCACGGCCCAGAAACGGATCAGCTTGCCGGCGCCCGGATAGCTGAGCACACCGGCGGCATAGACGATGCCGATCACCATGTAGCCGCCGAACTCGTTCGCGTTCGCCAACTCCCCGGCCAGGTGCCGCAGCCGGCCGTCCCGGTCCGTGGCATTCATCACCAGCGCCACGATGCCGGAAATGGAGACCGCCGTGGCAATCACCTGCATGACACGCCACAACCGTGGCAGCGAGCCGAACAAGGCTCCCAGCATGAACAGAATCAGAAACGCCCGCACCCAGCGCTCGTTGATCACGCCCAGGCTGCCACCCGGCCAGAGACCCAAGATCGAGCAGGGGAACAGCCACAACGTGAACACTCCCAGGCTCTTGCCCGCCGTCGTCTGCAGGACGCGCAGCAGGCCACCGTCAATGGCGACGCACAACAAGGCAAGCGTGCCCAGAACGATCGGCAGCCGGATGGGGAGCAGCACATCGAGAATCCGGCTGTAGGCAAAGAAAACAAAGGGAATGGCGAACAGGAGGCCGACGCGGGAGGCGGGGGAATCCGCCAGAGCGGCCACGCGCGACACCACGGCCTGCATCGCCTGCCCGGCCGGCCTGGCCGGGAGTGGCGGCGCGACAGCGCTCATGGCTCGAGCGACCTTCCTGCTAACGATCCGGCCGGCGCGGCCTGCAAAAGCGCCGCCGTGTCGAGTTCCGCCGCTTCGCCACGGAAGAACACCCGACCCCAGCATTCCAGGTTCAGCAGCCGCCAGAGACGGTCGGTCGCATCCTCGCGGTCCGCCCGCGCCCGCTCGAGAAGCCTCGCCACCGGCGCCGGGTCCAGGAACTCACGACAGAAACTGCCCTGCTCGACCATCTGGTCGAGCACCGGTTGCATCGGATCGCTGCGCAGCCAGTCCTTTAAAGGCGTCGGGAATCCCATCTTCTTCCGGAACAGAATCGGGGCCGGGATCAGATCGCGGACCGCTTCCTTCACAATGTACTTCTGCTCTCCGCCGTGAATCTTCAGCCTCCCCGGCACACGCGTGGAAAACTCGACGAAGGTGTGATCGAGAAACGGCACACGGCTCTCAATCGATACCGACATGCTCATCTGATCCTGTTTCATCAGAAGCTCCGCCAGATAGGTCTTCTGATCCGCATAGAGCATGCGAGCGAGGGTGTCCTGGTCGGCGCGGGCATCCCAATAAGCGCGAAACCCGCCGTAGATCGCCTCAGACGCGTTCCCGGCTTTTCCGGAGCCCCGCAGTTCGGCAATCTGCGCCGCCGAAAAGGCGCAGAGGAAGTTGTCCAGATAGAGCGACTCGATCGCTCCATCGCGCCCGAAAACGGTGTGCCCTAACTTCCGGCGGAGTTCCGCCTTCAGCAGCGGTGAGGAGTCCACCTGCCCCCGGATAAAGCGGCGTACCCCATCCGGCACGTGCCCGTACCAGTCCCAGAGCGAGAGATTCTGCGCGGTAAACCGGTAGCGCCCGTAGCCGGCGAACATCTCATCGGCGCCCTCACCGGTCAGGACGACCTTCACGCGCTCTGCCGCCAGTTTGGCGACAAAGTGCAGCGACACGCTCGACGGCCACGTAATCGGCTCGTCCTCGTGCCAGATCAGCTTCGGCAGCGCCCCGAAGAAGTCCTCGCGCGTGACCACAACCTCGGAATGCTCCGTTCCGAGGTGCCGCGCCACCTCGGCGGCATAGCCGAGTTCGCTGAACTCGCCTTCCTGATAGCCCACCGAGAACGTCTTGACGTTCTTGCCGAGGAACTTCTGCATCAACGCCGTGATCGCGCTCGAATCGGCGCCGCCCGACAGGAATGACCCGATCGGCACGTCGCTCATCAACCGCATCTCGACGGTCTCTTCCAGCCGCCGGCGGCACTCCCGGATCCAGTCGGCGTCGCTGTAGCGGGCCTCCTCCGGACGCTGTTCGGTCTTCGGAGCGTCCCAATACTGCTCGATGCGCAGGCGCGGTGCACCGCCGGCCGGACAGTCGATCGAGAGCCAGTGGCCGGGCAACAGCCGCCGCACGCCCTGGAACAGGGTGCGCTCACCGCTCACATACCCAAAAGCCAGATACTCATCGAGACTGGCATCCTCGGGCGCGCGCGGCACCGCCGGATGCTCCAGCAAGGCCTTGATCTCGGAGGCAAACGCAAACGTTCGGCCGTCCCAATAGTAGTAGAACGGCTTGATTCCCAGCCGGTCGCGCACCGCGAACAGGTGCTGCCGGTCGCGATCCCAGATCGCGTAGGCGAACATGCCGCGGAAGCGCTCGACCGACGCCGGTCCCCATTGCTCCCAAGCATGCAGCAGCGTCTCGGTGTCGGAATGGTTTCGGTAGCGATGGCCGGCGGCTTCCAACTCCGTCCGGACCTTCGCATGGTTGAAGACTTCGCCGTTGTAGACAATCCACCGGCGCTCATCTTCGTTCGGCATCGGCTGATGCCCGCCGGACAGATCGATGATGCTCAGCCGGCGGTGGCCCAGCGCGACGCCGTCATCCAAGAAATGCCCGTCGTCGTCCGGCCCCCGGTGCCGGATGGCGGCTGTCATGCGCCGCAGTGTGCGCTCGGCTCCGTCGTCGGCCGCCGACCGTATAAATCCGGCAATTCCGCACATAAGCTTAGTATAGAGTTCCCGGTTGGCTCATCGGCGGAAATGGCGGCCCCCGCGAGACTTCCTAGGCGTAGAGCGACTGCCGGCGCTCTTCGTAGAGCCGGACCAGTTCCGGCGCCAGGCGCAGCGCCGCCAGCCCGACTTTCAGCCGCGGCCGGTTCAGTTTCGCACTCGCTTCGCTCGCCCACCGGACCGCCGCCGGGTAGTCGCGCTGGCGCAACGCAATTCGCGCCTCGGCCAGATCGCCTTCTCCTTCAAACTCGACCATCTTGCGCCAGGCAATCCTTCGGAACTGCGCGTTGGCCCCGGCGGCGCTCAGCAGGCTGCCCAGAATCTCGGCGGCGGAACGCCGGCACAGGATTTCGCTCGCTGTCGCCGCGCCCGCATGAATTCGCCGCGAGGCCGTGACCGTGGGATTGAAGTCCATCCGCGCCCCGTCGAGCGCCATGCGCAGCCACAGGTCGTAGTCCTCCACACGCCGCCAGACGGGCTTGAACAGACCGGCGCGCTCCACAGCCGAGCGCCGCGCCACAACGGTCGAAGCCAACGGGACCGACTCTTCGGCCGTCAGGCTCTCCAGCGTCACCGGGCGCGTCTGCCGGTTCAGCGCCGAGAAGCGCTTGCCGGCCACGTCCTGCTTGCCGAAGAAAGCCGCGTCCGACCAGGCCATATCCCAGCCGCCCTGTTCAAGGAAAGCCATCTGCGAGGCGAGGTGGTTCGGCAGCCACAGGTCATCGCCGTCGAGAAAGGCCAGCCAATCGCCTTTCGCCTCCCGAATCGCCGTGTTCCGGGCTGCCGCCGCCCCCTGATTGGCTTGCTTGCGATAGATCACGCGCGAGCCGAAACCGGCGATGACGCGATCCAGTTCCGGCCCGTCCGGCGAGCCATCGTCGACTACGATCACCTCGAAATCCGAAAACGTCTGGGCGAAAACGGATTGCAGCGTTTCCCCAACAAATCGCGCTACCTGATAAGCCGGAACAATGACCGACACGCACGGATACTGGTTCACTCGGAAGACCTCGAATAAAAAGTTGTTCACGGTTGCAAAAATTCTCCCTGAGAACTCTTGAGCCGCTCGCAAACTGTCTGGTAAGCTTCGACACAGTGGCGAAACAAGTGTAAACAGAACAAAAAAGCACACTGTTCCCCGCCTCTGAATCGGTCCGCCGCCCTCCCGAAATCTTCCTTTGGAGTCCATCGCTTGCTTTCAAGAGCTGTTTTGTCTAACGCGCCTTCGCGCGCGTTTTTCTCAAGCGCATTGCGCTCACGGTTGGGTATCTGTCTGTTTTTCGCGGCGTGCTCGTTCGGCCAGGTGACGCATGTGGTCGCCCCTGGCACGAGCCTGCAGGTGGTGCTGGATCGCGCGGTTCCCGGCGATACGGTCGTCCTGCAGGCCGGAGCAACCTACACCGGCAATTTTGTCTTGCGACCGAAGGCCGTGCTCGGCACGATCACGATTCGGTCCTCGGCAACGGCGAGCCTTCCTCCGTCGGGTACGCGTCTGGACATCGTTTCGCACCGGGGCCTGCTGGCCCGGATCGTGACGCCGATGGCGCAGCCGGCTGTCCGCGCGTTAGCTGGCGTAAACGGCTATGTGTTTCACGGGATTGAATTTACGGTGGCGTCCGGAGTCTACGCCTTTGACATTTTTGCAATCGGCAGCGGTGCGGAAACCTCCACCACCGTCCTGCCGCGCAATCTGACCTTCCGACAGTGTTGGTTCCACGGCGATCCGACCCTGGGCGCCAAGCGCGGCATCGCGTTAAACGGCGGCGCCACGACGGTTGTCGACTCGGTCTTCACGGACTTTTTCGCCATCGGGCAGGACACGCAGGCGATGGCCGGATGGAACGGCAGCGGACCGTTCATCCTGAACAACAACCGGATTGAAGCAACGGGACAGGGCATCCTGTTCGGCGGCGCCCGTCCGGCGATTGCCGGCCTGGTCCCGAGCGACATTCAGGTAAACCGCAACCTCTTTACGCGGCCGTTGGAGTGGCGCACCAAGTACCCGATCAAGAATCACCTGGAATTCAAGAACGGGCAGAACGCCGTCGTGAACGGCAACGTTTTTGAGAACAACTGGATGAGCGCGCAGAGCGGCTTCGCCGTTCTGTTTACCGTCCGGACCTGCGAGGCGGGAGACTATCACTGGGCCGTCGTGCGCAATATCCGCTTTACTTACAATGTGTTCCGCAACTCCGATAGCGGAATCAACATCATGGGCCGCGACGACGTACGCTCCAACTGCGCCGTGGCGGGTACGGGAACCGTGACGGCCACCGGCACGACGCTGAGCGGGGCCTCGACGTTCTTCACCACCCAGCTCAAGGTCGGCGACCGGGTGGTAGTGGCGGGCCAAACACGAATCATCGCGGCCATTGATAACGACTTCCAGGCCCGCCTGCAGACGGCACTGGAGGTGGCGGTTCCCTCGTCGTGGCGCTACTTCTCGGTCGCCGGGCAGACCTCGCGGATCACGATTCAGAACAACCTGCTGCTGGTCCGCTTTCGGGGCATTCAGATTCTCAGCGGCGCGGACCGGCTGACGATCGAGAACAACACGAT
Source organism: uncultured Solibacteraceae bacterium (assembly GCA_964395885.1). Classification (GTDB taxonomy): domain Bacteria; phylum Acidobacteriota; class Terriglobia; order Bryobacterales; family Bryobacteraceae; genus JAPKYZ01. The sequence continues at coordinate 11,457 of CAYNDS010000024.1, read as the reverse complement.
TCTGTCGGCAAGTTCCGGGATTCTGTTCAGCGGGCAGGCGTCGACGAACCTGATTTTCCGCAGCAACATCTTCGCGGCAGCCATTGCGGGTGACGGAATCCGCCCCGGAACGGCAGTGCTGAACTTCTACGCGCCGAACTCGATCTTCAGCGGGAACATTCTGTTCGGGTTCCCGACGGAGCAGCCCTTCTATCCGGCCGGGAACTTCTTCCCGGCAAACGCGACGGCGGTGGGATTTGTGGACTATGCGGGAGGCAACTATGCGCTCGCACCGACAAGTCCGTTCCGTTCGACGGTGCTCGGAACACCGGACCCCGGCGTGAACTTCCCGAACCTGGCACTCGCCGCGCAGACGGCGGCGCTGGGCCCGGTCAATCTCACGTATACGTTTGTTCAGTAGGTCGTTGTGCCCGGGGTCCCGGAAACTCCGGACCCCCGGGGAGAGCCGCCGTCCGGATGCCCCGCCGCTTGCGGGCGTCCGGGCGGCGATTTCTTTCAAAGTGTTACGAAACATTGGCTTGAGCGCTCCTGCCTGCCGATGAGACCCTAAGAGAAGAATCATGCAACAGGTCATCCGCAAAGGACTCCGCGACATCATCCTGGACGAGGTACCGGACCCGGTGGTCCAACCGCATCACGTGATTGTGAGTCCGCACTTCTCGCTCATTTCGAGCGGAACCGAGACGGCCGACATCCACACGGACCCGATTGTGAAGGAGGTTGCCGAGAATCCCGGCCACATTCAGAAGGTCTGGAATGTGATGACCAAGATGGGGCCGGCAAAGACGATCGCCGAGGTCCGGGCGAAGTTTTCCGATTACGCGGTGCTCGGCTATTCCGGCGCGGGCGTGATCATTGCCAAGCACGAGTCGGTGAGCGGCCTGGCCGTGGGCGACCGCGTGGCCTATGGTGGCGAGGGAACGGGCCACGGGGAGGCGATTCTGGTCGGCAAGAATCTGGCGGCGCGCGTTCCGGACTCTTTGGGATTTGATCAGGCGGCGTTTGCGACGCTGGGCGCGATTGCGATGAACGCGGTCCGGGTGGCCCGGATCGGTCTGGGCGAGCACGTGGTGGTGTTGGGACTGGGACTGGTGGGGCAGTTGACGGCGCAGTTGGCGCGCGCGCAGGGTGGACGGGTGATTGCGCTCGATCTGAAGCCGGACCGCGTCGAGCTGGCGCGGGGCCTGGGCGCGGATGAGGCGGTGCTCGGCGGCGATGGCGCGCAGGAGTCGATTCTGGCGCTGACCGAGGGCCGGGGCGCCGATTGCGTGATAGTGGCGGCGGCGGCCAAGCATTCTGCCGCGCCCTGCCAGCAGGCGCTGCGGCTGTGCCGTGACCGCGGACGGATTGTGATTGTCGGCGCGGTGGACATGCACTTCCCCTGGGCCGAGATGTACATCAAGGAAATCGAGCTGCTGATGGCGCGCGCCTACGGCCCGGGCAGCTATGACGCGGATTATGAGAAGCGCGGGCGGGACTATCCGCTGCCGTATGTGCGCTGGACCGAGAATCGCAACATGGAGGAGTTCCTCCGGCTGGTTGATTCCCGTCAGGTGAATGTCGAGAAGCTGATCACGCATCGCTTTGCGCTCGATCGGGCTTCCGAGGCCTACGCGACGATTCTCGATCCGTCGACAAACTCGCTGGCGGTGGTGCTGGAGTATCCGCAGTCCCGCGCAGGGGCCGCGCCCTACCAGTTGAAGCACAAGGTGCCGATCGCTCCCGTCTATCAGACGAAACCGGCGGGCAAGAACGATTTGAAGGCAGGCCTGATTGGCGCCGGCAACCTGGCCAAGTGGGAGCACCTGCCGAATCTGCAGAAGGCCGCTGGCGTCACGCTGCAATCGGTCTATTCTTCGAACGGCGCGCGCGGCAAGAGCTACGGCAACCGGTTCGGCGCGGCGTTTGCCTACTCCGATTGCGAGGAGATGCTGCGCGACCCGGCGCTCGACTTCGTCGTGATCGTGAGCCGGAATGCGGATCACGCCCCGCAGGCTCTGGCGGCGCTCGCAGCCGGCAAGCATGTGCTGCTCGAAAAGCCGATGGCGCTGACCGTCGCCGAATGCCAGCAGTTGGAGGCGGCCGTAGCAAGCTCGGGCAAGCTGCTTTCGGTGGGCTTCAATCGCCGTTTCGCACCCTACTATGTCCGGGTGAAGGAGGCGCTGCGGCGCCGCACGGGCCCGGCGGTGGTGAACTTCCGGATGAATTCGCCGGGCATCTCGGGCAACTACTGGATGGCGGACATGTCAATCGGCGGCGCCATCCTCGGCGAGGCCTCGCACTTCACGGACCTGTTCTACTGGCTGCTCGAAAGCGAACCGACGACGGTGTATGCGCGCGCGCTCGATCCGGGCAAGTCGGGCACGATCGGGGAGAACAACATGGCTTGCTCGTTCTCCTTTGCCGACGGCTCGATTGCGAACCTCACCTACACGACGGTGGGCAGCGCCACGTCGGGCGGCGAGCGGTTGGAGGTCTTTGCCGACGGCATCGGCGCGGTGACGGAGGACTTTACGAAGGTCGCCATCAAGGGCTCGTCGGTCAGCAAGCAGTCGCGGACGTTCGCCGAAAAGGGCTACGCCGCGCAACTGGACGATTTCCTCACCGCCATCCGCGCGGGCAAGGCGCCCTCGGTGACGGTTCGGGACGGCAGCCGTTCGACGATTCTCTGCCTGCAAATGCTGGAATCGGCGCGGACCGGACTGCCGATTCGGGTCGATCTCGAGCAGACGCTCGCCACCGGCGAACTCGCGCCCTCGCTCTAGGGGCTTGCGGGAACAAGCTCCGTCGGAATCTCTAGAGGGCGGGGACGGGTCGGCGCTCCAGCAGCGCGCGGTAGATGGCGGCCATGCGGTCAGCGGCGGCCTTCTTTGAGAAGCGCTCAACGATGCGCCGTCGCGCGGCCCCCTGCATCGCCCTTCTCCGGACGGGGTCGGCGGCCAACCTTTGGAGTTGGGCGGCCAGCGCCGGGCTGTCGCCTGCCGGAAACAGCTCTCCGGTTTCGCCAGGCTCGACGAGTTCCGGATTGCCGCCAACACGCGATGCCACCACGGCACACCCGCAGGCCATGGCCTCCATGATCGAGTTCGAGAACGCCTCGGAGAGCGACGGCAGGACGAAGATGTCGATGCGGCGCAGCCAGGCCACCACCTCCAGCGTTTCGTTTTCAAAGTGCGTCCGCGCGGCGCAGCCCAACTCCGTGACGAGGGCTTCCAGTTTCGGCCGTTCCGGACCGCTGCCGACCAGAATCAGACGCGCTTCGGCGTTGTCGCGGGCAAGCGCGGCAAAGGCCCGGACCAGCGTCGCGAGATCTTTCTCGGGCCGCTGCTTGCAGATGACACCGATGGTGAGCGGCGCGGCGCCGGCCTGCGCGGGATCCCCCGGAGAGAACCGCTCCACGTCGATGCCGTTGTAGCAAAGGTGCACGCGCTCCGGCCGCCAGCCGGCGTCCGCCACCACGTGGTCGCGCATGGCGAGGCAATTCACAACCATTCCGTCGGCGAGACGGTCCGTCAAGCGGAGACCGGCTCGGACGATGGGCGGCATCAGGTCGCGGTGTCCGCGCTGGCTGGTCAGCGCCACGGGGACGCCCGCCCACCTCGCCGCCGGAATCGCAAAGACGGTAGAAGGTGAGTCGAAGCAATGCACCACGGACACGCCCGTCTCGCGCAGGTAGCGGCGGAGCGCCGCCACGGCGGACGGAAACCCGGCCGAGGCAAACGAGCGCACCGGGAACTCCGTCAGTGGCACGCCCGCCTCCGCCAGAGGCCGCGCGAGGAGGCCGCCACACCGCATACAACCGTAAGCCGGCTCAAAGCCACGCTCCCGCAGCGCACAGGCCGTTTCGACCGCCTGCCGCTCACTCCCGCCGGTCTCCAGCAGCTGCGTCATCAACAAGACTTTCGGCTTCACTCTTCTTCGATCATCGGCTAAGTCGTTCCGATGAGACAATGAAAGGCGAATCTCGCGCGGCATGCACGTCCTTCAACTTGGCCCGATCCCCCCGCCGAATGGAGGCGTTCAGACCAACCTGATGGCGATTCGGGATCTGTTGCGGAGCCGTGGGCACCGCGCGACGATGATCGGCGTTCCGCGTTATCTGCGCTCGCCGCATGAGGACGCGTTTTATCCGGAGAGCGCGCCTGCGCTGATCGGGAAGGTTCGCGAGTTGGCTCCCGACATCGTGCACCTGCATCTTGGCGGGTTTCCCGGGCCGCCGGTGTGGGCCATGGCGCTGGCGTTAACGCAACTGGCGCCCCGGTCGGTGATGACATTCCATTCGGGTGGCTACGCAAATTCTCCACAGGGACGATCCGCCGGGCGGTGGACCGCACGCGGGTTTGTCCTGCGCCGGTTTTCGCGGATCGTGGTGGTGAATCCGCAAATGGAGGCGCTCTTCTCCCGCTTCGGCGTGGCTTCGGATCGCATCCGGCTTATCTACCCGCAGATCCTGCGGACGCCGCCGCGGGATTTGGTGCTGCGAGCGGACTTAGCGGAGTTTTTCGCCGCGCACGATCCGGTTCTGGTCTCGGTCGGACTGCTGGAGCCGGAATACGATCTCCCGCGGCAGATCGACTTGCTGGGCGAGATCTTGGGGCAGCATCCGCGCGCGGGCTTGCTGATGATCGGCTCCGGGAGCCTGGAGGCGGATCTGCGGCGGCAGATTGCCGCCAAGAGCTATGCCAGCCGGATTCTGTTGACGGGCGACGTGCCGCATGCGATGACCCTGGCGGCGATTCAACGGGCAGCGGCGCTGCTGCGCCTGACGCTCTATGACGGCGATGCGGTGAGCGTGCGCGAGGCCCTCTATCTCAATACGCCGGTGGTGGCAACCGACACGGGCATGCGCCCGGCGGGGCCGCATCTGGTTCCGGTCGGCGACACGCCGTCGGCCGTGGCCGCCATTCTGCGCGTGTGCGCGCAACCATCGCCGCCGCGGCGGATGGAGGGAGAGGACCAGAGCAACATCGAGAAGGTGCTGGCGCTCTACCAGGAGCTATGCGGAGCCTGAAGCGGGCAGCCGTCGGGGCGTTGGCTGCGCTCGGCGCACTGGTCGCCGCCGTCACGCTGATTCCTGACATCACGTTTGGATGGGCAACCGCGCTTGCCGGGCCGTGGACGGATGCGCCGGGCGACATCATCGTCGTGCTGGGAGCGGGCGGTTTGGGCGCAAACGACGTCCTGGCCGATTCTTCCTACTGGCGGGCGGCGTACGCGGTGCGGGTGTGGCGGGAAGATCCGCGGCGGCGGCTGGTGGTGTCCGGAGCAGGAGTGGCCCAGCCGATGCGGGATTACCTGATCGGCCACGGCGTGCCCGCCGAAGCGATCACGCTGGAACAAGGCTCGCAGTCGACGCGCGAGAACGCGCTGTTGGTCAAGCCGATCCTTGACGGGCTGGCCGGGCGGGCGATCCTGCTGACGAGCGACTTTCACATGTGGCGGGCCTGGCGGACGTTTCGCGCCGTGGGCATTGACGCCGCGCCGCGACCGTTTCCGGATGTCCGCAAGCGGGCTGGCGGTTGGCGGGGACGCTGGCCGGCGTTTCTCGATCTGGCGCAGGAAACCGTCAAGATCGGCTACTACTGGTCGAAAGGCTGGCTGGGATGAGAATTCTTTGGGTCAAGGCAGGCGGACTGGTGCCCCCGGACGTGGGCGGGCGCATCCGCAGCTTCTTCACGCTGCGCGAACTGGCGCGGCGCCACGAAGTGACCACGCTGTTGTTCTATCCGGCGGAATCGAACGACATCCACCGGCAGACGCTGACGGAGCTGGGCATGAAAGCCGAGCTGTTCCCGCTGGTGATGCCGCATGGGCGCTCCTTTGCCGAGATGCTCCGCTTTGCCGCGCTGCAGTTCCACCCGCTGCCCTACTCGATTGCCAAATATCGGGACCGCAGGGTTGCCGAACGGATTCGGGAATTGCTGGCGCCGGGCCGGTTTGATGTCGCGGTGTGTGACTTCCTCACGCCCGGCCCGATGTTTCCGTGGCGCAGCGGCACACCCGTCGTGCTGTTCACGCACAACCTGGAGGCCGAAATCTGGAAGCGCCAAACGGAGCTGGCCAAGAGCCCGATCTGGCGCTACGTCTATGGGCAGGAGGCCGCCAAGACGGAGCGCGTCGAAGCCGAGTATCTGCGTCAGGCGGACCTGGTGCTATCGGTCTCGCCGCGCGACACGGCCGCTTTCGCGCGCGAGATTCCGGAGTCGAAGATCCGCACGATTCCGACGGGCGTTGACACGGAGTATTTCCGACCGGACCCTGCGCGCGAGCTCCCCAACCGGCTGGTCTTTACAGGCTCGATGGATTGGCTGCCGAACGAGGACGCGATGCTGTACGGGGCGGCCGAAGTGCTGCCGCGCATTCTCGCCGTTCGTCCCGACGTGGACTTCTACTGCGTCGGGCGGCGTCCGACGGCAGCCGTCCTGGCGCTGCCGCAATCGAACCCCCGCATTCATGTCACCGGCACGGTGCCCGACATCCGGCCCTACCTGCACGAGGCGTCGGTCTACATTGTGCCGATGCGTTCCGGCAGCGGCACGCGACTGAAGATTTTCGAGGCCATGGCGGCGGGCAAGGCAATCGTGTCGACGACGGTGGGAGCCGAAGGCCTGCCGGTTCAATCGGGCGAGAATATTGTCCTGGCCGACGACCCGGCCGACTTTGCCGCAGCCGTTCTGCGCCTGCTTGCGTCTCCCGAAGAGCGCCGCCGGCTGGGTGCCGCCGCGCGCCAACTGGTCGAAGACAACTTCGGCTGGCCGTCGGTGGGAAGGTTCTTCGAGGATTGTCTGGAAGAGGCCCGAACGGGCGCTCAGACGAACTCTTCGTCGAAGTAGTCGGAGTCCAGCTTCGGCACTTTCAGCGTGCGGCTGCTGACGCCGACCTCGTAGTCGATCATCAGCTCCGCCAGCCGGCTGCCATCGATGAGAACGATGTCCACGGATCGCGCGAACTCCAGCGCTTGGGCGGAAAACGAGGAAGTCGTGAGGAACACGCCCTTCTTTGCGCGCTGCCCGGCAAGTGCGCCGTGAAACTCGTGAAGCTGCGGACGCCCCACAACGTCCTTCCAGCGTTTGGCCTGCACGTAGACCTTTTCCAGGCCGAGACGGTCCAGCGAGATGACACCGTCAATGCCGCCATCGCCACTGCGGCCCACGCGTTGAACGTCGTCGCGGCTCGCACCGTAGCCCATGGCGTGGAGCAGATGCAGGACAACGGTTTCAAAATAACTCGGCGAGATCCTGCTGAGGCAATCCAACACTTCTCGGGCAACCGTCGATCGCAGATCGCGAATCGCCTCGCCCAGCCGGTCGTCCGGCGTTGCGGTCGAGGCGGACTCGGCAGCAGCAGGACGGGAATCGGCTTTCAAGCGAACGTCAATGAAGTCCTCGAGAATGCTCTCGAGCACATCCGGCGGAAGCGCTTGCGAATGCTTCGCAGCCCATTCACGTCCTTTCGATGTGAGTTGCCAGTAGCCCCGTCTCGGACTGTGCGAGAGGCCGGCACGCTTCAGCCGGTCGTGCGCCCAGCCGGCCCGGTTCTTGTAGATGGGCTGAAGCCCACTCGGCAGAAGCTGCTGCCGCTCCTCGTCCGTGACACCCAATTGATCCGCAATGGCAGATTGCACGTCGCGCGCAGCGATGCCGTCCGGATTCGCCGCCAAGCAATAGAAGATCGGCTCAATCCACTTGTCGTAGGACGGGATCATGCCCAGTCGGAGCGCCGCCGGGCCGGCACTGCCGCCGCGTACTGCTTTGCTTTCGCCGCGTCCATCGACGGGTTCTCGAACTTCACGCCCATCGCCGCCGTCAGCTTCCGGAACACGTCGGTGTTGCGCACCAGACCCGAGAACTCCTCCGCCCCCGGACCCAGAGCGGTCGAAAACGTATAGTCGGCCGTGTGCGTCGTGCCCACCCATTGCACGCCCGTATGGCCGCCGACAATCTGCCCCATGATGCCGGGCAGGCTGTCGAGCTGCTTGTTCAACGACAGCCCGGTTTTCTTGGCCATGGCGTCGGCCAGCGCGCGCAGTTCGGTGTCCGTCATCTCGAAGCCCAAATCGTCAACAAGAGCGGCGCGCAGCTTGGCGGAATCCGCTGCCACGGTGGCGCGCTCCGCATCCTTCAATCCCGCATACTGCAAGGCGGAACCGAGCTTCGCCGTCAATGCCGTGAAGGACCGGCGCACCTTCGCCAAACGCGCGAAGTATTCGTTCGAATGCTCGTACTCGGCGCCGATTCCGATCAGCCCCGGGTTGGAGTTTCCGTGGTCGGAGGTGATCACCACCAGCGTGTCGGGCCGCTTCTGCACGTACTCCAGCACCTCGCCGATGGCATCGTCGAAGGCCAACTGATCCCAAAGCTGCGCCGCCGCATCGTTGGCGTGGGCGGCATGATCGATGCGCGCACCTTCCACCTGCAGCAGGAAGCCGTCGCGGGCGGAATCGAGCGAAGTGAGCGCGGCACGGGTCATTTCGGCCAGTGTCGGCACCTCCCGCCGCAGTTTCTCTTCGGCTTGATGATCGAGCGTGTACGGCATGTGGCTCGCATCATAGAGGCCGAGAAGCTTCTGCCCCGGCTTGGCACTCAGGTCGGCTTTCTTCATGCTGACCTGATAGCCCGCCTTGGCGAAGTCCGCCGCCAAGTCGCGCTTGTCCTTGCGCGACGTGAAGAAGCGGCGCCCGCCCCCCAGCACGACATCGACCGTGTCGAGATACTGCACCGCGATGCCGTCCTCGTCGTCGCGCGACTTCGAGACCGCAGCAAAGCCCGCGGGAGTGGCATGCGTGACCGTCGCCGTCGTCACCAGCCCGATGCGCTTCTTCTTTTCGCGCGCCAGCGCCGCGATGGGCGTCAGCTTCGTTCCGTCCGGCAGCACGTTCAGCATGGCGTTGAAGATGCGAGAGCCGGATCCCCAACTGGACGAGGCGGCCGAGGAGTCCGTCACCATCGAGTTCAACGACGCCATGTCGAAAAAGCCGCGGACGGCATCGCGACGCCCCAGCAGCGACGTCCAATGGGTACCCTTGCCGCCGCGCACGATCTTCGAAAAGGCATCCGCGGTGGGAATGACACCGGCGCTCATGCCGTCGGACACCATGAAGATGATGCTGCGCGGCATCTTGGCCCGCGCCTTCGCGGAAAGGAGAGCAGGGGCGGCGGCAAGGCTCGCCCCGGCACGGAAGATCTGGCGGCGGTTCAGGGACATCAGCTTCTACTCTTCGGTGATGGTGACTTTCTTCAGTTGATCGCCCTGCTGCGTGGCGTTGACGACATCCTGCCCGCTGCGGACCTGCCCAAACACGGTGTGCTTTCCGTTCAGCCAGTCGGTGGCGATGTGGGTGATGAAGAACTGGCTGCCGTTCGTGTTCGGACCGGCATTGGCCATCGATAACGATCCCACCTGATGCTTGACGGCGGCCGGCAGGCGGCATTCGTCCTCGAAGCGATAGCCCGGACCACCGCGGCCCGTGGCCGTGGGATCTCCGCCCTGGATCATGAAGTCGGCAATGACGCGGTGGAAAACCGTGCCATCGTAGAAGCCCTCGCGAGCCAGGAAGACGAAATTGTTCACCGTCTTGGGCGCTTCTGCCGCGAAGAGGTCACAGACGACGGTGCCACGCTGCAGTTCGAAGGTGGCGACGTACTTCTTCGTGGCGTCGATCGTCATTTCCGGCGGCGCGGAATATTGAGTCGGCATATCTACCAGCCTATCGAACCCCACTCCCCCGCGGCACGCCGAAACGCCCCGGGCAATGCAGCGCCGGCTTAATCCTTCTTCGCGAGCGTCCGCTTCAAGTCGACGCCGAACTTCGGCTGCTCCCGTGTACCGCTGATGCGCAGCGAAAGCACCGTGCCGCCGCCGGGACGCGAGACCATCCAGTCGAATGGCTTCAGCATGACCCGCTTCATGCCGCGGAAGGTCTGTGACGCTTTTGCATCGAGGCGCAGGGCGCCCGCAAAGTCGAGTTCCTGTGAGCGAAGCCCGTATGCCCCATCCAGCGTCAGTGCCGCCCCCGCCGTTTCATAGGACAGGGATCGCAAGGCCAACCGAGCATCGCTGAGTTGGAAGCCACCCGTCACCTCCGAAGCAACGTCGGCCACTTCCTCATCACCGGGCCGTCCCTGCCCGCGCCGGCTGAGTTCGTCGATCTTGCCCTGGATTTCCGGGTTAGTGAAGCGGACCGCGGCGATGCGGAACGTTCCGTCCAAGCCGAGCTTGTCGACCACATCGACATCGCCCCGAGGAATGCGAATGAGCGACTGCAGGCGCACGCGGCCGGTCATCGGCGACGGCCCCTTCACCGCCAGGTGCACCACGTCCTCCAAGCGTCCGCCTTCGATCACAGCCGTCAGATCAATGGTTTTCCCGCGTACGTTGCGATCCCCCGCAATTGCACCTGTCACGGTCATCGCGGTTCGCCCCAGCACGGCTCGCACGGGCTGCAGCAGTGTATCGCCGGTGGTTCCGTCGACAATGGCGTGAAACTTGGTCGTTAACGGAATGGGATTGTTCGCGATCGACAGGCGGAAGTCCGGTGTGCGCGTCTCGCCTTCCACCGCAATGCGCGAGAGCACGCCGTGAAAACGCCCGGCGGACTCCAGCATTCCTGCGATTCCCCGGAAGACGCTGAGATCGGCCTTCGAAAAGGTGTAGGTCGCGGCGAGCGGCGTCAGACCGGGCTCGTCGGCGCGCCACGGCCCGAACACGCCCTCGGAGTCGATCTGCCCGGGTGGCTTGTGATTCGTCAACTCAGCCCGGTAGGACATGGGCCTGCCCAGCCCAGCGCCCCACAACGTCAATCGTCGCAGCGCATAGACCTGCGGCTGCTTGGCGGCGTCGCGCGGCAGAATGGTCAGGCTCGCGCCGTCGGCGACGATGCGGCCGATTTCGGTCTGTCGCGCGGCGGGATGGGCCGGCTCCCGCCTGGCAGCAGTGGCCGGACTGGCCGCCGCATCCGGCTGACGCCGAGCCACGACGAGCCGCAGCCCTTCCAGACGGAGTTCGGAAATGCGCGTCCGGGGACGCAGCAGCAGATCGTCCCAGTTTGCGGCGAAGCGAAACCGGTCCAGTTCCAGCACGGGCGGCACGTCCCGCCGGTGCTGCCACCAGACGCGCACTCCGCGCCCCTCCACCTGCATGCGGGGCAACCCCGCCACGCGCAACGATGCAATCTCCACATCGCTGCCGAAACGCTCCGAGAGGTAAGCGACTGCCTGCTCGCGCAGCAGTGGCTCAACCTGGCTCTGCCAGCGCGTCAAAAGTGTGACGGCCACCGCCGCCACGATCACCATGAGGATCGCGACGGCGATGGCCGCTCGTCTCACTGCGCGTCGTAGCCTTTCAGCTTCCGGACCCAGATGTTGCGATAACGAACCGGCTTATCGTGGTCCTGCAACTCCAGCGGGGCTTCCGGCGCGTGCGGCTCATACTGCCGGATGGCCCGATGCACCATTTGTC
>CAYNDS010000023.1:9995-27695 GCA_964395885.1 uncultured Solibacteraceae bacterium | reverse complement strand
GCTTGATTCCGCCGCCGCGAACGCGTCCTCCTGGCGACGGGTGAGCTTCGCTTCCCGCCGGGTCGCACATTTGGTGCAGTACTCCCGGAACCGCTGACTTTCCCGAAGCCGCTTCGCTGTGCAACGCCGCCGGCAGCGGTCGGGCGATACACCGGTGGCACGATGACAGCCGGTGGTTTCCCAGCAGTTCGCGCGCCGGCTCTGCTGACTTGGCAGTCACTCCCGATTCGCAGGGGACGCCCAGGTCCCGATCGGATTACCGACTGAGCAGTGCGGCGAACTCGGCTGCGCTGCGTGTATTCATGACATCCGCCTTCGTCAGCCAGCCGCGGCGGGCCATGGTGACGCCGTAGCGCATGTTCGCCAGGTGCTTTGGATGGTGCGCGTCGGTGGAGATCACGAAGCGGCAACCTCTTGCCTTGGCGGCGCGGATGAGTGTGTCGCCAAGGTCGAGACGCTCCGGACTGGCGTTGATCTCCAGCCACACGTTGCGCTCTGCCGCCTTCGCGGCGACCTTCTCGAAGTCGAACGGGAAGCCGTCGCGGTGGAGCAGCACGCGACCTGTCGGGTGGCCGATCGCGCGGACATACTTGTTTTCGAGGACGGCGAGATAGCGGTCGGTCATCTCGGCCGGTTCGAGGTTCATGTAGCTGTGGACGCTGGCGACCACATAATCGAGCGCGGCGAGGGCATCGTCGGCCAGGTCCATGGCGCCGTCGCGCAGGATGTCACACTCGATGCCGGAAAAGACGCGGATGCCAAGTGAGCCATCTAGCGCGCGGACGCGCTCGCCGAAGGCGATGGCACGCTCTTCGTTCAGGCCGTTCGCCATCGCCAACGCCTTCGAGTGGTCGGTGATGGCGATGTAGTCGTAGCCGCGTTCGCGAGCGAAGCCGGCCATCTCCTCAAGCGTCGCGCGGCCGTCGGTCTCGCGCGTGTGCATGTGGAGGTCACCGCGGATGTCGGCCAACTCGATCAGAGAGGGAAGTTCGTGGCGTTCGGCGGCTTCGATCTCGCCGCGATTCTCGCGCAGTTCCGGCGGAACGTAGTCGAGCCCCAGGGCGGCGTAGACCTCTTCTTCGGTGCGCGCGGCGACGGGTTGATTGTTGTCGATGCGGGCCAGGCCGTACTCGCTCAGCGTCAATCCGGCGCGGACGGCGCGGGTGCGGATGGCGACGTTGTGCTCCTTTGATCCGGTGAAGTATTGCAGAGCGGCGCCGAAGCTGTCTTCGGAAAGAGTGCGGACGTCGACTTGCAGCCCCTCGACGCCAACCTGCGCGCTGGCTTTGTTGGCGCCGAGGGCGAGCACATTCTCGACGCGCGGATGCTTGGTGAAGACCTCGAGCGCGGATTCGGGCGAAGGTCCGGTAACGAGCAGGTCAAGATCACCAACGGTTTCGCGGCCGCGCCGGAGGCTGCCCGCCGGCGTAACGGCTGTGACGCCCTGCACCTGACGCAAATCGGCGGCGATGGCATCGGCAGTTTGGTCGGCGAAGCTCAGAAGGAAGCGTCCGGCGCTACGGCGGTACTGCGCGATCGACTTCAGAACTTTGTCTTCCAGCTTGGCACCCATGCGCGGCAAGGTGCGCAGCTTCTGCTCTTGTGCGAGTTTCTCCAGGTCGTCGATGGTGGTGGCGCGGAAATGCTCGATGATCAAGGCGATGGATTTCGGGCCCAACCCCTGGATCTTGAGAAGTTCCAGAGCCGTTGGGGGATAGCGTGCCAGCATCTCGTCCCGGCGTTCAAATGAGCCGCGGGCTGCAATCTCGGCGAGGACCGCGGCCATGCCTTTGCCGATTCCCGGGATGTCGGTCACTTTTCTCTCCGCGTCAGAAACAATGGACATGACGCGTTCCGGCCATCCTTCGATCGCAGATGCCGCATTCCGATAGCTGCGAATGCGGAAGCTATCTTCTCCGGCAATCTCCATCAGGTCGGCGGTTTCCTTCAGTAGGCGGGCAACGGCGGGGTTTTCCATCGGGCAGAGACCTGAGGTCGAAGACTCAATTGTAGCCAAGTAGTTGCAGGAACTTAGCATTGATGTACAATCCGGGAGTGCGCCGCCGCCCGCCCATGGCGCGGCCACGCGAGTTCCACAAACGAAGAAGAAGGTAGTCGTGGAAAAGCTGGCACAACAACAAAACATTCAAGAAGCTTTTCTGAACAACGCGCGGAAAGAGAAGATCTTCCTCACGATCTATCTCATGAGCGGCGTGAAGCTGTCGGGACGGATTCGAAGCTTCGACAAGTACTCCGTGATCCTGGAAGCCAACAATCAAGAGCAGCTGATCTTCAAGCACGCCATCTCGACGGTGGTGGTTTCACGAGGGGTGCACGGGTCATCGGGGCATGGAGCGCCGGCGGCGATTCCTGCTCCCCCGCAGTCCGTACCCGCTGTGGCGGGCGCCGGAGAGTAGCTTACGGCGGAAGTCGCGCTGGTCGTCGGTCTCGACCTGCGGCGCCCCGGCGTGAATGCCGAGGAGTCTTTGGCAGAGTTGCGCGCGCTGGCCGAGAGTGCGGGCGCCGAGGTGGCAGACTCCCTGCTGCAGGGCCGAGAAACGCCCGACGCGGCGACACTGGTCGGTTCCGGCAAGGTGACGGAGCTGAAGACGGCGGCGACGGCGTACAAGGCTGACGTGGTCATCTTCGACTACGAACTGACGCCGACCCAAACGCGCAATCTGAACCGGGAACTGGGCGTGCGCGTGGTCGACCGCACGCAGCTCATTCTGGACATCTTCGCGGGGCGCGCGCGGACTCGCGAAGGGCAACTGCAGGTGGAACTGGCGCAGCTGAACTACCTGCTGCCGCGGCTTGCCGGGCGTGGAACGGCCATGTCGCGCCTCGGCGGCGGCATCGGGACGCGCGGACCGGGCGAGACGCAGCTCGAGACCGACCGCCGGAAGATCGCGCGGCGCATCCAGAAGATTGAGAAGGATCTGGAGGCGGTGCGCGCCGGGCGCCAGATTCAGCGCCGCAAGCGGCAGAGTGTTCCTTTGGCGACGGTCGCGCTGGCGGGCTACACGAACGCGGGCAAGTCGACGTTGTTCAACCGGCTGACCGGTGCCGAGGTGGTGGCGGATGCACGGCTGTTCGCGACGTTGGATCCGACGGTGCGGCACGTGACGCTGCCTTCACGGCGGCGGGTACTGCTGTCCGACACGGTGGGCTTTATCCGTAACCTGCCGACGACGCTTGTCGAGGCGTTCCGGGCGACTCTTGAAGAAGTGGTGGAGGCGCGGCTGATCCTGCATGTGGTGGACGCATCGTCGCCCGATGCGGCGGAGCGGTATCAGCACGTGCGCAAGGTACTGGACGAGATCGAAGCCGGAGAGACGCCGCAACTCCTGGTACTCAACAAGGCGGACCTGCTGCCTGGCGAGCCTCCGGCGGAGCTGCTTTCCCAGCGGATTGCGGCGGGTCCGGAGGAAGAGGCGCCGCGGCGGGCGGTGAAGGTGTCGGCGCGAACGGGTGTGGGTCTGGAAGCGCTGATTCGGGCGATTGATGAGCTGCTGACGCTGGACCCGGTGGAGGCGGCGACGTTTCGGGTTCCGGCGGCGGACGGCGCGGCGCTGCACCGTCTGCATGAGTCGGCGCGGGTGCTGGCGCTGACTTGGCAGGATGACATGGCGGTGGTGGAGACGATGGCTCCGGAGAGTGTGCGGAAGCAACTCGCGCGCTATCGCGTGAAGCCCTCCTCTTCGTAAGGGGCGACTGCGACACGAGGGGACGGCGGCAGGGCTAGGGGAGAAGGAATTCGCCCCGAGCGACAAGCGCGGTGTGGCCGCCGACGCGAACCTCGGTGACCTTTGCGTCCCGCCGCTGCGCGCTGACCGTGATCTGACTGGGACGTCCAAGCCCGGCACCCTGCGAGATGGTCACCCGTTCGCCCGGCTTTGCCAAGCCGTGGGCCACCATCCACGCGGCGGCGCAGCCGGCTGCCGAACCTGTCGCCGGATCTTCGCTACGGGCGCTGATCTTGCGGGCGAACACCTTCGCGTCCGGGCGGTCCGGCTCCAGAGACAGGAAGTAGAAGGCTCGCCCGCCGGTAGCGGGCCAGTCGACCTTGAGTGCGCGGATGGCGGCGAGAGTGCGCACCGGGACGAGGAAGTTGGGGCGGCCCGTGGAGACGCTCTCAATGGGCAGATCAGCCGCGAGGTCGTCGACCGGAATGCCGAGCCAGCGGGCGACGGTTTCGCGCGGGAGCCGTTCGCCAAACTGCGGTTCCGGCTGCAGCATCTCGCCGTAGCCGGTCTCCTCAAAGTCGACGGGTACGGGGCCGACGTTCAGGTCGAGAACGATGCGCTGTTCATGGATGCGCTGGCGGATGGCGGCGGCGCTGCCGAGGACCGGGTGGCCGGCGAACGGATACTCTTCCACGGGAGAGAAGATCCGAACGCGGTGTCCCTTTGCGGTGCGGCCCAGGAGGAACGTCGTTTCCGAGTGGTTGGTCTCGCGGGCAATCGCCTGCATCTCGGCCGAGGACAGTGTCGCGCCGTCCAGCACGACAGTGAGCGGATTACCGGTGAGGGGCGTGCGCGTGAAGACGTCCCAAACCTCGTAGGCGTAGCGGCGCATCAGTCCTTCACCACGACGTCGAAGACGCCGGTTTCGACAACGCCCGCACGCTTCATCTGAACGAAGAGCCGGTATTCGCCCCCTTGCGGGAAGCCATAGGGAAACGTAACTTCGGCGGGAAGCGCGGCGTGCATGGCATGGCCGGCATGCGGGTCCGTCGAGGCGTCCGGCTGCGCCATGGCGAGGGCGGCCATCGGGACGGTGCCCGAAGGATGCAGGTGAGCAAAGACGGCGAAATCCTTGCGGACGGCGGCCGCGTGGCCCGGCATGCCGAGGTACAGCTCCATGCCTTCCGCGGGCTTGCCCTTTGCGTCCTCGACCCGGAATTTCATCACCTGGAGACGCTTCGCGCGGATGTCCGCCGGCGCGTCGAACACCATACGGTAGCCGCTGGAGAGCGGACTGACAGTGGTCAACTGTGCGGGCGCGACGCCGGCGGAGTCATCTCCGGCGAGCGGCTCTCCGGCAAGCGAGGGAACGTCGAGTTCGGCAGTAACGGTCTCCGGCAGCCCGCCGCGATGGACGATGTCGCCGAACAGCCGGTACTTGCCCGGAGGCATGGCAGGCAGAGACTGAGTAAAGACACCGTTGGAAACCAGCTTCGGATGCAGGTGCCAGACGCGCGCCATGTCCTGGCTGACAACGAACAGATGCATCAGGTAGTTGTGGTCGGGAACGAGGTCAGAGAAATCCCGATCCTGAAACCAGCCGGTATGCTCCAGGCGGAGCGTGAGGGTGTTGCCCTGAATCGACGTGGACATGCCGAGCGGCTTGAAGATATTCCGCGAGTAGGTAGCGGCTTCGCTGTCCCACCAGGATTTGCCGCCCCAGAGGGCGAGCGCGACCAGGACCGCGGTTCCGGCCATGACCACTCGGGCGCGGGTCTTGTTGGCGGCGGGTGGCTCCAGACCGGGAGCCAACTTCCCTTCCCGGGACGCCGCGCCGGCAATGCTGACGAGGCCGACGGCGAGGAACGTCATCAGCACCAGGAGCGTGGCGGCAAGGGCGCGGTCCATCTCGAGCGTGCGGCGCGCCAGAGCGGGCACGGGGATGCGCAACTCGCCGGAGCCCTGGCTGCCGGTCACTTCCACGCGGACCTGCCAGGAGCCGGTGGACATCATCCAGAGCGAGCCGGTGAACATGGCCGGGTCCTGCGCGGAGCGCGTGGCGGTGTCAGGCGTAGGGGCGAACTTCGCGCCCGGTCCGGTCAGCGGCATGGGCGTGATGCGGACCCGGTCGACGCCCTGGCCGGGAACGCGGAGCTCGATCTCGGCGACGCCGGGAATCACCTGCGGGGCGCGAATGGTGGCGTAGACCTGGTAGGCGCCGGCCTTGCCATCGAAGTAGACATCGGGAGAGCCGACGTGGGCAAAGGCGGCGGCCAGGGCCAGAGGCGCCAGCAGCAGGGCGCGCATCAGCGCTGCACCTTGCGCATCCAGGCAGCGCCCGCCAGCCCGAGGCGCGTCGAGAGGATGGCGAAGACAGCGGCCATGGCCATCCGCTGCCAGAACTCAGCCGAGGTCTTTTCGGTGATGAAGATGCCGCGGCGCAGGGCGGAGTTGGGTCCGGTGATGTAGTCAAAGTGAATGGAGCCGAAGAACCAGTTCTTCGCACCATCCGTCATCAGGAAGTCGGCAAACGGCCACTGCACGGCGAGGAAGATGCCGAGGAAGGCCAGCCCGGCAATGGCGGACTGCGCCCAGGCGCCGAGATTCCGCAAGCGCGGCCACAGCAGGTCGAGCGCGAGCGCAGGCACGATCAGCAGAAGCGGAAACTGGGGCGGAACAAAGTACGTGACCGGGTTGTAGACCGGGCCGAGTTTCGGCTCCGCCGGAAAGAGGGGCAGAATCCACTGAAAGCCGAGCATGAATACCGTGTAGATGCCGGCGACGATTGTCGTGGCCCAGCGCAGTTCCGAGGCGCGCGCGACAGCCACCAAAGCGAACGGAATCGCGACTGCGACGGCGCGGTAGAAGAAGCCCGAGTGCATGTAGACGCGATTGGTCAGTTCCAGGAGAAAGACCGTGAACAGCAGCAGGATCATGCCGCCGGTGTAGAGAAACAGCGCGTCATAGTTGCGCTGTCGATTGCCGGAGGCGCGATTGCGATAGCCGAGGATGAGCAGCAGCGCGCCCGCCTGGATGCCGAACACACCAGCAATCAGCAGCACGTGAGGCGGGCTGATGATCTTGACGTCGAGGCCGTAGGCGTTGTGCCACCAATCGTCGAACGGCGCGGAGGTGAGCATCGCGACACCGCCCCAGGCAGTGAGGAAGGCGCCGAGGGGTCCGCGGAAGCCCCAGATCCCGATGGTGGCCTCGCGCGGGTAGAGGCTCTTGCCAAAGGTGGTGGCGAGGATCAGGTAGGCGCTGGAGATGCCGGCGATGATGCCGCACAGATAGATGGCGATGTGAGCTGGGGTCCAGAAGTCGTCGCGGCCGATCGAGCGGTGCCACGAGATGTCCCAATGGCCTCCGATGATGGCACTGGTGACACCGACGACGGAGGCCCAGATGAACCAGGGAATCGCCGCGCCGGATTCGCGAACGGCCTCGCGAGCGGCCGGGGCGGAAGAAACACCGAGCAGGTCAGCGCGTGTAGCCATGGGCAAACTTCTCCAGGTATTTGGCGAGAATGTCGACTTCTATGTTGACACGCGCCCCAGGCTGGCGCGCGTGCAGGGAGGTGGCCTGGTACGTATGCGGAATGATGGCCACGCCCAGGATGCCGTCGCGGATGGAGGCGACGGTGAGGCTGATGCCGTCGAGCGCGATGGAGCCTTTCTCGACGATGTAGCGGTCCAGCGCGTCGGGCACGCGGACGTCGAGCCACCAGTTTCCGTTTTCGAGCGCACGCAGGGAGAGAAGTTCACCGGTGCCGTCGACATGGCCCTGGACGATGTGGCCCCCGAGGCGCTGATCGGCGCGGAGCGAACGTTCCAGGTTGACGACATCGCCGACCTGACGGTCTCCAAGGCTGGTGCGGCGCAGCGTTTCCGGCGCAAGGTCGGCTGAGAAGCCGTCCGGCGCAACGTCGAGCGCGGTGAGGCAGACGCCGCTGACCGAGATCGAATCGCCTTCCCGCAGGTCACTGGCGACGGTGCGGCAGGCGATGCGGACGCGCGGCGCGGGTTGGGCGATGGCACCCAGTTCTTCAATGAGGCCGGTGAACATAAGCCTCCACGGCGAACTCGTCGGGGGGAATCGGGTGGATGGTGACGCGCTCCAGTTCGATGGCGTCGATACGGCGCTTGCGGCCCGCGCCGCCCGCAACGGGCAGCGACGTCATGCCGCCCAGGATCTTGGGGGCGTAGTAGAAGAAGACCTTGTCAGCGACTCCGGATTCGAGCGCAGCCCAGTTGACGCGGCTTCCGGCTTCGATCATCAGCGAGAGGTAGCGGCGCTCCGCCAGAAGACGTACGAGACCAGCGAGTGAGGCGCGCCCATCCGGGCCGTCGAGCGCGACGACTTCGACATTCCTTGCTTCGAGAGCGCGGCGGCGCTCCGAAGACGCGGCGGAGGTGGTGACGACCAGGAGATCGTCCTTGGCGACGGCCACCATTTGCGAATCCGGCCGGAGGCGGAGTTGCGAATCGAGCACGATGCGCAGCAGGGGGCGGGAGCGTGCCAGTCCGCTACGATCCGTCAGCCGGCAGTCGTCCGCCAGCACAGTGCCGATGCCGGTGACGATGGCGTCGTGCTGATGGCGCAGCGTTTGGACGTGCGCGCGAGCTTTGGCGGACGTGATCCAGCCCTCGTTGTCCTCGGCGGCGGCGATCTTGCCGTCGAGTGTGACGGCGGCTTTCAGCGTCACCAGCGGTCGTCCAGTCTTGACGAAGTGCAGGAAGGGCTCATTGAGGCGCTCCAGTTCCGGAGCGACCGAGGGGTCGATTTCGACGGCCACGCCAGCCTCGCGGAGGCGCGCAAAGCCATCCCCGCGGACGAGCGGGTTGGGATCTTCCATGGCGGCGACGACCTTTGCGACACCGGCGGCGATGAGAGCGTCGGCGCATGGTCCGGTGCGTCCGGTGTGGGAGCAGGGTTCCAGCGTGATGTAGAGTGTGGCGCCGCGGGCGCGCTCCCCTGCCTGACGCAGGGCGACGATTTCGGCATGGTCACGCTCCAGCCAGACGTGTGCGCCTTCACCGACAATTGCGCCATCGCGGACCAGGACGGCGCCGACGGTGGGGTTGGGGCTGGTCTGGCCGACACAACGCTGAGCAAGTTCCAGCGCGCGGCGCATGGCCATAGCGGGATCAATGCCCTGCTTAATCGAAGAGGGAGGCAACGAAGTTCTCCGGTTCAAAGGGCAGTAAGTCGTCGATCTTTTCGCCCACCCCGATGTAGCGGATGGGCAGGTTGAGTTCACGCGCGATGGCGACAGCGATGCCGCCTTTCGCCGTGCCGTCGAGTTTGGTGAGGACGATGCCGGTGACGCCGCTAGCTTCGGTGAACTTCTTGGCCTGCTCCAGCCCGTTTTGCCCGGTGACGGCGTCCAACACCAGCAGGACCTCATGCGGGGCGTCGGGGACGATCTTCTTGACGGTACGGCGCATCTTTTCGAGTTCCGCCATCAGATTGTCCTTGGTGTGAAGGCGTCCGGCGGTGTCGACGATGACGTAGTCCACCTTGCGCGCCTTGGCCGCCTGCACGGCATCGAAGACGACGGCGCTCGGGTCCGCACCGGCCTGCTGTCGGATGATCTCGGTGTTGGTGCGCTGCGCCCAGACTTCCAACTGCTCGATGGCGGCGGCGCGGAACGTGTCGGCAGCGGCCAGCAGAACGGTACGCCCCTCGCTCTTGAAGCGATGGGTGAGCTTGCCGATGGTGGTGGTCTTGCCGGCGCCGTTGACGCCGACCACCATGACGACGGCCGGCGGCTCCGTCACGGTAGGAACGGGCCGGTCACTGGCCTCAAGCACCTCGAGGACGCGGTCCCGAATGAGCCCGCGGAGTTCCGAGGCATCGGCAAGCATATGGCGGGCGGCGCGCTGGCGGATGCCGTCGAGGATCTCCGTTGCGGTGCGTACGCCGATATCGGCGGTGATGAGAGAAAACTCGAGTTCATCGAGAACGTCAGCGTCGATTTCCTTCTTGCCGTGGATTGCGTCGTCGAGTGCGGTGGAAAGGCCGCTGCGCGTCTTCTGGATGCCGGCCTTGAGACGGTCAAGAAGACTCGGCTCGGAGGACTCGCTGCCGAACAGGGTCTTGAACATGGCGGGAAATATTAGTGTACGATCTTCGGGCCAACAGGCGCATACTGTTAGGGAGCCCGCCGCCAGGAAGCCGGGCAATCCATGACCACGTCGGAACGGATTGGGCGCTATCAGATCCTCGGAGAGTTGGGCCGCGGGGCGGCAGGGGTGGTCTATCGTGCGCACGATCCCGCAATCGGGCGGACGG
Organism: uncultured Solibacteraceae bacterium; assembly: GCA_964395885.1. Classification (GTDB taxonomy): domain Bacteria; phylum Acidobacteriota; class Terriglobia; order Bryobacterales; family Bryobacteraceae; genus JAPKYZ01. The sequence continues at coordinate 17,715 of CAYNDS010000023.1, read as the reverse complement.
TGGCGATCAAGACCGTGCGCGTGCAGACGCACGGGGTGACGGTGGCGGAGCAGGTGGAACGGCTACGGCGCGAGGCGCAGTCCGCCGGGAGGCTGTCTCACCCGAACATCATCACCATCTACGACATTCTCGATAGCGAGGAAGCCGTCTACATCTGCATGGAACTGGTGGAGGGCCCGACACTCGACCAGGTGCTGGCGCAACGGCACGCCCTGTCGCGAGACACGGTGCTGGCCATCCTGCGGCAGGCGGCCGACGCACTGGACTACGCGCATCAGAAGGGCGTGATCCACCGCGATGTGAAGCCGGCCAATCTGCTGCTGCATGAAGACCGCACGGTGAAGGTGACCGACTTCGGCATCGCCAAACTGCTGGCGGAGGACGCGACGGCCACGGGCACCTTGATGGGGACGCCAACTTACATGGCGCCGGAGCAGATCCAATCGAAGCCGGTGGGCGGGCGAGCGGATCAGTTCTCGCTGGCGGTAATCGCGTATGAGTTGCTGACGGGGGAGCGGCCGTACCCCGGCGCGAACGTTCCGGCGATTGTCTACCGTGTGTGTCACGAGAATCCGCTGCGGGCCACGGACTTCAATCCGACGCTGCCGGCGGATGTCAACGGCGTATTCGGGCGTGCCCTGGCGCGGGACCCGGCGCTGCGGTTTCCCAGTGTCCGGCAGTTTGTGATGGCACTGGAGAACGTGCTTTCGCAGAATCCGAACTGGCAGCCGATGGCGCGTGGGAGCTCGAATGTCGCGCCGGAAACACTCCAGCCGGTCCCGACGCGCGGCGCTGGTGCGGCGCGGCGGCGAAGGCTGGGCCCGGGGGCGGGTGTCGTGGCGTTCCTGCTGGCGGGGTTGGCCGTGGTGGCTGGTTTCTTCTGGGTTGCGACCCGGCCATCGACCGTGGTGTTGAATGAGCGATCGACGGCTTCGCCGGCAGCCGAAGCGGCCAAGCCCCCAGCGGCATCGGGTACGGAGCAACCGGTCGAGGCACCCGTTGCCCCGGCAGGGACCGAGGCGCCTCCAGCGGAGCCCGAATCCGCCGCAGCGACGGAGACGCAAACCGACGCGCCACTTGCGGCGCACGACGTGTCGATTCACTCTGAGCCGGAAGGCGCGACGGTGGTGATCGACAACATCAGCAGTTTCACTTGCGTGACACCGTGCCGGCTGACGCTGGGAACGGGACGGCACACGCTCCGGTTCGAACGCGACGGCTACCGCCCCTTGCTGCGCACGGTGCAATCCCCGGGAGACAGCCACATTCAGGCGGCATTGGAGGCGCGCTCCGGAACCGTGATGCTGCGTTCCACACCGGCGGGCGCGACGGTCCTGGTGGACGGGCGGGAACTGCCGTCTCGCACGCCGACCATCGTCACCCTGCCTGCCGGAAAGCATCACGTGGTGTTCCGGCGGGAGGGTGTTCCGGACGAGACGGCAACGATCGAGGTACGAGACGGAGCGGTGGCCAACCTGGACGTAAACTGGAACAACAAATGAACCGGAGAATGTTTTTTGGCGCCATCGGAGGTGGAGTATTCGGTGCGGCCACGCCGAAGCGCGCCGACATGATCATCCACAACGCCACGCAAGAAGGTTTTGAGATGCCGGCGGCGGGCTACGTGGACTGGATCACGCCGATCGACCGTTTCTTTATTCGAAGCCATCACAACACGCCGAAGGTGGAGTTGGCGCAGTGGAGGCTGGCCGTCGGCGGGCAAGTGGCGACGGCGCTTTCGCTGACCATGGACGACCTGCGGAAACTGCCGTCGGTGGAGTTAGTGGCCATGTGCGAGTGCGCCGGCAACGGGCGGAGCTTCTACGAGCCGTCGATGCCCGGAATCCAGTGGACAGTGGGCGGCGCGGGCAACGGCAAGTGGCGAGGCGTGCGGCTGGCGGATGTCCTGAAGAAAGCCGGCGTGAAGCCGGAGGCGAAGCACGTTCTCTTTGACGGCGCCGACGTTCCGGTGGGCACGCAGCCGGAGTTTCAGCGGACCGTGCCGATTGCCAAGGCCATGCGGCCGGAGACGCTGCTGGCCTATGAAATGAATGGCGAGACCCTGCCGGTGTCCCATGGCTTTCCGCTGCGGCTGGTGGTGCCGGGCTGGGCCAGCGACAGTTGGGTGAAGTGGATCACGCGCGTCGAGGTCCTGGACAAGGAGTTTGACGGCTTCTTCATGAAGACGGCCTACCGGCATCCCGGCAAGGGCGTCGCGCCCGGCTCCGCGGTGAAGCCGGAGGAGATGCATCCGGTGGAGGAACTCCAAATCAAGAGTCTGATTGCCAGCGTTTCGCCGAAGCTGGTGGGTGCGGCGTGGTCAGGCGAGACGCCGGTAGCGCGCGTGGAGTGGTCGGCGGACCGTGGCCGGACGTGGAAACCGGCGCGGATCACGTCACCCAAGACACCCTTCGGCATGGTGACGTGGGAAGCTGATTGGAACGCGCCGCAGGGCTACTGGACGCTGATGGCACGCGCGCACGATGCCAAGGGACGCACGCAGCCGCTCTCGCAAGAGTGGAACCCGCTGGGCTATCAGTGGAACGTTGCCCCAGCGCAGTCCGGTGATGTGGGCGCGCTGGCAACGGCGGCGGGACGGGTGGCGGAGCCGTCCACGTACAAAGCGTCCTGCCACAGCTGTCATGGCGAAGAGCCGATGATGCGGCAGCGTCTTTCGCGGGCGCAGTGGGACGCGGAGATCGCCAAGATGCAGCGGTGGGGAGCGCCGGTGCGCGCCGACCAGCGCGAGGCATTCATCGACTACCTGTTCGACCGTTACCCCTATCGGAAAAAGTAGCGATGCCCAACGTGCAGGTCATCCAGGCGAGTTTCGCTCCGGGACGTGTGCGCGGGACGGGCCCGACGAACGTGCGGTTGTCGCAGGGAGGCCACCCCCTGCCGCCGGACTTGCTGGCACGGATGAACCAGTCCTTCCGGGCGAACTTCGGCCGCGTGCGGGTACAGACCAGCCCGGAGCCCGTGAAGATCGGCGCGTTGGCGTTCACGGCGGGCGAGCAGATCTACTTCGCCCCGGGCCAGTACTGCCCGAACGATCCGCACACCGCCCGGCTTCTCGCACATGAGTTGACCCACGTGCTGCAACAGCGCGGCGGACGCGTGCAATGCGCCGGATTCGCCAGCGGGACCGTGCTGGTGCAGGATCCGGCACTCGAAGCGGAGGCGGAACGGCGGGCGGCGTTGCTTGCGCCAGTGCCGCCGGTCGCTGCGCGAGTAGCGATTCAGCCTAGCCCGAGGAAGACGATTCTGAACATTCTCTCGCTGGGCATCCGTCGCGCCTATGTGACGAATAAGCGAAAGAAGCGTGCAAGACAGCAACAGCAAGTCCTCGTTGCGGATCCTCCTGCTCCGAAGACCATGATGGACCGGCACGTCGAGGCCTATGACAGCGCGGTGTACCATCACTCCACTCACCACCAAAACGAGGGGCGGATTCGCGAACACGGATTGCTGATTTATGAGGACCGCGTCCGGATCTTCGGCGAGGATGTCGCCGGGATGTCCAGCATTGGCGGAGTCTTTGGCGAGTTCGCCGGCGATGAGAAGCTCGGGGTGTTCCTCGGCCCTCGGAACTTTGCTCTCGAATCCGCGGAGACGCTGCCCAAGCTCAAGGTACGGGCCGCGCTGCGGCGTGAGGAGAAGGCATCGCTGTCGCCGGACCGGAGGTTTCCGGGCGGCAAGATTATTCGGACGTCAGTTGCGCGGCAAGCCGTCTGGACGGGGAAAACGACCGATCTGGGCGAAGAGCAACTCGGAGAGATCTGCGCGATCATCCGAGAGCACTACGATGATCCGAAGCCTACCGTCCAGGAGGTGATCGAGACCCATCTCCAGGCGGTGAGAACCCGGCGGTTATCGGACGCCGCTCTCGAACCGCGACAGTAGCGAGCGCACCCTTACCAGGCGATCTTGGCCGGGAAGTACTCCGCGATCAACTCTTCGTAATACGGGCGCAGCGCGACGGCATCCGGCTTGGCGTGCCCCTTCGAATACAGATCGTAGGGATTGAACTTCCTCACCCACTCGAACATCTCGTGATCGCGCGCGTTCATGAGGTGGCCGTAGGCTTCTTCCCGATGCTGCGGATAGAAGCTGTGGTAGCGAATCATGTACTGCGCCGGTTCGGGCAGGTAGTCTTTCGTCACCCAGTACAGATACTCGTCGTGGCCCCAACTCATGTCCACCTGGGCCAGGCCGCCGTTCGGCTCATAGACGCCGTGCAGGGTCTGGTACTCGGGAACGTTCGCGTCGGGATTGTCCGCGAAGTATTTCGAGTAGACGATCTTGTCGGACCAGGCGCAGCCGACGGGGAATGTGTCGCCGACAACGGCCCATTGCGGCTCACCGTACAGGCAAAGCACTTTGCCCAGGTCGTGGATCAGACCGGTGAGCACCATCCAGCGCGGGTGGCCGTCGCGGCGGATCGCCTCGGCGGTCTGCAGGTTGTGTTCGATCTGGCTGAGATCCGTATCGGGGTCCGAGTCATCGACCAGAGTATTGAGATACTCCATCGCCTCCCAGATGCCCATCTTGTTGCGCTGCAGGGAGCCGTACTCGGCCTTCTTGGCCCGCGCAAACTCGCGCGTCTGGTGCGTGTGATTCAAGCGATAGAACTCGCGGACACCCTCGGGCGCCGTTTCGTAATTGCGGAAGTCCTCCGTCGAGCGCCCTTCCTGGTAGCGCGACTTTACGTCGTCGTCCCATTGATCGAGTGATGCAAGCGGTCCCATACCTCATTAGCGTGACATATGATGGGGCGTCATGAAGAGACGCGAAAGCTTGTTGACGCTGGCGGCGGGCGGGTTTGGGATGGCAGCCGCACGGGGTGCGGTGCCGGCGACGGCGATGCAGTTGCATGTCGACCTGGTGGTAGCAGCCGGATCGGAAGCCGGGCTGGTAAGGACGTTCCGGGAGGTCTTCTCACCGGTGATTCGCAGGCAGCCGGGCTTTGTCGACGTGCGGCTGATGAAGTTTCGGGTGGCGAAGGCAGGTGCGGCGCCGAAGGACTGCACCTATCGCCTGCTGATCAGCTTCGAGACGGAGCCGCAGCGCGAGGCATGGGTGGCAAGCGCGGATCACCAGAAGGTCTGGCCGCAGATGGAGCGGCATCTGAAGCTGGCCAACGCCCTCGTATTCGACCTGGTGTAGCGATGCTGGCTCTGCTGCTGCTGGCACAGTCCTACCCGGCGGGTACGATTCTGGACGAAGCGAAGGTGGCGCCCTATCGGATTGCGCCGGTGACGGAAGGCGTTGCCTCGGCGGGGGACTGGCGCCCCCGGCGCGCTCAATTGTTGGACGCTTTTGCCGCGCGCATGTACGGGCGGACGCCGGCGGGCCGGCTGGCGGCGACACGTGTCGTGACGACGAAGGTGGACGAGAACGCGCTGGCAGGTACGGCGATCCGGCGCGACGTTGAACTGCGCTTTGCCGGAACGGCCGAAGGGCCGACGATGCGCGTGATGATCTTCTATCCGAAGTCGCGGCAGCCCGTGCCGGTTTTCGCCGGTCTCAGCTTCAGCGGTAACGAGGGCGTGCTTTCCGGAAAGGAAGCCTCGCGATGGCCGTTTGCCAAGATCGTGGCGCGCGGCTACGCGGTGGCGACGGCGCACTATGGCGACCTGGCGCCCGACAATCCGAACGACTACACGAAGGGAATCCTGTCGCTGTTTGGCGCCCGCGGTGACAACGACTGGGCGGCCATCGGGGCGTGGGCGTGGGGCATGAGCCGGATGCTGGACTATCTGGAGACCGATCCCCGTATCGACGCCCGGCGGGTCATCGTGCATGGGCATTCTCGCTTGGGCAAGGCGGCATTGTGGGCCGGAGCGCAGGACGAGCGATTTGCGGCGGTGATTTCAAACGACTCCGGCGCTGGCGGCGCGGCATTGTCGAAGCGGGTCTTCGGCGAGACAGTGAAGCACCTGAACGATCGGTTCCCGCACTGGTTTGCGCCGGCGTTCCGGGGCTACAACGACAACGAGCGGGAGTTGCCGTTTGATCAGCATCAGTTGCTGGCGCTGGTGGCTCCGCGGCCGCTGTATGTGTGCAGCGCGGCGGAGGACCTGTGGGCGGACCCGCAGGGCGAGTTTCTGGCGACCCTGGCCGCTTCTCCCGCGTGGGGCATCAGCGGCGTCGAAGGTCTGTCGGCAAAGAAGATGCCGGCAATCCACGAGCCGGCTCTTTCGCGGGTGGGCTATCACATCCGCGCGGGCAAGCACGATGTGACGGACTACGACTGGGAACAGTGGATGAACTGGGCCGATCGCTGGGTACGGTGAGATGGACGATCCAGCAGCAGCTTCGGACCTGTTCGATGGCCGGTACACCCTCCAGAAGAAGCTGGGGGAGGGTTCGTTCGGCACCACCTATTTGGCTGTCGACACTGCGATCGGCCTCACCGTCGCAATAAAAGTTTACCGGGCGGTCGACGAAGTGAGCTTCCGGCGCGAGGTGGCGGCGACGCAGTTTTCAAACCGCAATCTGGTCCAGATCCTGGGCGGAGGGTACGCCTCCAATGGGCAGCAATTTCTCGTCATGGAGTTTCTGGCGGGCGGAAGCCTCGCCCAACTGCTCCGGCAGGGGCCGCTGCCTCCACACCGGGCGGCTGGGATTGCCTACTCCGTCGTGCGGGGCTTGAGCAGCCTCCACCAAAGGGGATTCCTCCATCGGGACGTCAAGCCGACGAACGTCATCTTCCGCGATCCAGGGCAGAGTGAACCGGTGCTCACGGATTTCGGAACGGCCGGCCAGCTGAAACCGACTCGCCTCACAGACGCGGGACAGGTGTTCGGAACGCCGCTCTACATGAGTCCGGAACAGGTGCGCGGTCTGCCACAGTCGGAGGCGACGGACGTTTATCAGCTGGGCTTGCTGCTGTACGAAATGCTGGCCGGACACCCGCTGCGTGCCGAGTCCGATCTGGGCGCTCTGTTCAGTTCGATTTTGAGAGAGGAGCCGGATCTGGGCGCGATAGCGGCTGCGCCGGCGCTCCAGCAGCTGGTCGGTGAGTGCCTGCGCCTGGATGCGGCCTTGCGGCCCACGATCGGCAAAGTGGTGCTGGCGCTGGAGCAATGGTCCCGCACGGTTGCGAGCGTTTCGCCGACCTTCCCTGCGGATGCCGGTCCCTCGTTCTCGCATCGCCCTCCTTCGCCGGCGGCAGTTCCCTCCGCGAAGCCGGACTTCGCGCCCGCCCCGGCACCAAGCACGGCGCGGGCAGGATTGTCCGGACGTGGGTGGCTGGTGCTGGGTGCGCTGGTTGTGGTGGCGGCGCTTGCGGCAGGGCTCTTCACCGCTCTCCCCTTCAGCGGGACGGCGAATGGGGGGGCGCAGTCGTCGCTGGTGGTACTGGCGGGTCTTTTCATTTCGGCGGCGAGCATTGCGCTGGGCATCTGGATTCGGGGTTGGCTGGGACGGCGAACGGTGGCCGTCGGCCAGGTGTATGCACTGGCGGCGCGAGCCGAGGCCGTCGTGGACGTCACGGCGACCATCCGGCATGACCTGAGTGCTCTTGTGGCCAGCCTGCAGACGATCGACCGAAAGGTGCTTGCAGGCACGGTGATGCTGATGCTGGACGAGTATCAAAGGGCCGCCGACGGCAAGGACCGCCAGGCGGCACTGATGAACGTTGTGCAGTTAGCCGAGAAGCTGGCGGACCGTCTTTCGCCCTGGTACGTTCGCCACAAGGATGCAATCGCATCGGCGG
>CAYNDS010000023.1:7970-9985 GCA_964395885.1 uncultured Solibacteraceae bacterium | reverse complement strand
CATTCCGGAAGTAGCGCGGAACATGTCGGAAATGCTACACTTGTTCGGAAGTAGCTGAAGGCCATGCAAAACGCTCTGTTGTCTAAAGTGATTGAAAAACGCAAGCGGACTGACTTGCCGGAAGTCCGGATTGGCGACACGATCAAGGTGCACGTCAAAATCCGGGAAGGCGAGAAGGAGCGGCTGCAAGCCTTTGAAGGCACGGTGATTGCGCGCAAGAACACCGGTCTCGGCGAGAACATCACCGTCCGCAAGGTCAGCTTCGGTCAGGGTGTCGAGCGCATCTTTCCGATCAACGCGCCGGTGATTGACCGCATCGATGTGGTCCGGTCCGGCCGCGTCCGCCGCGCGAAACTGTACTACCTGCGTGACCTGAAGGGCAAGGCGGCGCGCCTCAAAGAGCGCACGGCGTAGCCCGGAGTCACTCCCATCACATCCCGGTTTGAACGCGAGGCCCGCGCTCGTGGGTTCCGGCACATTGCCGGGGCTGACGAGGTGGGCCGAGGCTGTTTATTCGGGCCTGTCTTTGCGGCGGCCGTCATTCTCGACCCCGACCGGCCGATCCGCGGACTGAACGACTCAAAACAACTCTCCGCCGCCGAACGGGAGCGATTGAATATTCGCATCCGGGAACGATCTCTGGCGTGGGCGGTGGCCTGCATCGATGCTTACGGAATCGACCGGCACAACATCTATCAGGCGTCGCGGCGCGCGATGACGAAGGCAGTGGAGAAGCTGCGCATGGCCCCGGATTTCCTCTATGTCGATGCGTTGACGCTGGATCTTCCCATCGCGCAAAGGGCGCTGATCAAGGGCGATGCCCGCTGCGCTTCCATTGCCGCGGCGTCGATCGTCGCGAAGGTGGAGCGGGACCGGTGCCTGGCGAAGTGGCACGAACTGTTCGACGGCTATGCGCTTGACTCAAACAAGGGCTACTGCGCGCCGGATCACTTTGCCGGCTTGGATACGCTTGGTCCGGTGAGCACGCATCGCTACAGCTTTGAGCCGGTGCGGCAGGCTGCCGGACTCGGCCAGCGGAGCCTGTTCTAAATGCCGACGGCGACCATCCGCGGACCACGCTGGCTGGAGCGGACGGCCGCGATTCTGGCGGTCATCTTCTGCTTTGAGGTCGGGGTGTTCCTACTGATCTACCCGTGGCTGGGAAGCTACTGGCAGTTGAGCTACTTTTCCAACTTCGGCTATCCATGGTTCGGCGAAGCCTGGGAGAGGGTTTGGGACAGCGCCTGGTTTCGGGGGGCGGTGAGCGGTCTCGGTCTGGCGAATATCTGGATTTCGTTCGTCGAGGTCTTCCGACTGCGGCGACCGGCCGCAGGCGAACCCTAGAGAACCGCTTCCAGGATATGGAACGGACCGGCGGCGAGGACCCGCGCCACGCGGAATCCTCCAGCGACGGCAAGGTCCCGATACTCCACCTCGGTCCGATTGCGACCGCCGGTCATGGCCATCATGCCGATATCGCCCAGCTTGGCGCGGCACGGCTGGTTGGGGCCGCAGACCAATTCTTCGATGATCAACAGCCTTCCCCCCACCCTCATCGCCCGGCGACAGTTGCCCAGGATCGCTCTGGAGCGTTCGTCACTCCAGTCATGGAGGATGTACTTCAGAATGAAGACGTCCCCGCCCTCCGGGACAGATTGGAAGAAGTCTCCGCCGACGAATCGGCAGCGGTCGCGCAGCGAGGGGGCCGCAGCCTTCTGCGCGCTGTCAACGACGTGAGGAAGATCGAACAGCGTGCCTTGCACGCGCGGCGATCGGGCCAGCACCGCCCAGAGCAGTTCTCCCGCGCCGCCGCCCACATCGACCACATGGCCAAAGCTGCTGAAGTCATAAGCGGCCAAGACGGCTGCACTGGAGCGGCGGGTGATCTCAGCCTGAAAGGCATCAAACAACCGCGCCTCGGCTTCATGCTTGCCGAGCCACTCGAAACGGCCCTCGCCATAGACGAGATCGAAGCTGGTTTTGCCGGACTTTGCGGACTCCAGAAGAGAGGCATA
>CAYNDS010000023.1:0-7960 GCA_964395885.1 uncultured Solibacteraceae bacterium | reverse complement strand
GGCATACGGACGCCAGGACGACTCCGTCGCCAGCGTTCGGGCGGCGTTGCGGAAAGACCCGGGGACATCGGACCGCAGCAGGTCAGCCATGGGCGTGAGGCGAAACACGCGCCCGTCACTCTCTTCAAAGACCCCGAAGCTGCTGAGGGCACGCAGGATACGGTAAAGCGAATCCGCGTGAGCGCCGCAAGAGGACGCCAGTTGTGCGGCGCTGCGGGGACCACCGGCGAGCAGGTCCGGCACGCCGAGTTCCGCAACGACGCGTAGCATGGGCGTAATGCGATAGCCCATCAGAAGCTGATCCAAGCGGACTGCCGGAGGCGGAGTTGCTTGCGGGGCCTGACCCCCCAGTTCCGGCGAGAGCATAAGGGCGCTAGACGCACCGGCTGCGGCACGAACCAGCTTTCTCCGAGAGAGGTGCCGTCTCATATACCGCGTAGTGTCAAGCGGCGGACAGAACGTTTCACCTGACGCTCAATCTGGAGGCGCAAGGCGGCTTGTGTACCGTCCTCGGTCGCGGCGTCGGGCGGGAAACGTCAAGAGCGGCTTCGGTACTGAAGAGGGCCCCGAAGCGCCCTCTCGCCCCAGAAGGTCTTGTCGAGCGAATGGGTGCCGGGCAAGTGCACCCCACCAGCCCTCCGATGCACCTCATCGAGAAAACTCTCGATTGCTCTACAGTCGGTCACGAGATCCGCTGACGGCAGTCGCTTGGCGAGTTCGGTCGGGGGAAGGAATGGCGCTTCTTCAAGGCCTTCCACCCGTCCAGCAAATCCAGGCGATTCACCATGAGCGGTGAATCCGCGAAACTCTCGAAACCGCCTGAGCGTGGCGAGCACATCTTGAAAGCCCGCCTCTGGGAGAGCGAGGCGTTCCAAAACGAATTGCAGCTTGCCGGCAGTTCCTTGGTATGGCTTCTTCCGGAAGAACTCCCGCTCTTTCTGCCAAACCTCCGGCGCGATCGCAGCACCCACGAAGTTGACATACGCTTCTACAGAGAAGGCAACAAACACCGCGCTGACAACGGCGTGATCCAGCCACCCGTCCTGCTGCCGAGCAGCCATGGCTGCATTCTGCTCGGCGATCCGCCAGAGTCGGCGATGAGTCAGTTCGCGCTGCTGAACGAGGTAGTCGCCCATCCGCCGGGAGCTAATGCTCGATCGGGAAGCCGAACGCGTACTGGGTGCCGTCCTGCGTCGCGACGTAGACGCGCGTCCCGCCTGCGGAGATTCCACCGGTGGTTACGAATGACTTCATCGCCGCGCCGCTGGACCACAGTTCCTTGCCGGAGGCGCCGTCGAGCGCATACAGAACAGCCGGGGTGGAGCGATTGCCGGCGCTGACCGCGAACACGACGCCATTCACGACGGCTGGCGTCAGGGGCGAGAGCATATCGCGTGAAATCCAGGCCGGTTGCAGGGAGTAGGTTCCGGCGCGCTCCGCCAAGCGGAAGGCCGCGATCGTTCCCTGTCGCACCTCGCCATTGGCGGCAAAGCCCGCCTGCGCGGCAACGGCGCCGCCGGAAGCGGCCAGAATCCAACGGGTCCCAGTGGGGTCCTGCCAGGTGGTGACGCCGCCGTGGGCAAAACCGGGCGCGGAGAACGCGGCGCTCGAAGCAAGCGGGGCGCTGAGCGCGGCATCCAGAACATGAAGCTTGCCGTCGCCGGTAGTGACGGCAACCATGTCCTTCCCTCCGAACTCAAAGACAGCTGGCGTGGAGGTGATAGCGGCTGGGGCTTTGAACTGCGCCTTCTGCACGAGGGTCTTCGGTTCCAGGGCTGTCAGTTCACCGGTGGAGGAGCCGACGAAGATCGTGCCGGTGGGTCCGACGGCGAAACCCGCGTTTCCAGCGAGATTCCCCGTCGTCTTCCAGGAGGTCACTTTCTTCGATTCGCGATCCAGCGCCCAGATGCCGGAGGGGGCGCCACCGCAGTTATTCGTTGTGCCGGCGTAGACGTAGTTGTCGAACGACATCAGCCCGATAGCGTGGGCGCCGGCGGGAAGGAACTCCATGGTGCCAGCCGGCTCGTCCCCGTTCGAGATGAAATGCGACCGGAGTTTCCCGTCGGGCCCGACCGCAAGCAGCCATTGAATGCGAGGAGCGAAGGGGCTGAAGGCGGCAGCGGGGGCGGCAGCGGGCTTGGCAGGAGCGGGCCGGGGTGGCGGAGGCGGAGCCATGCTCTTGAGCGTCACGGCACCCTCAAACGGTTCCCCCACACCGGACCGGGCAGGGGTTCCCCGCCCGGCGCCGCTTACCGACGGAAGGGCGAGATAGGCAGTGGTCAGGGGGCGGGTGACGTTCGACGTCACGACGCCGGGACACGCCGCCGTGGTTCCGCGACCCGCCGCGTAGGGCTTCTCCCACTCCAGCCGCGCGATGTCGGTGTCGATCGCGACGACCTTGTCCGGGGTTCCGAAAAACCCGAGCGTGCGAAAGCCGCGATAGCCGATGTAGAAGTCGATCAGGGCTGGCGGCGTCGACCCCTGCCCGTTGCGGGCAGGTGAGAACTGGTGCTTCCACACGAGATCGAAGCCGGGCTTACCCATGGACTGCGGCGTGATCTTGCTGTCAGAACGCACCCATGAAGATCGCTGCGCGTCAAAGCCCGCGGTCATCCAATCATTGCCAAACCGCTGGGCGTGAGCCGCCGAGCACAACACAATCGAAGCCAGAGCGAAACGAGCTCTCATGAGGCGAACACTTTCTCCTTCGCGGAAGATGAACCCAATCATATATCGCGCGATGCAAGCTGTGTCGACCCGCGCCCGGCACCGGACCGCCGGTGCAGTTCCAGTGTGGGAACGGCGAAGAGGGCTGCGGCGCGGATGCACGCCAATCGCTCAAAGGCGGCGCAGATTGGATATATTTGCAGTTCGGAATATCGAACATGCGATTTCTCCTTCCGCTTCTTCTCACCACACTCGCCGCCGCAGCAGCCGATTGGCCTACCGATGGCGGCGACAGCAAACGGACCAACTGGCAGCGTGACGAGAAGATCTTCACCAAGGAGAACGCTTCTAAAACGCAGTTGCTTTGGAAAGTGAAGCTGGACAACCAGGTTCGCCAAATGCACAACCTGCTGGAGCCGCTGATTATCGGCCGCGTCGAGACCGCCAACGGTCCGAAAGAAATGGTGATTCAGGCAGGCGTCTCGGACAACATTTACGCGCTGGATGCGCGGAATGGAGAGCTGCTGTGGAAGATCAAGTTCGATAGCGATTATCAGGACCCGCCCGGAGCGCGTCCGCCCTCGGTGCTTTGCCCGGGCGGCATGACGGCGAACATCACAATTGGTCCGGGCAGCGGCGCCGGCAAGTACATCATCTACGCGGCATCGTGGGACGGAAAGCTGCACAAGGTAGACGCATCGACAGGCAAAGAACTGGAGCCGGCTCGGAAGTTCATGCCGTCCAACGGAAAGCCTTACGCGTTGAACCTGGTCAATAACGTGATCTACACGCATAGCGCGCAGGGCTGCGGCGGGCATCCGAACATGGCCTACACCTACGACCTCGAAACCAACAAGGTGGGCAGTTGGGGCCCGGCAGGCGGCGGTATGTGGGGACGTTCCGGACCTGCCGTCAGCAAGGACCTGGTGGAATACACCGGCACCGGCGATGGTCGTTGGGACCCGGAGAACGGCGTCTACGGCAACGGCATCATCGGCGTGAAGCAGAATCCAAAGACAAAGGCACTCGAGTTGGTGGACTACTACGGGCCATCGAACGCCGAGTGGCTGTGGAAGCGGGATCTCGACATGCAGGTGACGCCCGCCATCTACGACTGGAAAGGCAAGGAGTGGATGGTGTCGGCCAGCAAGGAGTGCCGCATCTACCTGATGGATACGGAGTCGATCGGTGGCGACGATCATCGCACGCCCGCGTATCGGACGCCGCTTTACTGCAATGAACTGGTGGACTTTGCCGAAGCCGGCGTTTGGGGCTCACTGGCGACTTGGGAAGACGCGAAGGGCAATCGCTGGGTGCTGTCTCCATTCTGGGGACCGAAGCATTCCAAGTTCAAGGCGCCGATCGAGTATGGCGAGGTGAAGAAGGGCGCCATCGTTGCGTTTATCCAGGAGATGAAGGACGGCAAGCCCGTGCTGACGCCAAAGTGGGTCTCGCGCGACATGAATCAGGCGGAGCCGCCGCTGATTGCCAACGGTCTGGTGTTCGCCTACGGCAGCGGCGAAAACACGTCCCAAGCCTATGCGGACGTGGGTTTGGACTTCCGCGCGGAGCGCCGCATTCCGTTATCGACGAATGCCACGCTGTACATTCTCGATGCTGAGACCGGCAAGGAGTTGTGGTCCAGCGGCAAACAGATCGCAACGTTTAACCACTGGAGCGGACTGGGGCTGGCGAACGGAAAGGTTTACATCAACACTTTTGACGGCATGCTCTACTGCTTCGGCATCAAGCAGTGATGCGGGCGGCGAGCCTGTTTCTGTTGGCGGCCGCGGCTGTCGCGCAGGACGTCTCTGACCTGACCCGCGAGCAATTGGAGCGAGAGTTTGAAGGCTATCGCCGGACCTTGCTCGATTGGGGCGGGCTCACTCGCTACGGCAGCGACAACGCGGAACTGAAGCCAGACCCACGCCGGATTGTATTCCTGGGGGACGACCTGACGGAGCAATGGGGCGAGGGGCACCGGTTCTTCCCGGGCAAGCCTTATTTGAATCGCGGCATCGCCCGGCAGACTTCCGCACAGATGCTGGTGCGTTTTCGCCAGGACGTCATCGCGCTGAAGCCGCGGGCGGTCATCATTCAAGCGGGGTCCAATGATATCGGCCGAGTGATGGGGCCGATTTCAGAGCTGACCAGCGCGGAGCACATCACGACGATGGCAGAACTGGCAAAGCTGCATGGCATACAGGTGATCCTGGCCGCGGTGGCACCGGTCTGTGACTGCGCGGGGGTGCGGCAAAGCGCCATTCGTTCGCTGGTGCGCATCCGCAGCTTGAATGACTGGATGAAGTCTTATGCCGAGAAGAACGGGCATGTTTTCCTCGACTATTACTCCGCTCTCGCCGACGGCAGGCCTCTTCGCAAGGCCTACACGATTGACGGGCTGCGCTTGAATGAGGCTGGTTATGCGGCTCTGGAAGAGGCGACTGAAAAGGCCATCGCCGCCCTTCGTTGAATCCGTGATAGAAAATGACGGTGCAGACCGCCCCTCGTGAGCGCTTGTGGCAGACGACCAGTTGGGGCGTCTGGATGTTGGCCCTTTCGGTCTTTCTGAACTACGTGGACCGCGGCGCCCTATCGATCGCGATGCCGCAGATCAAGGGCGAACTGAGCCTGGACCCCAACCAACTGGGCACTCTGGCAGCGGCGTTTTTCTGGACTTACGCCATTCTGCAGGTACCCGCCGGCTGGCTGGTGGACAAGTACGACGTGAAGTGGGTGCTGGCGGGCGGCTTTGCCCTCTGGACGATTGCCACCGGGCTGACAGGTTATTCCTCGTCGTTCTCGGTCTTGTTGGGCATGCGGCTGTTGCTGGGCATCGGCGAAAGCGTTGCCTACCCGGCATACTCCCGCGTCATCGCTGAACGCTTTCCGCCAGAGCGCCAGGGATTGCCGAATGCGCTGATCGACTTCTTTTCAAAGATGGGTCCGGCTTTGTCGACACTGATCGGCGGGTTGTTGGTCGCGCAGTATGGATGGCGGACGCTGTTTTTCGCTCTCGGCATGGGCGGGCTGGTGTGGCTGCTGCCGTGGATGATCTGGCAGTCGAAGCAGCGTAACGAACTTGGTGAGGCTCCGCCGCAGGTCAGCTTCGGCGAGGTGCTCTCGCGCCGGGAGTGTTGGGGCAGCTTCTTCGGCCTGTTCGCATTCAACTACACCTGGTACTTCCTGATCTTCTGGTTCCCGTCCTATCTGGTGATGGAGCGCGGCTTCTCGCAGGAAAAGATGGCCACCTTCGGCAGCGTGCCGTTCTTCTGTATCGGCGGATCCGCGATGCTGTTCGGCTGGCTGTCGGACAGGTGGATCATGGGCGGACGTTCTGCCACCGTCGTGCGAAAGACCTGCATGACGGGTGGGCTGCTGGCGACGGCGGGGCTGCTGCTGTTGGCGGGTGCGCCGAATCCGTACATCGGCCTGGCGACGGTTTCGGTGGCGGGCTTCTTTATGGGAATGTTCTCGTCCAATAATTGGGCAGTCACGCAGACGCTTGCCGGACGAGCGGCAGCGGGGCGATGGACCGGGCTGCAGAACGGATTCGGCAATTTCGGCGGCGTTGTGAGTCCGCAATTGACGGGCTTTGTGGTGGCAGCTACCGGCTCTTTCTATCTCGCATTTGTCGCCGCGGCGGTGGTGCTGACGACGGGCGCGGTGCTGTTCTATCTGCTGGTCCCGCGCGTCGAACCCATCCAGTGGAGTTTCAGGCCGAAGGTGGCTCGGCCAGCCGTCGCGCGATCACAAGGGTGACATCGTCAGCCGCGGGAGCGCCGTCGTTAAATGCATGGACGGCCTCGTTCACCGCGCTGATTAGATCCGCCGCCCGAAGCGTGCGATTGGCGGCAACGAACTGCGCCAATCGCTCTTCCCCGAACTCTTCATCACCCTTGGCCGCTTCCGTGACGCCATCGCTGTAGAGCACCAACGCGTCGCCGGGTAGCAGGGAGACCGTTTCGGAGCTGTAGGTGGCCCGCGCCAGGATTCCCAGGATCATGCCGCCGCCGGAGAGCATAACGGTCGAACCGTCCGCGCGCGCGATCACGGCGGGGTTGTGGCCTGCGTTGACGTACTCCACCTGGCCGGTGACGGGATCGAGCACCGCGATGAAAAACGTGATGAACCGATTGGCCGGGCAGTTGGCGGTGATGGTGCGATTCAGCCGGGTCACCATCGCCGCAAGGTCGCCAGGCTCTTCCGACAGGACCTGAACGCGAGCCTGCAAGCTGGACATCAGCATCGCGGCCGGCATGCCCTTGCCCGCGACGTCGGCGACGATCAAGGCGACGCGACCATCGGGATAGACCTGAAAATCGAAATAGTCGCCGCCCACGGTGCGGCACGGCGCGTTGTATCCGGCCAGATCCCAACCGGCGACGCGGGGCGGCTGCGAGGGCAACAGGCGGCGCTGAATGTCGGCAGCCTGCTCCAGATCCCGCTTGGTCAGTTGTTCCTGACGCTCGACCTCCGCCAGGCGGGCGTTCTCAATCCGAATCGCCGCGATGTTGGACATCACGGTAATCAGGTTCAGATCCTCGCGCGTGAATTCCCGAAGCAGCGAAGAGTCCAGGTAGATCAACCCGATGACCTTGTCGGAGGTCTGCAGCGGCACCGCCATGAAGCTGCGCACGCGATTGTCGACGATCGACTGCTGCGCGCGGAACGCTTCATCGAGCTGGGTATCCCGGACCAGTAGCGAGTGTTTCTCCCGGAGCACGCGGTCGCGGACGGCGGAACTGATACGGAAGTTCTCGCCCCGCGCTTCCCTCACCTGAAGTTCCGTACCTTCGACTGTCATCAGGATGCCGCGAGAGGCGCCCACGGCCAGCATGGATTGGTCGAGGATGACACCGAACAACTCCGCCAGGGGACGGTCCACGGCCAACTCCCGGCTGGCGATGGCGAGTGCCTGCGCGTGCATGCCTTCTGACGGGGCGGGCGTGACCGCGGCGCCGGAGGAGATTGAACTCGCCCGGGAGGGTTGCCGGGCGAACAGACCGTCGAGAGAGGTGATCACGGTCGAAGACGGCCCGCTGGCATCGCCGCTATCGACGAAGACGACCGTTTCGTTGCTGATGCTGGGCGCTGGCTCCGAAAAGGAAATGACCAGGTGACCGGCCGAAATCCGATCGCCCGGCTCCAACTTCACGGGCGACGTGATGCGGATGCTATTCACCAGCGTGCCGTTCTTGCTGCCCAGGTCCCGTACCTGCCAGTCGCGTCCATCCCGTTCAAAGATGAGGTGGTAGCGGGACAGGCCGTTGTCGTTCGGGAAGCTCAGATC
>CAYNDS010000022.1:0-27866 GCA_964395885.1 uncultured Solibacteraceae bacterium | reverse complement strand
ACAGTGTTCCCGGCGAGGTGTCCGATCACGGCGAGAACTCGCCGCAGATTCTGTTCTCGCCGGATGAGATGTCGATCTATGCGGTCTGGAACGCGCGTGACCCCAAAAATCCGGGCGCCTCGCATGTGCGGTTCGCCCGGGCGGGCGCGATGCAGACGGTCTTTGGGCCGGCCGTGACGCTGGACGATGATCCGGAGGTGAACTCGCACGGGTTCCAAGGCGCGGCGGTCGGTCCGGACGGGACGATCTACGCGGCGTGGCTGGACATGCGCGAGAAAGAGGCGGCGAAGACGAAGAACTACACGGCCTCGGCGGCGTCCGTCTATCTGACGCGATCGACCGACGGCGGCAAGACGTGGTCGAAGAACGTCCGCGTGGCGAGGAACGTGTGTCCGTGCTGCCGGGTGGCGTTTGCTTTCCTGGGCAAGCAGGTGCTGCTGGCCTGGCGGGGTGTGGAGGAGGGCGATAGCCGCGACATTACGGTGGCCCGCTCGGGCGATGGGGGCGTGACGTGGGATGAGCCATCGTTGGTCAACGCGGATCAGTGGCGGATCAAGGGTTGTCCGCACGTTGGGCCGAGCCTGGTGACGGTTGCTTCGCCGAAGGGGGACCGCGTCTACGCGGCCTGGTTCAGCGAGGCGAAGGGGCAGCCGGGCATCTACTTGTCGTCGACGGCCGATGGGAGGACCTGGTCGCCGCGGAAGCTGATCTCCGAGGGGACAGCGGACCCGACGCATCCGATGCTTGCCGCGCTGGATGACCGTCTGGCGGTGACGTTCCAGGCGCGGGACGGGAGGGCTGCTGCGGGTTTTGGCCGCTCGGGCATCTACTACCGCGAGATCGTCGACGGCGTGCCCGGCGTTTTGGTGCGGGCCTACACGCCCAAGGAGACGTCGGTGACGTATCCGTCCCTGACGCTCGGGATGTCGGGGCGGACGTTCCTGGGCTGGAGCGAGAATCTGGGAGGGCCCGGCACGCGGGCGATGGTGCTGCGCGGTCGCGCGAAGTAAAGGAAAAAGGGGAGCAGCCGGAGCCGCTCCCCTCTCATTTCGCGATTGACGGGCGCCGTTAGCCCTTTTTGGCGGCGGGGCGCTTGGCGGCAGCCGGCTTGGCGGGCTTCGCCTTGGCGGGGGCGGCAGCCTTGACGGGCCAGCCGACCACCTTGGCCGGGTCGACTTCGAAGGTCAGGTTGAACGGCTCCTTCGTGAAGGCGGTGGCTTCGCCGGTGAACTCGATTTCGGTGCCGGGGTCGGCCTTGCCGGGCAGCGCCTCATCGAGCTTGAGCGTCACTTCGGGCGTGATGCCGTCCGACATGGACAGAACCAGTTCCTTCGGCTTGGTCTCCGGGGTCTGGGAGACGAGCTTGCCCTTGAAGGGGCCGCCGGCGTCCGAACCCTTCATCTGATCAAAGAAGCCGGCATCGGTGTTCAGGTTGCCCTTGAGCGTGACCCACTTGTAGAGCATGGGGTTCTCGGCCTTGAGCTTCTCCTGATTCTTCATCTCGATATCGAACTTCGATTCGATCTTGAAGTCGGCGGGGGGGAAGGCTTCGGTCTTGGCGCGGGCCATGATTTCCGGAAGGCCTTCGGTGCTGCCGTGGAAGTTGGTGTAGGTCTTCTCGACGTAAGCCTTGGTCTGGGCGCGGGCGGCTTCGGGCAAAGCGCCGGGGCCTTCGAGGGAGGCGGCGCGGGCGAAGTGGTAGAGGCCGGCGGCCTGCAGTTCCGGCTTGCGCTGCAGGAGGATGACGGTGCCCATCCAGCCGGAGATTTCGCCGTTGGCGGGGTTGACCTTCAGGGCGTCGGTGAAGTGCTTCTCGGCGGCGTCATACTGCTTGCGCTGCCAGGCGACCCAGCCGAGCGTGCGATGGGCGAGAACCTGGTTCTTCTGCTTTTCGGCGTTCCAGGCATCATCGGGAACCTGCGCCGGCTTCTGCACTTCGTTGAGGATGCCGAGCAGGCCGTTGGCCGCCTTCTCCCCATCGGCGAGCGCGGCATCGGACTTGTCGTTCATGCTGACGGTGAGCAGGTTGAGCGTGGTGTAGCCGACGAGGCCGATGAGGCCCTTGGGATCCTCAACGGTCATCTCCTGCGCGGTCTTCTTCATTCCGGCGGCGTCGCCCGCGGCCTGATAGGCCTGCAGGGTCGCCTGGAGACGCTCGGCCTTGAAGTTGGAGTTCGGGTACTTCTCTCTCCATTGCTGCAGGAGCTGGAGCTTTTTCTGGGGGTTGGCTTCCTTGCCGATCCCGTTGACCACCAACTCGTACTCGCCGTTATCGATCCACTGCTTCTGTGCTTGCGCGAAAGAGGGACCGACGGCAAGGCCGGTGAGGACGGCGGCGGTGGCCGCCTGCTTCAACATCCAACGAATCACTGGGACTGCCTCCTGTAAATGGGCAAACGAGATCGTGTCGGCGACGCGGCTGACAAAGACGAAGAATACTGTAAACGAAGAGGGTGCCGCAACACGTCGCTGGGGCGGACCCGATGCCCGCAACCGTTTAGATGGAGGGCGGTTCGAACTTGTTCCATCGGGTTTCTGTTCTCTTCGCCTTCCGGTGCGGTGTGTGGACTCGTTAATGTTACACTCCCCGTTTATGCGCTGGCTGGACCTGGGCGTGATTGCCGCCTATCTGATCGGGATCACGTGGTTTGGCTCTCGCTTCAAGGAGTCGCAGAAGTCCCTGCGCGACTACTTTCTCGGGGGGCGGAACGCGCCGTGGTGGGCGATCGGGTTTTCGATCGTGTCGGCGGAGACCTCGACGCTGACGGTGATCGGCACGCCGGCGCTGGCATTCAACGGCAACTTTGGATTCCTGCAGGTGGTGTTCGGCTACCTGCTGGCGCGGCTGGTGATTTCGGTCCTGTTCCTGCCGCACTATTTCCGGGGCGAACTGTTCACTGCTTATGAGTTGATGGAGCGGCGGTTTGGACCGCGTGTCCGTCGCTTGACTGCGGGCTGTTTTCTGGTGCTGCGCGCGCTGGCGGAGGGCGTGCGGGTGTTTGCGATCTCGATTGTGATCTCGATCATTCTCGGCACGGGCGAGCTGGCCTCGATCATTCTGATTGTCTGCCTGACGCTGTTTTACACCTTCGAAGGCGGCATGACGGCGGTGATCTGGACCGATGTGGTGCAGATGTTCCTGTATGTAGGCGGGGCCATCCTGAGCTTCTTCGTGATTCTGCAACTGGTGCCGGGCGGTTGGGGGCACATTGCGCAGATGGCGGGGGAGGCGGGCAAGTTCCAGGTGGTGAACTGGGACTTCTCCTGGACGTCGCCCTATACATTCTGGGCCGGTGTGATCGGGGGCTGCTTCCTGACCACGGCGTCACACGGCACCGAGCAACTGATGGTGCAGCGGCTGCTGGCGGCGAAGAACGAGGGCGAGAGCCGGGCGTCGCTGATGGCGAGCTGGGTGGTGATTGCGTTTCAGTTCACGCTGTTTCTGTTGATCGGCGCGTCGCTGTGGGTGTACTACCGCACGGCATCGATTCCGGCGCCGCAGGTGGCGGACCGGATCTATCCGGAGTTCATCTGGAATCACTTGCCGCCGGGGGTGGCGGGGCTGGTGATCGCGGCGATTCTGGCGGCGGCGATGTCGAACCTGTCGGCGGCGCTGAACGCGCTGGCTTCGACGACGGTGATGGATTTCGTGAAGCCGCTGACGCGCGGGGCGCGGGCCGAGTCGGAGTATCTGCGGCTGGCGAAGCTGGCGACGCTGGGATGGGGTGTGGTGCTGTTCCTGATCGGCTGGGTGTCGACCGGCGTGAAGAGCGTGCTGGAAGCGGCGCTGGGGATTGCCTCGATCGTCTACGGATCGTTGCTGGGCGTGTTTCTGTTGGGCCTGCTCACGAAGCGGGTGGGCGAGCGGGCGGCGATGGCGGGGCTGGTGGCGGGCTTGGCGGTGATGGCGTATGTGCGGCTGGCGACGCCGATTGCCTTCACCTGGTATGTGCTGATCGGGACGGCGGCGACGTTTGGGGTGGGCTGGACGGCATCGCTGGTGATAAAGGAGAAGGCGATTGAGCGAACTGCGGCGTGACCTGAACCTGACGGCGGCGGTGTCGATCGTGATCGGCACGATTATCGGCAGCGGAATCTTTCTGGTGCCGAAGACGGCTGTGCTGAAGGTGGGCTCACCCGAGATGGTGTTCTTCATCTGGATCTTTGGGGGCCTGCTGTCGCTGGCGGGCGCATTGACCTACGCGGAACTGGCGTCGGCGATGCCGGAAGCGGGCGGCGAATACGTCTATCTGCGGGAAGCCTACGGGCCGTACTTTGCCTTTGTTTACGGCTGGACGCAGTTCTGGGTGGGGAAGTCGGGCTCGATTGCGACGCTGGCGACAGGTTTCTTCTACTACATGGCGCAACTGGCGCCGGGGCTGGACGGGCTGGTGGGGGTGATTCCGTTGCCGCTGGGGGAGAACGGGGCTCCGCTGGAGGTGCGCTACGGGCAACTGCTGGCGATGGCGGTGATTCTCGGGTTGGGAGCGCTGAATTACTTCGGTGTCCGGGCGGGCGGGGATGTGCAGGTGTTCGTGACGGTGCTGAAGGTCGCACTGATTGGGGGCGTGATCGGTTGCGGGCTGTTTGCGGGCAAGGCGGATGCGGCGAACCTGACGACGTCGATTCCGGCGCCGGGCGGGGCAGGGGGCTTCTTTGCGGCGCTGGTGGCGATTCTGTGGGCGTATGACGGCTGGAACAACGTCAGCATGGTGTCGAGTGAGATCCAGAATCCGCAACGCAATCTGCCGCGGGCGCTGATTTTGGGAACGCTGGCGGTGATTGGGATTTATTTGTTGTCAAACCTGGCCTATTTTCTGGTGCTGCCGGCGGCGGACGTAGCGGCAAGTGACCGGGTGGCGGCGGAGATGCTGCGCCGGGTGTTTGGACCGGCGGGCGCGGCGGTGGTGAGCGTGGCGGCGATGGTGTCGATCTTTGCCGCGCTGAACGGGTCGATTTTGACCGGCGCCCGCGTGCCGTACGCGATGGCGCATGACGGGCTGTTTTTCAAGGCATTTGCGAAGGTGGACCCGGTGCGGCGGACTCCGTCGCAGTCGATTTTGTGGCTCTCGGTCTGGGGGGCGGTGCTCGTACTGACGGGCCGGTACGACCAGTTGTACACGTACGTGATTTTCGCCTCCTGGATCCTGTATGGGATGGCGGCGGCGAGCGTTCTGGTGCTACGGCGGAAGCGTCCGGACCTGCCGCGTCCGTACCGGACACTGGGCTATCCGGTTGTGCCGCTGGTGTTTGTGCTGGTTGCGGCGCTTTTGATCTTCTTCACTTTGCGGGATTCACCGCGGGAATCGCTGTTTGGTTTGGGACTGATTGCGGCGGGAACTCCGTTCTATCTTTTCTGGCGGCGCCGGAAGCAACAGGGGTCCTGAAAGTCTCTGGTACGGGTGGTACTGATTTTGTTCTGAATCCAGAACATGGGCCTTGAATTTGCCCTAATTTCAGGCGTACACTAGCGTCGAAGTCGGCGCAGCGCTGGAAACGTTCTGGAATCAGAACCGAGCGGGAAAAGCAAATCCGGTTATCCATCGCTGGATGTCACAGAATTCATCACGTGTTGGGGCCAGCAAGCAAATGGATGTAGCCAAGATTCTGGAAGATTTGCGCCGCGAGCGAGCGCAGATCGAGGAAGCGATATTGACGCTGGAGCGACTGGCTGAGGGACGCGGAAAGCGCCGCGGCAGGCCGCCACGCTGGCTAGTGGAGGCGCGTCGCCGAACGAAGGCGAATCCTGCGCCGGGATCGCCCATTGTCGTGAAGCCGCCGAAGAATTCGACCAACAAGACGGCTGTCGCCTAGGGCGTCAGACGGCCGCCGCCGAGGGGCGCAGCGCCAGGCGGAAGTAGAGAGTTCCGGGCGGGTCATTCGGATTCCAGGGAGTGCATTGCACGAAGCCTGCCCGGCGATACATTCCGGCGGCCTGCGTCATGGAAGGCAGCGTGTCCAAGCGCACGCCTTCGAAGCCGAGGCTTCGGGCGGTGTCGAGCGCGATGGAAAGCAGATGCCTGCCGAGTCCGGTTCCGCGGTGGGCGGGCCTGACGAAGAGCCGCTTCAACTCTGCATCGTGGCTGTCCAGGAATGGGCGGAGGGCGACACACCCCGCGGGCAAATCCTTGACGAACGCCACCCAGAGACCGCCACGGGGCGGGGCATAGCGTCCCGGCAGGGTTTGCAATTCCTGGTCGAAGTTCTGGAAGCAGAGGCTGACGCCGAGCGAACGCTCGTACTCCTGAAACAGTTCCCGGGCTGAGCCGGCGTCGGCGGGTGCGACGATGCGCCGCAGGGTGAGGTTCATCAACTCAGCGCGACGCGGGTGCCACCTTCGTACATGGCCTCCTGGTCGACGGCGGGAGCGTAGCGCAGGATGCGGCCGCAACTTTCGCAGAACATGGCTTCCGTGGCGCGCTTCAACTGTTGGAAGTACTGGGGCCGCAATACCATCTGACAGGCGTGGCAGCGTCCGTCGGTGGCGTCGGCTACAATCGGGCCGCCGGGATGCTTCTTGCGAAGCCGCTCATAGGTCTGCCGCAGGCGGGGCGACATGGCGGCAAAGAGAGTCTGGCGCTGCGCGGTGAGTTCTTCGAGCTGCTTTTTGTCGACGGCGGTGCGTTCGAGGGCCGACTTCTTTTCCGCATCGACCAGCTTTCGTTCCTCGGCGAGCGCCACTTCGGCAGCCTTGACGGCGGCTTCAAGCGGTTCGGCTTCACTCATGAGATCGAGGGTGCGGTCCTCGGCTTTGCGAATCTCGGTTTCGCAGAACTCGATTTCGTGCTGGAAGGCGCGGTATTGCTCGTTGGTTTTGGCTTGCAGCGTCTGGTCGCGAAGCTTGGAGATTTTCTGCTGGTGGGTGAGAACGTCCAATTCGCGCTGTTTGCGTTCCTTGTGGTTGGCGGACAGGGCGGCGCGGTCGGCTTCCAGCTTGCGGAGGTGCGCTTCCAACTGCCGTTCAATGGCCGCGACGCGCTTGGGCAGGGCGGCGATCTCCGCGTTCAAGTCGTGGAGACGTTTATCGGCATCTTCGACGCGAAGAGCTTGTTCTACTTCTTCCACCATAAAAGTCACCTGATCGTAGCACGCGCGAACGGATTGAGCCGTCGGAGAGGGCCTGCCAGCGTACGGGTGGCGACCTCGAGCTCTTCGACCTTCAGAAGACGGCATCCGAGATAAAAGATCGCGGCTCCGAGCGGGATGTTGATCGCGAGGTCGCCGAGGGCGGCCAGGCGGCCGGAACCGAGATGCTGGTGCAGCAATGAACTGCTGAACCAAACGACAACGCCCATGGCGGCGGAGGCGCCGATGATCTTTGCGGTGCTGGAGCGGAGTTCCCGCCCGTACATTCCGCCGAGTCGGCCACGCAGCAGCCAGAACAGCATGAAGAAGCCGAACAGTGCGACGGCGGAGGTGGTGATGGCCAGGGCCTCATGTCCGAGCCGGGCATACTTCAACAGGCTGAGCGCGCTGAGGTAGTTGACGGCAACGCTCATGGCACTGACCAGCATCGGCGTCCGGGCGTCGTTGAGCGCGTAGAAGGCCGGGGTGAGTACCTTGACCGCGGAGTAGCCAGCCAGGCCAATTGCAAACCCGCTGAGCGCCAGAGCGGTCTGCTGCGTGTCATAGGCGTTGAACGACCCGCCCTGGTACACGGCGGCGACCATGGAGCGGCCCAGGAGAACGAGACCGACCGAGGACGGCACCGTGAGAAGGAAGACGAGCCCGAGCGATCGCGAGAGAGTGCGCCGGAACTCGTCCATGCGTCCGAGATGGGCGCTGCGCGAGATGGCCGGCAGCGTAGCGGAGGCGATGGCGACGCCAAACAATCCGAGCGGCAGTTGCATGAAGCGGAACGCATAGCCGAGCCAGCTGACCGGACCGTCGTGCAGACGGACGGGGTCGAGCACGTCGGCGGCAAACGAAGTGTTCACCATCACGTTGATCTGGACGGCGGCGCTGCCGAGAATGGCGGGTCCCATCAGGCGCAGGATGTGCTGCAGGCCTTCGTCGCCCCAATCGAGCAAGGGGCGGAAGGAGAAGCCTTCTCGCCACAGGAGCGGCAGCTGCACGCAAAGCTGCAGCGCGCCGCCGAGCAGCACGCCCCACGTCATGCCCTCAATCTGCGAGATGTGAAGCACGGGAGAGAGCAAGAGCGCGAACAGCAGTCCGAAGACGACGGAGCCGAGGTTGAAGAAAGCCGATGAGAGCGCGGGAATGCCGAAGTGGTTGAGAGCATTCAAGACGCCCATGGCCTGCGCGGCCAGCGCCACCAGCAGCAGGAACGGAAAAAGAATCCGGGTGAGGCGGACGGCGAGCTCAAACTTGCCGGGCACCTGATGAAAACCGGGCGCGAAAAGGCCGACGAGCGGTTCCGCAAAGACGGAGCCCAGCAGGCAGAGCGCACCGACGATGAGGATGATGGCCGTGGCCACCAACTGTGCGAGGCGCGCCGCTTCTTCACGGCTGCGCGTGTTCAAGTACTCCGAGAACTTGGGAACGAAGGCGCTGGACAGGGCGCCTTCCGCGAACAGGTCTCGCGCGAGGTTCGGGATGCGGAAGGCGAGCAGGAAGGCGTCGTAGGCAAGGCTGGCGCCGAACAGGCGGGCCATCACCATTTCGCGAACGAGGCCGCTGACGCGGCTGAGGGCAACGGCGGCGGAGACGATACTGGCGCTGCGGGCGACGTTGACCGGCGGCGTCGGGACGCCCGGCAGCTCCGGCGGCGGCGCGGCGGAAGTGGGGCTATCGCCCATAGCGGGCGAGGAATTCGGCGACGGTCTCAATCGCAAGGTAGTAGTGCGAGAGCCGGAACTTCTCGTTGGGCGAGTGAAGGCCATCATCGGGAAGGCCGAAGCCCATCAGGATGGTGGGGATGCCGAGGTGGCGAGCGAAGTCTCCGACGATCGGGATGGATCCGCCGGAGCGGGTGAAGACGGTGGGGCGGCCCAGCTTTTCGGCAAAGACGGCGGCGGCGACACGGATCGCCGGATGATGGGGGTCGACCATCAGGCCGGGGCCTCCGCTGAGCACGCGCACTTCCGTACGAATGCCCTTGGGGGTGTGCTGCGCAATGAAGCGGCGCACGGCGTCGACGACGCGGTCGGGATCCTGGTCCGGCACCAGACGGAGGCTGACCTTCGCAACGGCCTTGGCCGGGATGACGGTCTTGGCCCCCGCGCCGGTGAAGCCGCCGGCGATGCCGTGCACTTCCAGCGTGGGGCGAGACCAGATCCGTTCCAGCACGCGGCGGTCCGGCTCACCGATGAGTGCGGTGGCGCCGACCTCGTCGCGGAGAAACGCCTCTGCGGAGAACGGCAGGGAGTCCCAGGAGGCCAGCTCTTCGGCCGATGGTTCGGCGACGGCGTCGAGCACGCCGGGGATGGTGATGCGTCCCTCGGCGTCCTTCATGCGGGCGAGAAGCTCAATCAGGCCATAGACGGCGTTCGGAGCGGCGCCGCCGTACAGGCCGGAGTGCAGGTCGCGCGCCGGGCCGATGGCTTCCACTTCGAGATAGACCAGCCCGCGAAGGCCGATGCAAAGCGTGGGGATGCCGTCGGCATACAGCGCGGTATCGGAGACCAGGGCGACATCGGCACGCAGTTTTTCGGCTTGCGCCGGGACAAATGCCGCGATCGATTTCCCGCCAATCTCTTCTTCGCCCTCGATGAGGAACTTCACATTGACGGGCAGTCCGTGACCGCTTTGGAGCAGGGCCTCCACCGCCTTGATGTGGGCGAACATCTGCCCTTTGTCGTCGGCCGAGCCACGGGCGTAGAGATTTCCATCGCGCAAGGCGGGCTCAAACGGCGGAGAGTTCCACAACTCCAGCGGGTCCGGCGGCTGAACGTCATAGTGGCCGTAGCAGAGGACGGTCGGTTTACCGGGCGCGTGCAGCCAATCGGCGTAAACGAGAGGATGGCCAGAGGTCTCGATGATCTCGACGTTCTCCAGACCCGCAGAGCGGAGGTGGCCGGCGACAAAACCGGCGGCGCGGCGAACATCGGGGGCATGCTCCGGCGCGGTGCTGATGGAGGGAATGCGGAGAAACTCCATGAGCTCGGAGAGATGACGCTCTTGGTGGGCGGCCAGGTAAGGAGAATACATCGCGGGACCCCTTTATTATAGGGTCCCGATTGGCTCAACTGGCCGCGCGCAAGACGGCTCTGACGGGTTTGGGGCGGATGGCGTCGTAACGGAGCCAGGCGCTCAAGAACAACCGCTGCACCTCAGCCGGATGGAACGGCTGGCTGAGCACATCGTATCCGCCGGCTTCGAGAACGTCGGTCCAGAAATGCGCATCCGGTGAGGATTGGGCCACCAGCACCTGGGGATGTCCCGGTTCCTTGCGGGCCGCGGTAACCACGTCCAGCCAACTACCGTCGCGAAGACGCGGAGAGGTGAGGATGACGCCGTAGCGTCCGGTCCGCATGCGGTCCTGCGCTTCGGTTACGGTTTCGACGCGTTCGAGTGCGATGCCGCAGGGAGACAACATCGCAGAGAGATGATGAACCAACTCGGCGCTGGGTGACACTAACAACGATCTGCGCTCCATTCGCCGCACCTCCGCAATCGATATTATCACCCGGAAATTAAGAAAATGTAGAGATGATTTTACGAATTTGCATATTGGTTGGTTCCGCAGTCCGGAGCCTGGAGCTTGGCAAGTTGTCCCGACCGGTGGGCTGATAGGGTAAGAAAAATGACACGTCGACAGTTCGCCTGGATGGCTGCCGTTGCTCCGGCCGCGATGGCGGCGCAACGCCAGATGCGCACGCAGATTGCGGTGATTGGGGGAGGAACCGGCGGATGCGCTGCCGCACTGGCCGCGCTGCAGCATGGGTGTGCCGTGGTGATGACCGAAGAGACGCACTGGATCGGCGGGCAACTTACGTCGCAAGCAGTGCCGCCGGACGAGCATCCCTGGATTGAGTCTTTCGGCTGCACGCGCAACTACCGCGAGTATCGGCGAGGCGTTCGCGACTATTACCGGCAGAACTTTCCCCTGAAAGCGGAGTACCGTCTTCGTCCGGTGTTTAACCCCGGGGGTGGCTTTGTGTCCGGAATCACGCATGAGCCGCGGGTTTCTTTAGCGGTGCTGGAGGCGATGCTTGCGCCCTGGATTTCCAGCGGCATGCTGACCGTGCTGCGGCGTCACCGGCCCATCGCGGCGGATGTCGAACGCGATGTGGTCCGATCGGTCGAACTTCGTGATCTGGAAACCGGACAGACGCGCACGATTGAAGCTGCTTACTTTTTGGATGCCACGGAGCAGGGGGACTTACTGCCGCTGACCAAGACGGAGTTCGTGACCGGGTTTGAATCGCGCCGGGAGACCGGAGAGCCATCCGCGCCGGAGCAGGCTCAGCCGGCGAACATACAGTCCTTTACGGTGTGCTTTGCGATGAGCTATCACCCCGGCGAAGATCACACGATCGACAAACCGGCGCAGTATGAGTTCTGGAGGAACTATGTGCCGCAGTTGAAGCCGGCGTGGCCGGGAAAGTTACTGGACTGGACCATGTCGAATCCGATCACGCTGGAGCCGCGGCCGATGAAGTTCGATCCCACTGAGTCTGAGAGTGCGAAGACAGGCCCACCGAACCTTTGGCTCTATCGCCGGATCCGTGCAAAATCCCATTTTGAAGGCGAAAAGGGAGCGGACATCAGCTTAGTGAATTGGCCGCAGAATGATTACTGGCTGGGCAATTTACACGATGTATCGGAGGCAGAGGCGGCGAAGCATCTCGAAGGTGGACGGCAGCTTTCGCTCAGCCTCTTATATTGGATGCAGACGGCTCAAGGCTGGAAGGGGCTGCGCATCCGTCCCGATCAAACGGGCACCTCCGACGGGCTGGCGCAGTATCCCTATATTCGGGAGTCTCGGCGGATCAGAGCCGAGTTTACGGTCGCCGAACAGCACGTTTCGACGAAGCTGCGAGCACCGCAGACCACGGCGGAGGAGTTTCCGGATTCAGTGGGAATTGGAAGCTACCGGATTGATCTGCACCCGTCCAGTGGTGGTGATAATTACATCGATGTGAGTTCGTTACCGTTCCAGATTCCACTGGGGGCCTTGCTCCCACGGCGGGTAGAGAACTTACTTCCTGCGGCCAAGAACTTAGGCGTGACACATATCACGAATGGATGTTATCGGCTTCACCCGGTGGAGTGGAGCGTGGGGGAAGCGGCCGGAAGTTTGGCCGCTTATTGTGAGAAGAATCACGTGCGGCCAAGGGCGGTGCGAGCGGCTGCGGGGCGGCTGAGTGATTTCCGGTCCCAACTTACAAAAAACGGGGTGGAGTTGGCGTGGCCCCGGCTCAGTCCGCGATAAATTACCCGGTACTCGCGTAACGCAGGCCCTTCGATTGCGTTCTATGGGCTGACGGCCCCCTTAACTCAATCAGTAGGAGCGAAAGTTACATGAATAAAATTCGGAGATCTCCAGCGTTCGTCTGGATGGGAGCACTCGTGCTGTTCCTGGGCTTGGCCCTGGGCGACGTGGCTTCCGCGCAATCGGGCGGGTCTGGCGGTGGCAGTGGCACCGGCACAGGGACCGGCGGGACGGGAACCGGCGGAACCGGCACAGGCGGAACCGGCACCGGGACCGGCGGGACCGGAACGGGTGGCACTGGTACCGGCGGAACCGGAACAGGCGGGACCGGCACAGGTGGAACGGGAACGGGCGGTAGCGGCAGTCAGACGGTGTTCTGCACAGGACCGGGCTCGGGAACGTTTCAGGGCAACCTTCCGGGAACGGGCGGAACCGGCACCGGCGGTACAGGTACGGGTACCGGAACCGGCGGAACGGGCACGGGGACAGGCGGCACCGGCACGGGTGGAACCGGCACGGGCGGCACCGGCACGGGCGGCACCGGCACGGGTACGGGCACAGGTACGGGTGGCACGGGTACCGGGACCGGAACGGGAACGGGAACGGGCACGGGCACCGGAACGGGAACGGGAACGGGCACCGGAACGGGAACGGGAACGGGCACGGGTACCGGCACTGACGCTGGGACTGGCACGGGCACGGGCACGGGGACCGGAAGCGGCTCCGCACAGGGCTGCGTATTCGGCGCGCCGTCTTTGGTCGGCAGCTTCGTCTACACGGAAGCGAACAACTCCTGTTCGCAGCCGGGTCTGGGCAGCGGCGTGAACGTCGGAACGATGACGTTTGACGGCAACGGCAACGTGACCGGCAATGTCAGCTTCAGCCAAGGGTTCAACACCAGCCGAGTGAACATCACCGGTACCTATCAAGTGAATAGCGACGGAACGGGCACGCTGACGCTGAATCCGGGCGCTGCGGCCGATGGCACGGGTTTCGGCACGCGCGGAGGCAGCTATCAGTTCGTGATTTCGAATCAGAACGGACTGGCGCGGGGCATCAACACGAACGGGCAGACTCACATTGAGCTGTTCCGTCAGTAGTTCCCCTGGGAATCAACCTCGGATCGTGAGATAGTTCCAGGCCGCGCTGCTCAAGGCGGAAACGCCGATGGGCAGCGCGTCTTCGTCCAGGTCGAACTCCGGTGTGTGGACGGCGTGGATGAAGCCCTTCGCTTCATTGCGCACGCCCAGGAAGTAGAAGAACCCGGGGATCACTTTCTGGTAATACGAGAAATCTTCCGCCACCATCAGCGGTTGCACGCGGCGCAACTTGTCCTTACCAAGAAGTTGTTCAAAGGCAGGCAGGGTGCGACTGACCAGCTCCGGCTGGTTATAGGTCACGGTGCCGATGCCTTGCAGATCCATCTCGTAGGACGCGCCGAAGGCTTTCGTGACACCGTCCAGCGTCTGGTGCATCAGGGTTTGCGCCCTGTCGCGAACGGCTGGGTCCAGCGTGCGGAGAGTGCCCTTCAGTGTGACGGAGTCGGCGATGATGTTCGCTGCCGTCCCGCCCTGGATGGAGCCAATCGACAGGACCAAAGGATCGTTAGTGGATACGCGGCGACTGCGGATGGATTGCAGTGCGGAGATGCATTCCGCTGCGATGTAGACAGCGTCGACGCCATCTTCCGGGCGGGCACCGTGCGCCATCTTGCCCTTGATCGTAATGGTGAAGAAATCGCCGGAGGCCATAAAGGCGCCGGGCGCGTAGTCGATGGCGCCGGTGGGAACGTTCGGCCAGACATGCTGGCCGAAGATGGCTTCCGGTTTCGGGTTCTCGAGCGCGCCGTCGTCAATCATCTTCTGGGCGCCGCGTCCGCCTTCTTCGGCCGGCTGGAAGAGTAACTTCACCGCACCGGGCATCTCGTTCCGCATCGCCATCAGGACCTCGGCTGTGCCCAGCAACATAGTCGTGTGAGCATCGTGCCCGCAGGCATGCTTCACGCCGGGGTTCTTCGACTGGTAGGGGACCTTGTAGTTGGACTCGTCGATGGGCAGGGCATCCATATCGGCGCGCAACGCTACCACGGGACCCGGCTTGGCGCCGCGGATGACGCCGGTGACGCCGGTCTTGCCGATGCCGGTCTTGATCTCGGCGACGCCCAATTGTCGCAGCCGGTCGGCGACCACACGCGCGGTGCGCACTTCCTGATACATCAGTTCCGGGTGCATGTGGAAATCGCGGCGCTGCTCGATGAGCCACGGCTTCAAGCGCTGGGCCATGGCCTGAATGCGGCGCTGTGGAGTATCTTGAGCGGCTACCGGGCCGGCGACGGCGGCAAGGGTCGATGCGGCGAAGGTCCGACGGGTCATGCGTTCTCCTCCAAGACAGGCTTCAGCGCCGGGTAGAGCGCCTGATACGTTCGATGAGCGCGGGCATAGATCGGCTGCGCCGCACCGGGCAGGCATTCCGACGTTTCACGGATGGTGACGCGGCAGGCTTCCTCGACGCTGCTGAAGGCGCCTGTACCGGCCATGGCCAGCAGCGCGGCGCCGTAGGCGGAGCCTTCCTGGGACTCGAGCGTCGTGACCCGTTTGGCGAAGACATCGGCGAGGATTTGGCGCCAGAACGGCGAGCGCGCGCCGCCGCCAGAGGCTCGGACGGATTCGACGGACACGCCGAGTTCCTCGACGATGTCCAGGCAGTCCTTCTGGGAGTAGCTGACGCCTTCGACAAGGGCGCGAAGCAGGTCGGCGCGACGGTGGCGGCCGGTGAGTCCGATCCAACCTCCGCGGGCGAAGGGGTCCAGCAGCGGCGTGCGTTCTCCCATGAGGTAGGGCAGCCAGAACAGGCCATCCGCTCCGGCGGGGGAAGTGGCCGCTTCCTCCATCAGCGCATCGTAGTCGGCGCCTGGGGCCAGTTGGTTCCGGAACCACTGCAGGCTGAGGCCGGCGCCCTGCGTGACGCCCATCACATGCCAGGCGCCGGGAACCGCGTGGCAGAAGGTGTGGACGCGCCCTTTCGGGTCGTAGCGAACGTTCTGCATGTGGGCGAAGACGACGCCCGAGGTGCCGAGGGTGCAGGAAACGACGCCGGCGCGCACGATGCCGTTGCCGACGGCGGAAGCGGCCTGATCCCCGGCACCGGCCACCAGCGGAGTCCCCGGGGCCAGACCGGTGAGCGCGGCGGCTTCCGCAGTGACGGCGCCGCAGACCTGGCTGGACTCGAAGACCTCCGGCAACAGAGAAAGATCGAGGCCGAGTGCCTGCGCCATCTCTTTCGACCAGCGGCGGTGGACGACATCGAACAGCGCAGTGCCGGAAGCGTCGGAGACATCGGCCGCCAACTCGCCACTGAGGCGGAATCGCACGTAGTCCTTCGGCAGCAGCAGGTGGCGAACACGCTCGAACAACTGCGGTTCATGATCGCGGACCCAGAGGAACTTCGGCAGGGTGAAGCCGGTGAGGACGGGGTTGGCGGTCCAGCGCAGGATGTTCTCCGCGCCCGCCTTGGAGTTGATGGCGTCCACCTGCGCCTGGCTCCGCTGGTCACACCAGATGAGAGCCGGGCGGACCACTTTCCGGTCCTTGTCCAGCATTGTCGCGCCATGCATCTGGCCGGAGAAGCCGATGCCGCGGACGTCGCTGCCGGCGGCGCCAGCCTTGTGGAGCACGCCTGCGATCGCTTCCCGGGTGGCGCGCCACCAGTCGTCGGGGTGCTGTTCGGCCCACAGCGGGCGCTCCATGCGCATTTCTTCGTGGGCCGCGGTGAAGCCATGGCGCACGTGTCCCTGTTCGTCGACGAGGAGGGCGCGGGTGCCCCCGGTGCCGACATCAATTCCCATCCAGAACGCCATTTAGCGGCCCTCCATGCGGGCGGCGACGAACGGCAGATAGGCCGCCCCGAACAGGCCGGCTTTGTCGCCGAGTTCGGCGCGGGCGATTTCGGTGCGCGTGTGGCGGAAGGTGTAGGAGCGTTTCGTGACCTCTTCGAGCATGTGGGGCGCGAAGAAGTCCCACGCGGGCAGGGGTCCGCCGCTGAGCAGGTAGAGGGGGAAATTGAAGATGTTCACCAGATTGGCGATGGCGATGCCAAGGCAGCGGCCCATGTGTTCAAAGATCATCCGCGCGCGATCGTTTCCGGCCACGGCGGCTTCATACACGCCCTTTGCGGTGATCTGTTCGCCAAGGCCATGCAGGCGGCCCATAGCGGCAATCGCCGAGGCAGAAGCATGTTTTTCGACACAGCCCGTGTTGCCGCAGCCGCACGGAAGACCGTTGGGTACCACGGTGATGTGGCCCAGTTCACCGGCCATTCCGATGGCGCCGTGCAGCACGCGGCCGTGATGAATGATTCCGCCGCCGATGCCTGTGCCCAGCGTGAGGAGGACGAGGTGATCCACGCTTCGACCCGCGCCGATCCACTTTTCTCCCATGGCGGCGGCGTTCGCGTCGTTCTCCAAAATCACCGGAGCACCCAGGCGCCGTTCGATCTCGTCACGGAGCGGGAACTGTTCGAGGGCCACCAGATTGTTGGAGCCGACGATGAAGCCACGCTCAATCTCGATGAAGCCCGGGACGCCGATACCGGCGCCGGCGAAACGGCCAGTCTGATGGTCGCGGACCGTGCGAATCGATTCGACGATGTCGTCGATGACGGCGTCGCGCCCCTCAGCGAGATTGGTGCGGCCGCTCACCATTTCCAGGATTTCGCCGGACCGGCTGATAGCGGCGGCCCGGAGGTTTGTCCCTCCCAGGTCCACGCCCACGGAAAACTCAGTCATCGGACGCATCGTAACAGACGGCGCCGCCCGGCCCGGACCGCATTGATTCTCATCTGAGAATTCGGTACTCTAAGATAGATTTCAATCCCGCCCAAGGACGCTAAGTGCTGAGAACTCTTCTCTTTCTTATGGTCTGCGGCGCGATTGTCCGTGGAGATACGCTCTTGCAGTATGCGCCCGCGGTTCCTGCCTGCTGTGGCGTATCGGTACAAGTGGATTTCGATGCTCCGGAGCAGACGCTGGGTCCGCCTCCCGTCACGATCGCCCGCAGCTTATCGCTGGACTTCGTTGAGCAACAGGAAGTCGCGGAGACCAGTGTGAGTGCGGGTCTGTGGCAGCAGATCCGGTTGAGCGCACTCGAGACCCCGGAACCGGACGTGCGCCTGGCATGGCCGTTGCTGTTGACCCTGTTGGTGTGGCGTCGCCGCCTGTCGGAAGCCCTGTCCTAGCGCCCGCACAGGGCGAGAATCTGTCTTGCAATTTCCGTAAAGCCGGCCAGTTCCAGTGGTTTGGGGAAGAAGTGCAGTTTCAGACCGCCGGGAATGGCGCGCCGGAGGCGGTCGGCTGAACTCCAGACACAGATCGGCACTCCTTCAAAGTCCGGTTCGGCGTGGATCCAGGTAAGGATTTCCTCGCCGTCGCTCTTGGGCAGGTTCAGGTCCAACAGAATGACATCGGGCAGTGCGCGGAGAGAGTAGGCGCCGACGGCACGAACAAAGTCGATCCCGTGCTGGCCGTCTTCCAAGTAGGTGATTTCGACCGGTACGTTGAGCTGCTGAAAGGCGTTTTGGAGAAGAAATGCGTCGGCGGAGTTATCCTCGACCACCGCCAATCGCATGGCTCGGCTCAATCGTTGTTCGCCTTCCCTCGGCGTTGAGCATAGCAAAACATCTGTGAGCATTTCTGATCGTAGAGCCACTTGCTAGCCTAGAGGTTTCCCCTCATGGAGATGGATCGCGTTTACGAACCCCAGCGTTTTGAGCCGCACTGGGCAAAATGGTGGGTGGACCAGGACTGCTTCACGGCCGATGCGGAGGCGGGCGGACGAGTGTTTTCGCTGGCGATTCCGCCACCAAACGTCACCGGCTCGCTTCACATGGGTCACATGTTGGAGCACACCCTGATTGACATGACGGTGCGCTGGCACCGGATGCGGGGGTTCAACACCCTTTGGCTTCCGGGCATGGACCACGCCGGCATCGCCACGCAGATGGTGGTGGAGCGCAAGCTGCGCGCCGAGGAGAATCTGCGCAAGCAGGACCTGGGTCGCGAGGAGTTTGTCCGCCGCGTGTGGAAGTGGAAGGAGGAGTCCGGCGGGGCGATCCTGAACCAGATGCGGACAATCGGCGCAAGCGTCGATTGGACCCGAAGCCGCTTCACGCTGGACGAGGGCCTGTCGCGCGCTGTGCGCGAAGTCTTCACCGGGCTTTGGGAACGAGGGCTGCTGTATCGCGGTGAGTACCTGGTGAACTGGTGCCCGCGCTGCGAGACGGCTCTGTCCGATCTGGAGGTGGCGCACGAGGAAGTGGAGGGACGGCTCTGGCACATCCGTTATCCCGTGGTGGGTTCGGATGAGTTTCTCACTGTAGCGACGACGCGTCCGGAGACCATGCTGGGCGACACGGCGGTGGCCATCCACCCGGCTGACGAGCGTTATCTGCACCTGCATGGAAAGAGCGTTCGGCTACCGTTGCTCGACCGTGAGATCCCCATCGTGACGGATTCCTTTGCGGATCCGAAGTTCGGTACGGGTGTGGTGAAGGTGACTCCTGCGCATGACCCGAATGACTTCGAGGCGGGCAAGCGGCATGGGCTCCCGTCGGTGAAGGTGATTGATGAGCGCGGTGTGATGACTGCCGCCGCAGGCGCCTATGCCGGTATGGACCGCTATGAGGCGCGGCAACGGGTGGTGGCCGATTTGGAAGCTGCTGGACTGCTGGTGAAGATCGACCCGCACCCGATGAGCATTTCCAAGTGCGATCGCTGCAAGACGGTGATCGAGCCGATGCTTTCGACGCAGTGGTTCGTGCGGATGCGTCCGCTGGCGGACAAGGCGCTGGCGGCGGTTCGCGACGGACGGATCGATGTGCAGCCGGACAACTGGCGGCGCACGCTGGAGACGTGGCTGGAGAACATCCACGACTGGTGCGTGTCGCGGCAGTTGTGGTGGGGCCACCGCATTCCGGCGTGGCACTGCAAGGCGTGCGGAAGGATCACGGTGGCAAAGACGGACCCAACGGCATGTGTGCACTGTGGCTCCGGTGAGATCACGCAGGACAACGATGTGTTGGATACGTGGTTTAGTTCCGGTCTGTGGCCGTTTTCGACGCTGGGGTGGCCAGACCGGACGCGGGATCTGGAGGTCTACTATCCGACGTCACTGATGATCATGGGCTACGAGATTCTCTATCTCTGGTGTGCCCGGATGGCCATGCTGGGCCTGGAGTTCATGGGTGACGTCCCGTTCCGCAAGGTCTACATCCACGGAATCGTGCGCGACGAGAAGAAGCAGAAGATGTCGAAGACGCGCGGCAACACGGTGGACCCGCTGGACATCACGGCCCGCTTCGGCACCGACGCCGTACGGATGGCGCTGCTGACGTCGGCGGCGCCGGGTGCGGACATCGTCTGGACGGAAGACAAACTGCCCGCCTCGCGAAACTTCGCGAACAAGATCTGGAACGCGACGCGATTCCTGTTCGTGAACATGGAAAAGGCCGGAGTGGAGCCGGATGTGCCCCCGATGGGCGGGCGGGAAAGCCTGGAAGATGCCTGGATCTGGAGCCGGCTGAACGCCGCCGCCGCGACGGTGAACAAGGCGATTGAGCAGTACCGGTTCCATGAGGCGGCCCAGGCGATGTGGCACTTCTTCTGGAGCGACTTCTGTGACTGGTACATCGAGATCAAGAAGCTGCGTTTTGCCGAAGGCAGCGGGCTGAATGACGATTGGCGCAACATCCTCAACGTTTACGAGCAGGCGCTGCGGCTGCTGCATCCGTCGATGCCATTTCTCACCGAAGAGCTCTGGCAGCGTTTGAATCCGGGTACGGACTCCAAGGGCAAACCGCGTTCCATCACGCGAGCGGCGTTTCCGGAGCATCGCGCTGAACTGGATCATCCCGAGGCGGAGCGCGAAATGGAGCGCCTGCAGGAGATCATCACCAAGCTGCGGGACTATCGCGCCAGCTGGAACATGCCGCCGAAGCAAACGGCGGAGTTGACCATGCAGGCCGATCTCGCCTACATCCGAACGGCGCAGTCCCAGGCGGATGCGATCCGGCGATTGGCCAATGCCGAACTGACGTTTGAGGAGCAGCCGGGGCCGCCCGTGTTTGCCGGTGCCGCGCTCACCGAAGAGCAGAAGGCCCGCATGGCCAAAGAAGCGGCGAACCTGGAAAAGGTCATCGCGAACACCAAGCGCCAGTTGTCCGATGAGAAGTTCACCTCTCGGGCGCCCGCGCACGTGATCGACGGGATGAAAGCGAAACTGGCCGACTATGAGCTTCAACTGGAAAAGCTTCGTCGATAGTGTCCTGGCCGAGGATGTCGGCCCGGGCGATCTCACGACGACGCTGACCGTCGCGGAGGACCGGCGTGCCAGCGGCCGCTTTATCGCGCGAGAGCCGATGGTGGTGGCCGGCACCGAGGCGTTGCGGCAGCTCTACAGCGAGTTGCGACTGCAGGTTGCCGATGGGGACCGTGTGGAACCGGGGGCAGAGCTGGCCCGTGTGGCCGGTCCTGCGCGCGATTTGCTGACGAAGGAGCGCACGGCGCTGAACCTGCTGC
Organism: uncultured Solibacteraceae bacterium; assembly: GCA_964395885.1. GTDB lineage: Bacteria > Acidobacteriota > Terriglobia > Bryobacterales > Bryobacteraceae > JAPKYZ01. The sequence continues at coordinate 6,960 of CAYNDS010000022.1, read as the reverse complement.
AGCGGCTTTCCGGCGTGGCAACCAATGCCCGCCGCTATGTGGATGCGGTGGCGGGGACAAAGTGCAGGGTGCTGGACACGCGCAAGACCACGCCCGGCCTGCGGTTCGTCGAAAAGATGGCCGCCGCAGCGGGTGGCGTGGTGAATCACCGCATGGGTCTGTATGATGCCGTGCTGATCAAGAACAACCACATCACCGCCGCGGGAGGCGTCCGCGCCGCTCTGGAGCGCACACGCGGGGCGACGGTACCGGTCGAGATCGAGGTTCGGACCTGGGACGAGTTGAACGAGGCGCTGTCTTGCGGTGCGACGCGGCTGCTGTTGGACAACCTGACGCCGCAGGAGGCACGCCGGTGGATTGAACACATCGGCTCCCGCGCCAGTACGGAGATCTCCGGCGGCGTGACCCTGGCGACGATCCGCGCCTATGCTGAAGCCGGTGCCGATTTCGTCAGCGTCGGTGCGATTACGCATTCGGCCATGGCGGTGGACATCAATTTTCGGCTGGAGCTGGCTTGATCGTCCGGCTTTCCGAGACTGCCTCCACCATGATCGAAGCGGCGCGCCTGGCGGAAGAGGGAGCGCCGCACATGAGTGTCGCGGTGGCGGATCGTCAAACCGCGGGGCAGGGCAGGCACGGACATTCCTGGGACTCGCCGGTTGGCGGTCTGTACTGCACGTTTGTGCTCCGGCTGGACCGCCCGGCGCCACAAGTGACGCTGGCCATCGGGCTGGCCGTGAAGGAAGCCGTCGGTGTCCCGTGCGATATCCGGTGGCCCAATGACATTCTGATCGGGCGCCGTAAACTGGCCGGCATTCTCTGCACGCTGCACCAGAGCGTCATCCTGGCGGGCATCGGCGTCAACCTGTGCGATGTGGGCCGGGAGGATGCGGCGTGGCTGGAAGGCGTGTCGCGCGACGCGCTGTTGCAGCGGGTGAGTGCCGCGATTCCCCCGATGCTGGCTGTGCCGCTTCCCGATCTGTTGCGCCTGTTCGCCGCATCGTCGTCCTACGTGAACGGCTGCCGCGCGTTCGTCGAAGGACACGGCCCGGGTGTCACCGAGGGGCTGGATGAGCACGGTTTTCTGCTATTCAGAAAGGACGATGGGACGCGCGTCACGGTGATGGCCGGCGGCGTGCGCCCACTCTGAAACCCATGCTGCTTGCGCTCGATGCCGGGAATTCGAATCTGACGATTGGGGTCTACCGCGCGGCGGAGTTGTTAACCGCGTGGCGGCTGCGCACGGACCGCGAGCAGACGCCGGATGAGTGGGGCATCAAGCTGCGGCAACTGTTCGCTATGGAAGGGCTGGCGCTGGCCGACATCCGCGGCATGATCATTGCCAGTGTCGTTCCGCCGATTGACGCGCCGCTTGCGGACATGTGCCGCCGGTACTTCCACACGGAGCCGATGTTCGTGACGGCGGAGCGCAATCTCGGCTTGCGGGTCGCGATCGATAATCCGCGCGAAGCGGGTGCGGACCGGTTGGCCAACGCTGCCGCGGCCGCGGAACTCTACGGCTGCCCGGCGGTGGTGGTGGACCTCGGCACGGCAATGAACTTCGATGTCGTTTCGCGCGAACGGGAGTTCATCGGCGGCGTGATCTGTCCGGGCATTGGCATGTCGGCCAGCGGGCTTTACCAGAAGACCGCCCGGCTGCCCCTGGTGGACTTTCGCAAGCCGGATCGCGTCATTGGGCGTAACACGGTGGAGTGCATTCAGAGCGGGCTCTATTATTCCGTCGCCGGCGCGATTGACGGCATTCTGGCGCGGCTGGTTGACGAGCTTGGGCCCGACACGAAGGTCATTTCGACCGGCGGCCAGGCGGAACTGATCGACTCCCGCTTCATTCACCACACGGACCGCGACTTGACGCTGAAAGGTCTGCAACTGATTTGGCAGTGGAACCAGAGCTGAACTGGCCATCGAACTACTTCAACTACTTCACGGAGATTGAGGAGCGGTTCCGTCAGGCGCGTGGAAGCGGCTTGTTCCTGCTGTCTCCGCTCGACTGGGCGTTGATCGAAACCTGGAAGAACGCCGGTGTGCCGCTGGAAGCTGCGTTGCGCGGCATCGATGAGGCGTTCGAGAAATGGCGCGGACGCAAGCAGCGATTCCAGCAGGTGAACGGGTTGGCGTACTGCCAGCAGGCGGTGATGCAACACGCGCAGATGATGGCCAACGCGGGAAGTTCCAGCACGCCGCCCGCGACGGCTGTCAGCGCGCCTTTTCCCATCGAAGATCTGCGCGCCTATCTGGCCTCGAATGCCGCACATCTCACCGGGCACCCGAACGCGGCATTCCGGGAGGTTGGCGCGAGCTTGACCGCCTTAGCGGAAAACGTCGAGCAGCATTACGCTGACCTGGAGGAGTTGGAGCGGCGGCTGACGGCACTCGAAGAGAAACTGCTGGCCTTGGCGCGGGTTTCGCTGAGCGAAGAGCAACTGCTGGAGGCGCGCCGCGAACTTGACCGCCAGTTAAAGCCCTACCGCGGCAAGATGACGGCCGACCAATTGCGTCTGTTGGAAGGCCAGTTCCTGGACCGGCAGGTGTTCGAACGCGCTGGTTTGCGGCGGCTGAGCCTGTTCTATTTGGGCGCTTGAGATGGGCGGACGTCGCGCCGGCTGAGCCAACAAGGAGTTCAGGAAAGCGGCCACTGCGGGGCTGTCTCCTTTGGCGGTGCGTCGGCGGCCGGAGTCCAACGCGGTCTTGAAGAGGGTCTCTCCAGTGCCTCCCTGCGTGACCAGTCCGAAGAAGTTTGATGTCGTTCCCGTGATGGCACACATCAACTCGTATCCCACCGCATCGATCGAGCGTGCCTGGGGCAGATGGACGACAGCTTCCGCAAACTCTGCAGTGACTTGAGAAGTCTGTAAGGACGACAACGAATCGAACTAGTTTCGAAGCGAAGCCGCGATCTGCGAGCGATATCGTTCCGCCGCGGCGCGGATGGCCTTTGCATCCAGTGTCAGCGGCTTGCGCGCGCGCACCAGCCACTGGCCTTCCACCATCACGTCGCGCACATCGGACGCCTTCAACGCGTACACAATCTGCGAGTAGGCGTCGAACATCGGCGTCGCGTGAGGCTGATCCAGAGAGACGACGATGAGGTCTGCCCGTTTGCCGGCCTCCAGGGACCCGATCTGCTTTTCCAGACCGATGGCGCGCGCGCCTTCCACCGTGGCCATCTCCACTGCCTTCCGCGCGGGCAGCGCCTGCGGATCACTCGCCGTCACCTTGGCCAGTTTCGAGGCGAGGTCCATCTCCTCAAAAAGATTGAAGTCGTTGTTGGAACCGGCTGGTCCGTCCGTACCCAACCCTACGGGCACGCCCGCTTCGAACAGCTTCAGCACCGGAGCAATGCCGGAAGCCAGCTTCATGTTGGACGACGGGCAATGCGCGACTCCGGTGCCGCGCCGCCGCAAGGTCGCAATGTCGGCATCGTCCACCCACACCGTGTGAGCGGCGATGGTCCAGCCCTCCAGCGCGCCGATCGTATCCAGTACTTGCGTCGGTGAAGCCTTGCGTGCGGCGCCGATCTCCACGTTCTCCTTACGGGTCTCGGAGACGTGAATCAGAAAGGGCTTCCGATGCTTGTTCGCCAGCGCCCGCGCGGCCTGCAGCGTCTCATCGCGATTGGTATAAAGCGCATGGGGCGCGACGGCGGGAGTGATCAGCGGGTCGTTGGCGTACTTGGTGAAGAACCTCTCGGTGTAGGCCAGCGCCTCCTCCGGCGTCTTGTTGTCCGCAACGGGGAAGCGAATGACGGTCTCGCCGAGGATCCCCCGCATGCCTGCCTTCTTGGTCTCCTCGGCGACGATGTCTTCGAAGTAGTACATGTCGACGAACGTCGTGACGCCGGACAGCACCATTTCCAGGCACGCCAGGCGTGTTCCCCAGCGGATGAACTCCGGGTTGAGATTCTTCGCCTCCGCGGGGAAGATGAACTTCTCCAGCCATGTCGAAAGCGGGAGATCGTTGGCGACACCGCGAAACAGGCTCATCGGCGCGTGGGTATGAGCGTTGATCAGGCCGGGCATGAGAATCGCGTCGCCGGCGTCGTAGGTGATGCGGGCAAACTCGGAGCGCGGTCCCACCCTCACGATCGCGCCGTCGCGCACGTGGACCACGCCGTTCTCGATCACGCGGCGCTGCGCATCCATCGTGACGACGTGCCGTGCGGCAATGAACTGGTCGGCAGCGAGAAGACTAACGAAGACTGCGATCGTCGAAAGCATGCGGTAGAAGCTCTTTCGTAAAGTACGTCTCGCGGTCGCCATTCGTGTTGACGAGCGTGATCTCGATATCGCCGCAGAACTCCCAGATCCATTGGCGGCAGGCTCCGCACGGTGGCGTCAGTTTGTCGGCGGCCGTGGCGATCACCATGCGGCGAAAGCCGTAGACGCCTTCGGAAACCGCCTTGGCGATGGCGACGCGTTCGGCGCATAGCGTCAGGCCGTAGCTGGAGTTCTCGATGTTCACGCCAGTGAAGACGCGCAGGTCATCTGCTTCCAGCGCGGCGCCCACGCGGAAGTGCGAATAGGGCGCATGGGCGTGCTCGCGCGCGGCGAGTGCGATCTCAGCCAGTTTCACGACAGCCTCGGCACGATTGCCTTCAGCAACTCGACCAGTTGTCCACGTACGGAGCGTCCCACTTCCAACACCTCCTCATGGTTCAGCTTCTCGCCGGTCATCCCGGCGGCCATGTTCGTTACCGTCGACAATCCCAGGCACTTCACGCCCATGTGATTGGCCACGATCACTTCGCCCACCGTCGACATGCCCACCAGATCCGCGCCAATCGTGCGCAGGTAGCGGATTTCGGCTGGCGTTTCATAGGACGGTCCCAGCAGTCCCGCGTAGACGCCTTCGCGCAGGTCGATGCCGAGCCGCGCCGCCTCCGCACGCGCGATTTCGCGGTACGAAGCCGAATAGGCTTCGGTCATGTCGGGAAAGCGCGGTCCCAGCGATTCGTCATTCGGACCCGTGAGTGGGTTTGCGCCCTGCAGGTTGATGTGGTCCGAAATGGCCACCAACAGCCCCGGGCGGTAGCCGGCATGGATTCCGCCCGCGGCGTTGGTCAGCACCATCGCTTGTACGCCCAAGCGTGCCAGTACCCGAACGCCCAGCGTCACCTGAGCGGGCGAATAGCCCTCATAGAGATGCGCGCGTCCGGACATGACCGCAACTGCCGTTCCGCTCAACTGCCCGAAGACGAGTTGACCGGCGTGTCCCACCGCCGTCGATTGCGGCCACCCGGGAATCTCCGCGTACGGGATCACCGTCCGGTCGGAGAGCTCCGCCGCGAAACCGCCCAGCCCACTGCCGAGCACCACGGCCACGCGGGGCGTCACGGTCAGTCGGGATCTCAGGTAGGCCAGCGCTTCCGTCACAGCAGCATTCCTGCAATACAGGCTGACATGAAGTTCGCCATCGTGCCGCAGGCGACCGCCCGCAGCCCCAGTTGCGCCAGGTCAGACTTTCGGGATGGCGCCAGCGCGCCAATGCCGCCTACCTGAATGGCAATCGAGCTGAGGTTCGCAAACCCGCACAGCGCAAAAGTGGCAATCACGAAGGACTTGCGTTCGATGACCGGCTGCAGTTTGCCGAGATCGATGAACGCAAAGAACTCGTTCAGCACCAGGCGCGTGCCCAACAGGTTGCCCACTTTTGCCGCATCGTTCCACGGCACACCCAGCAGCCACGCAATCGGTGCGAAGACGTAGCCCAGCAACTGCTGCAGCGTAGTGCCGAACGCCGCCCCGAGAATGCCGTTCAGCAGGGCAATCAGCGCCGTGAACGCAATCAGCATGCCGGCGATGTTGATCGACAGCTGTACGCCGTCCGATGCGCCTCGCGCGGCGGCGTCGATCACGTTCACGCCGGGCTTTTCGATGTCCAGCTTCACTGCCCCTGCTGTTTCCGGGTGCTCTGTCTCCGGAATCAGCATCTTGGCCAGCATGATGGTGGCGGGCGCGGTCATGATCACGGCGGTGAGCAGGTGCTCCACCGACACCCCTGCAATTTTGACGTAGGCGCCCATCACGGCACCGGAGACATGTGCCATGCCGCCGGCCATGATGGTGAACAGCTCACTCCGCGTCAGGCCGGAAAGGAACGGCTTGATCGTCAGCGGAGCTTCGGTCTGTCCCATGAAGATGCCCGCTGCCACGCAGGTGGACTCCGCACCAGAGGCGCCCATCACGCGCCGCATCACCACGGCCATCGCGCGAATGATGAGCTGCATGACGCCGAAATAGTAGAGCACCGCGAAAAACGCGGCGATGAAGATGATGATCGGCAGAACCTGGAACGCGAAGATGACGCCGAAGTTCTGACTTTCCTTGCCCAGAATCGGCCCGAAGAGAAAGACGCTGCCCTCTTCGGCATACTTCAGCAAGGCGTTCACGCCGGCGGAGATCGCTTGAAACACGCGCCCGAACGGCGTCTTGAGGACGAGAAACGCAAAGGCGAACTGCAGGCCCAGACCCCAACCGAGCAAGCTGGGCCGGATCGATTTGCGGGAAGACGAGAAGAGATACGCGGCCGCGAGAATCGCGGCCAAGCCGACGAGCCCGGTCAGGCGCTCCATCGGCGCGCGGCTAACCGACGACTTCCAGAATCAGTTCGCGCGGCTCCGGCGCGGTAGCGGAGATGCGGAATGCGTCTTCGACGATCTCGGACGCTTCCTCCACCCGCTCTTCGTTGGTGTAGTAGAGGCGGCAGAGCACGCTGCCGGCATCCACCTTCTGGCCCACTTTCACTTCCAGGATCACGCCGACGGCGGGGTCAATCGCGTCTTCCTTCGTGTCGCGCCCGGCGCCGATCATCATCGCGGCGCGGCCAATGTCCTGCGCGTTGATGGCGGAGACGTAGCCCCCGCGCGGCGTCGTGATCTCGCGCGCGCCCGTTGCGTTCGGCAGCAGGTCGAAACGGTCCAGTACCTGAGGATTTCCGCCC
>CAYNDS010000021.1:10947-28215 GCA_964395885.1 uncultured Solibacteraceae bacterium | reverse complement strand
GCGTCAGCTTGATCGAAAGCGAAGCCTGGATGCGAACTCCGTTACGAGAAGAATCGGCCAAAGCGGCGATCGCCTGTAGGGCCTGTTCGCGACTTTGGGCCGCTTCCTGGCGAGAGGAGACGTTCTCGCCCAGATGATCGAGAGAGGCGAGGATCCCGTCACCATTGACTTTTCGGCAGGCGGCGAGCGCCTCGCCGAGCGTCTGACCCGCGACGAATCTGCGGGTGAACGAGCCGGCAGCGGGCGAGGTCTCCATCCAGCGGCGAAGCTGCGGCTGGCGAGACAGGTACAAAAGCGAGGAGCGAAGCATACACCCCCTATCTGGATTGTCGCACCCGGTGCATTGGACGCAGAGAATCCCGCCGGCGTTCTCAGACATCCGACAGGCGGTGAGACAACTTTGGATGGTGGCGTGGGCGGGAGCGGCGGTTTTCGCCCAACCTTCGCTGCTCACCGATGTTGTTCCGCGCGGCGGAGTGCGGGTGCAGGCGGACCTGATGGTACATCCGCAGTCCTTCTCGAATAACGGTTGGGTGTGGCTGCTGCCCGCGGTGACGTTGGGCGTGGGGGCGCGCAGTGAGATCAGCGCCGGGCAAAGCTGGTTTGCGCTGGGCGGACCGGACGCACCAAATGTGCTGCTGAAAGCCAAGACGCGGCTGGTGGAGCGGGGGAAGTTCGCGTTGGCGGCGGGCGGCCTGGCGCTGCTGCCGGTGGCAAACCGAGTGGATCCGGACCGCTTTGGACTGGCACATCTGACGGCGAGCTATGAAGTGCGGAAAGCGACGGTGTCGTTTGGGGGCTATCGAAAGATTTCGCGGCAGCCTCTCGAGGCCGGGGAGAGTCAGGCTGGGGTGATTGTCGGGTTGGACCGGGCGCTGCCCTGCCAGTGGCGGTTTTGCGAAGGCGGAGGCTGGGCGGTGACGGCGCAGTGGATGAGCGGGGTGCAGTACTTCGGCTACTCGACGGTGGGCGTGGCGTGGACGCGCGGAGCCTGGACGCTGGCGAGCGGCTATGGGTGGGGCAACTCGATCCGGTACAACCACGGCCCGTTCGGCGGGCTTACCTGGACGGGGCGGATCCGCTGACGTTTTCCGGACGGGGGCGGCGGTGGGCTCCGCTGCGGACCTGTTCATGAGTGAAGAAGCGGTCCATGGGCAAGCCGGCTTGTTCGGCATCGCGGCGGCTGGGCTTGTAGTTGCCGGAGGCGTTGCTCCACCAGCGGAGCTCGCCGTGGCGGAATTCGGCCTCGCCGGCGTAACGGACGGGACGGCCTTCGGCGATGACGGGGTGGCGGTAGCGGGGGTGCATGTGAATGGCGCCGTCGCGTTCCGTCACGAAAACGAACTTGGAGTTCGGCAGAGTTTGTCCGCGATAGCTGGGTTTCGTCATGCGGAATTCGTCGAAAAAGGGCACGAGAGTGGCGATCTCCTCGCGCTTGGCCTTGACGGACATGGCACGGGGATTGAGGTTGGGGTAGAGCCGGGGGAGGGGTTTCTGCTGCGCGACGTCGACACCGGGGCGAGTCCGCAGCGGCTTGGGAGCAAGGGCGGGCGGAGGCACGCTGGGCGGCTTCATTGCTCCTTAGTCTAACCGCTATTTCGGGAGAATTCCCGTCGTGCCATTGCGGATATACTACGGAATCGCCGATGGCGCCCGATCCGCACCGTCCCCTGCGTGATGTGCTTGTCGAGAACCCGAGGGAGTTCGAGTTCTACCAAGCGGTGCGCCTATTGGAGATGACCGCAAACGGCGCGGAGCCCGCACGATTCCGGGGCAGCTACGATCTCGGCTTTGGAGCGTCGGCGATCCGCTCGATCGACGGCACGGGTCCGGTGCCGGAGCTCGTGACGGAACTGATGAGCCTGGTGGGTCCGGAAGGCCCGATGCCGACCTCGCTGGCCGAGGACATCGCCGACCGGCTGCGCGCGGGCGATGAGGCGTTTGCGCGATTTCTCGACATCTTTCAGCACCGGCTGACGCGGCTGGCGTATGAGGTCCGCAAGAAGCACCGGGTGGCGCTGGCGACGGACTGGCCGGAGGGAACGCCGCTGGCGCGCTATCTGCTGGCGCTGGCGGGAGTCGGCATCAGCGAACTGCGGGAGCGTCTGCCGGGGGTTCCGGATCGGGCGCTGCTGCGCTATGCGGGGCTGCTGTGGTCACAACCGCGGTCGGCGGCGGGGCTGGAGACGCTGCTGGCGGACTACCTGGGTGCTCCGGTGAAGGTGGAGCAGTTTGTCGGCGCGTGGCGGGAGTTGAGCCGGTCGCAGTGGACGCATTTGGGCGGGGCGGCCGGACGGAATCAGGTGCTGGGCGAGGGAGCGATCTGCGGAACGCGATGCTGGGATCAGCACGCGGGAATCCGGCTGGTGGTGGGACCGATGCGCCGGGCGCAGTTTGAGAGCTTCCTGCCGCCGGAAGATAGCGAAGGAACGCAGAAGGGGCTGCGGGCGTTGCAATCGCTGACGCGGCTGTATTGCGGCGAGCGGATCGACATCGAAGTGCGCCTGCTGCTGGAGCGAGGCGAGACGTCAGCGGCGAGGCTGAGCACAGCGGGCGCGGCGGCACGACTGGGCTACACGTCCTGGGTGCAAGCGCGGCAGGCGCCGGCGGGTGGAGAGCCGGACGGCCAAGTGCATTTCTCGCTGCCAGCGGCGGGCTAGATGGCGACCATCGGGTTTACGCAGCAACGCTTTCCGGTACAGATCACGACACCGTTGTCGGCGCCGATGCTGGTGGATCGCATCGAGGGCGAGGAGCAACTTTCCGGGCTGTTTTCGTTTCGCGTGTGGATGCGGGCGGAGGTACACGACGTCGATTTCACGCAGATCGTCGGACAGTCGGTGACGCTGAAGCTGGACGCGTCGAGCGGCGCGCCGGCTTACGTGAACGGGATCGTGGCGCGATTCCGGCAAGGCAATACGGGACCGCGGTTCACCGAGTACTCGGCCGAGATTGTGCCGCGCGTTTGGCTGCTGACGAAGGCCGCAAATTGCCGGATCTTCCAGAATCAGTCGGTGCCGGACATCGTCAAGAGCGTGCTGACGGACCACGGCGTGACGGCGGTGGAGGACAAGACGACGGGCAGCTACGCGGCCCGCGAATACTGCGTGCAGTATCGGGAAACGGACTTCGCCTTCATTTCGCGCCTGATGGAGGACGAAGGGATCGGGTACTACTTCACGCATGCCGATGGGCAGCACACGATGACGCTGATTGATGGGGCGGATGCGTGGGCGGAAGGGCCAAGCGGCATGTCGGTGGGCCCGTCGGCATCGGGCTGGGAGCGGTCCGACGCGGTGACGGATCCGGCGCTTGCCGCCGAGGTGGTGACGGAGCAGTATCAGGCGACTGACTACAACTTCACGACGCCGGAGACGGACCTGTTCAGCGCCGCAAGCGGCGATAGCACGGGGCTGACGGTGTACGATCACCCGGCAGGACCGCAGGTGAAGGCGGACGTGGAGACGCTGGTGAAGGTGCGGCTGTCGGAGCTGGACCTGACCGGGAAGGTGCTGCATGCGGCAAGCGGAAATCCGGCCGTGCGCGCGGGATCGACGCTGACGCTGACGGATCACAAGCGAGGCGACCTGAACGCCGTGTGGGCCATTCGCGCGATGACGCATCAGGCGGACCAGAAGAGCTACGCGAATACGTTCGACGCGTTTCCGGCGGATAAGGCGTACCGTCCGCCGCGCGTGACGCCGCTGCCGGTGATTGCGAGTTGCCAGACGGCGAAGGTGGTGGGCAAGGCAGGCGAGGAGATCTGGACCGACGAATATGGCCGGGTCAAGGTGAAGTTTCATTGGGACCAGGCGGAGCCGCAGGATGAGACTTCATCATGCTGGATTCGGGTGGCGCAGAGTTGGGCGGGACTGGGCTGGGGTTCGTTCTACCTGCCGCGGATCGGGCAGGAGGTGGTGGTGAGCTTTCTGGAAGGCAATCCGGACCGTCCGCTGGTGACGGGCTGTGTCTACAACGCGACGAATACGGTGCCGTATCCGCTGCCGGCGGATCAGACCAAGAGCACGGTGAAGACGAACTCGTCAAAGGACGCGGCAGGGTTCAACGAAATCCGGTTCGAGGATAAGGCCGGGGCGGAGGAACTGTTCATCCAGGCGCAGAAGGAGATGGTGATCACTGTACTTGGAAATCAGCGGCAGACGGTGCAGTTGAACCGGTCTCTGGCGGTTGCCGGCAACGAGGCGACCACGGTGACGGGCACGCAGACGCTGACGGTGACGGGCGATGTGACGCGCACATACGAAGGAAAGATCACCGAGAAGGTGGATGGCGATTACTCGATCGAAGTGGGCGGCGCATTCACGCTGAAGGTGACGGGCGACATCACGATCGCAACGGACGGGAAGATCACCGTAACGTCGAACGGCGATGCGGTGTACGAAGCCGGGGCGTCGTTGACGTTGAAGAGCGGAGCCGGGATGACGATCAAGGCCGGGGCGTCCTTGAACACGGAAGCGCAGGCCTCGATCACACAGAAGGCGAGCGCGACGCAAACGGTGGAGGCCTCCGGACCACTGACGCTGAAGGGCGCCGTCGTGCAGATCAACTAGGCGATGACGGCATTCGAGCAGCTCTATCCGGGCGGGGCGCCGCAGTTGCGGGGCTCGCTGGTGGACGGGCGCCTGGAAGGGTGGTTGGAGACATTTGCCGAGGATGGCTCCGCACTGGCGCGGATTTCGTTCGCGGGCGGGCAGTTGGACGGGCCGGCGCAATTTCGGGCGACGGGCGGCGCGCTGCTGGCCGAACTGTCGTTCCGCGAAGGGCGGCAGGACGGGGAGTGCTCGATCTATCAGGACGGGCGTTTGGCGATGCGGCAACTGTGGCGCGAAGGAGAGTTGGCTTCGGCGGTCTTTCTGGATGAGAAGGGACGCAAGGTGCGGGAGATGGAGTTTTCCGGGGGCGTTCCGCATGGGAAGGCGACGGAGTTCTATCCGGACGGCGGGGCGAAGGAAGTGGCGGAGTACGCCTTTGGAAAGAAGCATGGCGTGACGATCGAGTACAACGAGCGCGGCAAGCCGGTGAAGCGCACCTGCTATGCCGAGGGTAAGCCGGTGAAGTGTCCGAAGCAGAAGGGGTGGCTGTAGTGGGACAGCTGGTGTGCATGGGCGCGCAGTTGCAGTGCAGTTTTGGCGCGGCGCCCTCAGCGCTGGTGGTGCTGCCGGCGAATAAGGTGCTGACGAAGGTGCCGGACGCCAACATCATGGATCACGTGCCGATGACGAACATCATGCCGTTTGGCATGTGCTCTTCGCTGGCGAATCCGACGGTGGCGGCGGCAACGGCGGCGGCGCTGGGCGTGCTGACGCCGATGCCGTGCATTCCGGCGACGCCCGCGCCGTGGGTTCCGGGTTCGCCGACGGTGCTGGTGGCGAACATGCCCGCACTGAACAATTCCTCGAAGTTGATGTGTCTGTGGGCTGGGGTCATCCAAGTGGTGAATCCGGGGCAGACGACGGTGATGGTGCCTTGAGAACAGGAGTGAGTCATGAGTGAGTATGTTTTCGCTTTCTCGCAAGCGCGGCTGGCAGGGCTGGCGCTGGCTCTGCTGCTGCTGTTGTCGACATCGTTTGGAGGGGGAATCGTGGCGACGCTGGCATGGCAATCGCGCCAGCAGAAGTCGGCTGAGGCGCAGCGGGCACCTGTGAAGGAAGCGGCTGCCGCGGCGGCGCCCGTTGCGGCGGCAAAGAAGGCCGAGGAGGCGCCGGTGCGGGTGGCGGAGACGGCGAAGCCCGTTCCGACGGCTGCCGCGGCGCCCGCCGCCGAGCCGGAGAGGCCCGCCGCCCCGGTGTCCGCGCTGCAGCTGGGCCTCATCGTCGGCAGCTATCTCAATCCGCAGAACGCGGATCGGGTGGAAGCCGAGTTGCGGTCTTTGGGTCTGGAGCCGCAGCGTCTGACGCGGCAAGTGGACGCGGAGAAGACGTGGCATGCGGTGCGGCTGGGACCGTATGCGGATTGGGAATCGGCCTCGCGATTCGCCGCGCAGGTGCGATTGCAGACCGGGATCAACCCGGCGATTCGTCCTTACTGAACGGGGTGGACGCGCTTCGGCCGCTTGGTGACGAGGCGAACAGTCGCGCGGGGAGAAGTTAGCGCCGCCGCGCGGGCTGGCGCTGTCGCAAGCGGTTGAACTCCGCGCGGGCCTTTGCCGCCTCCTCGGGCTGGCCCAACTTGGCGAGAACCGTGGCGAGCAAGTAGTGCGGTTCCGGGATGGTGGGATCGAGCTCGATTGCGCGCTTGAGCCAGCGGACACTGGTGGCTTGCTGGTCCAAGCGGACGAGTGCCTTTGCCCCGATGTAGAAGCCTTGCGCGGACGATGGGTTGCGTTCGACGGCGGTGGCGGCGAGATCAAAGGCGCGGCGCGGCTCGTCCTGCAACAGAAGCAGATTGGCCAGGTTAACGTGCGCGCGGTCAAAGTGGCGGTGCTGGGTTTGCGTCAGTTCGATGGCCTTCAGGTAGGAACGAATGGCTTGCTTGGGCTCGCCCATGGCTTCCTGGCAAAGCCCGAGATTGTCCCAGGCGCGATGGGAGTTGGGGGACTGCTGGAGCAGGGATTGAAACTGGGCGGCGGCTTCCGGGTAGCGCTGGAACTGATAGAGGAATCGGCCGAGGGAGTAGAGCGCCTCCGGGTCATTCGGGTCGAGCGCGAGGGCGGCGCGGAAGGCGCGCTCGGCATCGGTGTCGCGGGCGAGCAGGTAGAGCGCGTTGCCGTGGAGAACGAGGTCGGCGGCGGAGGGAGGACGAAGGCGCTGGAGTTGTTCCGTGAGAGCAGCGGCGCGAGGGAAGTTCTCGCGGGCAAGTTCTGTGCGCGCCAGCCATTCCACGACGGAAGGGCTGGCGCTGCAGGGACCTTGGAGGGCATCTTCCAACTGACGCCCCGCCTCGGCCAAGCGGCCGGCTTCGATGGCCAGCCGCGCTTGAAACGCGATGCGATCACACGGCGCCGTCTGCTGTGCGAGAGCGAGGACGGCGGCGGCGAGAATCAGAACTCGAACCGCGCCGCGACCTGGATGTTGCGCGGTCCGTACTGCTGGCTGGTCAGCCGTCCGAACAGGGGGCTGGCCAGATCCGTCACCAGGCCGCCGCGGCCGGCGCGGTTGAAGGCGTTGAAGGCGTCGCCGCGCAGCTCGAACTTCATCCGCTCGGTGAGCAGGAAGGTCTTCGAAATGCCGAAGTCCTCACTGGAGACTTGCGGACCACGGACGTTCGGGAGAACGCGCGGAGCGTTTCCGATGCGAAGAGGGACGCCGCCGGGGGTAGAGGGAACGGCCGTGAAGGCGTTGCGGTCGAGGTAAGGCGTACCGCCCTGGATCTGCAGCGGCGCACCGGTGTCGATGACGGTGCGGGCGCCGGCGTTCCAGTCCGGACGGAGGCCGCCGTTGAAGAGCACGTTCTGCAGGCCGGACTGCGTGATCGTCAGAGCGTCGCCGCTGCGGTACTGATGGACGCCGGTGACGGTCCAGCCGCCGAGAATCGCATCCGCGACACCGCTGAGACCGAAGCGGCGACCCTTGCCGAACGGCAGCTCATAGATGTAGGTGAGCTTGAGAACGTGCGGGATGTTGAAATCGGTGACCGAGCGTTCCAGGCGCCGGTTGTAGACATCCTGCGCGCCGATGGGATCCAGAGCGCTGGAGGTATCGGAGATCGACTTCGACCAGGTGTAGGCAGCCAGGACCTGCAGGCCGTTGGTGAGGCGACGATTCGCCATCACCTGCAGGGAGTCATAGCTGGACCGGCCGAAGTTCGGCAGGAACTGTCCAATGGCGGTGAACTGCGGGAACGGCCGCAGGGCCTGCGCCAGGGTGCCGCTGAATCCCGGGAAAGGCAGGGGTGCCAGACCGGGGTTCTGCGAGTAGGGCAGGCGCAGTGCGTCGCCGAACTGGGCCAGGGTGGAGACCGGCAGTTGGTTCAGCGCGTCGAGGCCGCGCGAGATCAAGCGCTGGCCGCGATTGGCAATGTAGCTGACTTCGAGCACCGTGGAGGCGGGCAAGGCAATCTGCACACCGAGATTGAAGTTCTGCATGAAGCCGAGCCGGTTGCCGTCCGGCGCGACATACGTCATGCCCTGGCCGTTGGCGCCGGCCGGGTCACGGCTGGGCAGCACGCCGTTGAAGTTCGGGTACGGCTGATCGAGGAACATTACGGGATCTTCGGCGAAGCGCAGCTGGGTGTTGCTGTTGTTCAGCGCAATCGAGCCGTTGTAGCCGAAGGTGGAAGGCGCGGTGAAGTTGGTGACCGGCGCCAGGTTGTTGACGCCGTAGCCGCCACGGAGAACCAGCCGCGGGGAGAAGGCGTAAGCGAAGCCGAAGCGAGGCGACAGCTGGGCCGGGTTGACGCTCTGGAAGGAGCGCACACCGAGCTCGTCGGCGAACACGAGAGCGCCAGGACGGTTTCCGGCGCGCGGATTGGCCCGGTTGGGATCGAAGTTCGTCATGCGGCCGGCGACCTCGGTGAACGGTCCGATGATTTCCCAGCGGAGTCCGAAGTTCAGGGTCAGCTTCTGGGTCACCTTCCACTCGTCCGAGACGTAGAAGGCGGGGTAGCGGACACGGAAGCCGGGGTTCGTGAGGTTGATTCCGCGCGAGGTGGAATCGACCGCGCCGAGCAGGAAGCTGGCGAAGGCATGGCCGGTCTGAGCGTTGAAGCCAGGCAACTGGGTCTGCACGGAGTTGAAGTTGAACGTGCCGGTGCCGTCCTTGCCGCGATTATTGATGTAGTAGAAGCGACCCTCAAAGCCGGCACGTACGCTGTGCTTGCCCTTGATCCAGGTCATGTCGTTCTGAATGATGGTGGAACCGTTGTAGCTGAGGCCGCGGGATTCCGAGCCAAGGCGTCCGCCGGCACCGATACCACCGCCCAGGATCGGCTGGCCGAGGAAGACGAGCGCGGGGAAGGTGGTCGGCGCAGTATTGCGAAGACCGATGCGAGAGGCCCAATCCTCGTCGACAAACACGCTCTCGTTGATGTTGCCGAAGCGGTTGTAGCCGATGGCGAAGTGGTTCAGCAGGTTCGGCGTGACCGTCCAATCATGAGCGACGCGCCCGATCAAGCCCGGGGTGCTCTGCAGCTGATACACACCGGTGGGCGTATTGGGCGGGGCGCCCCAACGACCGCCGGGCGAATTGTTGCGCACGCGATCGTTGATCGAGATATAGGCGTTCATGCGGTGCCGATCGCTGATGACGTGGTTGAACTTGCCGGAATACATCTTCTCGTCGAAGACCGGGCAGCAGGCGCCCAGCGAGATCATGTTGTTCAGCAGGTTGTTGTTGAGCGGGTCCGTGATGGGCGCAAGGTTCAGGATGTTGCGCGAGACCGGATTCCAACGGCCCTGCGGGACGATGTTGCCCGGGAAGGGATCGCGCACGGTAGCGCCGTTGACGGTCCGCGTGGTGGACGGGTCGTAGATCTGGCCGAACGGAACGGGGCGCCCCAGGGCGTCTGTGCCGACGACGCTGCCGGAGCGGGAATCGCCTGTGCCGGCAGGATTCAACAAGCGGGAAAAATCCCCACGCTTGAAGTCGACGGTGGGAAGAGTGATGAATCCGCCCGGGGTGAAGTCGCGGGTGCGCGTCGCTTCGTAGCTGAAGAAAAAGAACGTGCGGTTGCGGCCGTTGTAGATCTTGGGCAGCAGGATGGGTCCGCCGACCGATCCGCCGTAGTTGATCTGCTTGAAGGGGTTGCGCCGGCGGCCGATGGCGTTGTTGTTAAAGCTGTTGGCGCGGAGGACATCGTTCTGCAGGTAGCTGTAGGCCGTGCCGCGGAGATCGTTGGTGCCGCTCTTGATAGCGAAGTTGGCGACCGCTGTCTGTCCGCCGCCGTACTGCGCACCCATCGTGCCGGTCTGCAGCTTGAACTCATTCACCGCTTCGGCCGAGGGCGACATCTCGTTGTTGCTACCGCCGTTCAGATCGAACCGGCCGAGCGCCATACCGTCAATCAGGATCTCGTGCGAGTAGGGCTGTCCGCCGTTGATGGAGCCACGGAACTCGCCGCCGACGGTACCGGGCAGCGAGCGGAAGATGAAGCTTTGGATCTGGCGGCGTCCGTCGGCGACGGCAACGGGCCACGTATCGAACTCTTTCTCTGACACGTAGCGGCCGATTTCGGAGGCGCCGGTTTCGATCTGTGGAGCCTCGCCCGAGACATTGACAGTCTCGGTGATTTGGCCGACTTCGAGCTTGAAGTCGACGGTCAGCGTCTGCGCGACGCGAAGGAGAACCCCTTCGGACACGGCCCCGCGAAATCCCTGCTTGGACACGTTGATGCGGTAGGTTCCGGGAGCGAGATACGGAACTCGGTACACGCCGGAGTCATTGGTGACCACCCGGTTTTCGAGATTGGTCTGGGTCTCGACGATGAGGACAGTGGCGCCCGGCACCGGCGCGCCGGTGGAATCGGTCACCGTTCCGTCAAGAGCACTGCGATCGCCTTGTGCAAAGACAACAGACGCCGCGAGGGACAAAAGCAGCAGAATACGTTTCATGCGACTCCCTTTAAGTGCGGCGAGAATATCAGAGATTGAGGCTGAAATGCAATCCCCGCGTGCCGGTTGGCTTTAGCGCTGGACTCGACCAGAACCGCCCCCCTGAATGAGGGCATGCACTTCCGCGGCGGTAAAGCGATTAAAGTCACCCGGAATGGAGTGTTTCAGGCAACTGGCGGCAACGGCAAATTCGAGTGCATTTTGTGGGTCGGGCATTGTGAGTAGGCCGTAGATGAGTCCGCCGGCGAAGCAGTCCCCGCCGCCGACGCGGTCCACGATGTGAGTGATGTCGTAGCGCTTGGAAACTCGGAACGCCTTGCCGTCGTGGAAGCAGGCGCTCCAGCCATTGTGGGACGCGGAGAAGCTTTCGCGAAGGGTGATCGCGATCGAGGAGAGATTCGGGTACTGTGCCAGAACGCTTTCCGCCAAGCGCTGGTAGGCGGCGTGATCCAGCTTGCCGGAATGCACGTCGACGTCGACCTTGATGCCGAGCGCGGTTTGGCAGTCCTCTTCGTTGGCGATGCAGACATCGGCCAATTTCAGCAAAGCGGGCATGACCTCACTGGCCGCTTTGCCGTACTTCCAGAGATTCTTGCGGTAGTTGAGATCGATCGAGATCTTGAGGCCGGCGGCGCGGGCGGCTTCGAGAGATTCGAGGGCGAGGTCAGCGGCAGACTGGCTGAGCGCGGGAGTGATACCCGTGACGTGCAGCCAGTCGCCGCCGGCAAGCGTAGCTTTCCAGTCGATGGCGCCGGGCGCAGCAATCGCGATGGAGGAACCCTCGCGGTCGTAGACGACCTTGGAAGGACGCTGATTGGCACCCGGTTCGACAAAGTAGATGCCGAAGCGGCCTTTGCCGCGATGAACGCCGGAAGCATCGACGCCAAAGCGGCGCATTTCGCCGATGAAGGCATCCACGATGGGGTTGTCCTTGGGAAGAACGGTGACGTATCGGGCTCCGATTCCGAACTGGGCGCAAGCGACGGCGACGTTCGCTTCGCCGCCGCCAAAGGTGGCGACAAACTGTGGGGACTGCAGGAACCGCTCAAATCCGGGCGGCGCCAGGCGCAGCATGATTTCACCGAAGGTGACGACAGTGGGCATGAAACTCTCCTCAGGGGATTGCGGCCACGGCTTCGATCGCAAACGTCGCGTCAAGCGAAGGCAGGCCTTCAAACAAAATCAAGGTGCTGGCCGGCGGGCGGGTCTTGTCGAGGTATTCGAAACGGACGGCGCGAATCCGCTCCGCCGACCCGGCTGTCAAGGGATAGAAGGACGTGAACAGGACGGCGCCGTAGGTGGTCTTGGCGGCCTCCAGAACGCGGCGCAGACGGTCAAAGGCAAGACGGGCATCCTTGTCCTGGCTCCCGAACGCGCTTTGCGCGCCGGTGAGGGCGACACGTCCGGCGGTGACGGCAGCCTGCGAGTAGTTGGGCGAGGCGGTGAGACCAGCCGGGTTCAGCAACTTCGGTTCCGCCGGTGCGGTGGTGAGGCGCGCAACGCCTTCGCACTCCGCGACACCACGCGTGGGTCCGCGTTGCAGTTGCACCATGGCGTAGACGGCCGCAGGGAACAGTTGCGCGGCATACTGCTGCAAGGCGGCGCCGTCGGCCAGAGAACTGAGCAAGCATGTGACCCGCAGCATCCCGTTAGAGGTTGCCGAGACACCCTCGGCTGCCTGCTTCAGACGGTCCAGGGCGAGTTTGGCTTGCGGCAGAACGGGCCCGAGGGGGTTGGCTTGCGCGTCTTCATTCAGGACTTGTTGGCCGGACAGGAACGCAACGCCTTGGGGATTGGCGGGGCGCTTGTCCGTGGTGGCGGCTTCCATCAGCACTTGAGCGCCTTCGAGCGCGAGGGCGCCCACTTGGATCACCGAGAGGGCGGGAAGTGGCTGCTTCTTTTCGACGAACTCCTCGGCGACGATGGTCTGCACGCGGCGAAGATCGCCGGTGCCGGCGACGAAGGCGCGGAGTTTCACGATCTGGGCTCCGCGAGAGGCGCGCAGCAGGGCGCGCACGGCATCGCGAGTCTGCTGCGAGAGCAAGCCCTTGGACGACAGCGGCGACACCAGATAGCCCAGACGTGTCACGTCCGCGATGGCGAACGCTGGAGGATCGGGCAGCGCTTCGAGGACCTGCGTCGGCGGCTCTTCATCACCCTTCTTGCCCTTCTTCTTGCGCTGCGAGAAGAGGGGCGCGGAGAGGGAGACGCAGAGCAACAGGCTCAGGAGGGCTCGGATGGACAGACGCACGGTGTGAAAACACCTGAGTCTATCAGAGCGATGTCACGATCCGGCGTCGAAGAAGCCGGTGTCGAGCAAAGCGATGGCGTCGCGCGCGTCCACCGACTGCGGCTGACCGGCGGAGAACTGGTAGCGCCGGCCGGTGACCGGTCCGTGGATCAGGATCGAACCCGATTCGCGGTAGCGAATCTGCGAACCGCCACGCACGGCGGACGGCTGCGGCTGCGTCTCGCGCAAGGCCTGGCGTGCTTGTCCACAACACATTTCTTTGCCTCCCTAATGCATTCGCTTGAGTGCGGGCGCGGTGGCGCGCTCCGCCAGACAGGCCGCGCCGGAGAGCGCAAGCCAGAACAAAAAGACGTGGGCGGCATCGCGCGCCAACCAGAAGGCAAACGGCGCAGCTACCCACAGCGATAGGCAGTAGAAACAGTCCAGCAATTTGCCCCAGAAGCCCTCACCGGCCCAGGCACGGACACGGGCGAAGAAATCGCCCGGCCCGTCCTCATAGGCCCAAAGGTGTGCCAAGCGCCAGACCGCAAGAGCGGCGACGGCGAAGTTTGCCCAGAACTCGCCGCCGCCGTACACTGCGCCGCCTGTCATGGGCGCAGATCGTTGCAGATCTTCACTGGCCAGAAATCGTAGGCGAAGTGAGGACCTGAAGAAGAGATGGTCCGGTCATAGACGAAGACCTCGAACGTGTAGACGCAGCACTCGCCGCGGGGGATGGTGAAGCCGGCTGGGATCGGATAGCCGACCGAGAGGCTGCACAGCGGGTCGATGGCGCGAAGGTCGAACTGCGCGAGAGTGCCGTAGACGTCGCCGCCCGCCGGATCTCCAGGACAGTTGCTGGAAGAGCCGACGCGTTGCGTGCCGTAGAAGCAACCCGCCGCCAGAGGCCCGGGCACCGGGATGACCAGCGATGGTCCACCCTGCTTGGTGACACGGACGTAGTAATGGTCGAAGTTGTCGTTGGGCCGCGAGGGCGGCGCCATCGGATCGATCAAGGGGTCGTAGGCGATTCCCGACACGGGCAGAGGCCACGGGGTGCTGCAGTCCGGAGGCGTGGCGAACTGACTGACGGAGAGGTCCGCGCACTTCGGCACAGCATCGATGCGGATCTTGCCGGTGATCGGCTTATTGTCGAGCCAGATGCGCTGTGTGTCGCAGTAGGTAGACCCGTCGGTGGCTTCTACCGTCAGGCGCAACGTATACAGTCCGCTCATCTCGCAGGCGCTGGTGCGCGTGTCCCAGCAGGACGGCGACAGCAGCGACTGCGGATCCACTTTCGTGAAAGGCGCGCAGAACGGGCCGACGAGGCTGGGCACGTAGCAATCGTCCACCCAGGAACTGGTCAGCACGGAGGAGTCTGTCCGCCAGTTGAGGAAGCGCTTCTGGCCGGGCGTGACGTAGTCCACTTGCCAGAAGTTCGTCCAGCCTGGAGAGGCGCAGTTGGTTTCGAAGCCCGGTTTGAAGTCGAGACGATAGCTCTTGACGGCTTTGTCGTCGCAGCCGCCCACAAAGGCGCCACCGCTGACGGAGACACATCCGCTGAAGGAGACCTCAGAGTTCGGAGCCACCGGGCGGGAGCAGAGCGCGGGAACCGTTTCGACGAAGCGCGCGGCAGGATCCGCCCAACTGGTACTGAGGCTAAAGTATCCGCCGACGCCGAGGATGCGCACGTCGTGCTTTGCCAGCTCAAAGCTGATCTTCGACACGCAAGTGGCACCCGTAACGGAGAACACCGTCAGGCGGACAAAGTGCAGACCAGGCGCCTGGAACGTCGTATTGAAGTAGGCGAGCAGACCGCTGAACACCGGGATGTTGCCCTGTGTGGTGCTTCCGGGAGGGACGGGCGGGTAGATGAAGTTCGTGGCGTGGTACGTGATGTCGTTGGTGGACCATTCCAGGATGTAGTGGGAGAAGCCTGCGCCGGCAGCCGTGCCGGTGATATCGACGGTGAACCCTCCGGCGGACGGATTGGCGATTTCGTCGGCGCATTTGGCAGGGCCGGTCAGCTGGCACGTCAGCGGCTGGAAGCAGCGCCGCAGACAAAGGCGGTAGAAGCGCACGCAGCGCGCGACGTCCGTGATGCGGCGGGCACGCGCCAGGCAGCAGCCGAAGCGAATCGCACACAGGCACCAGCAGCGACAGAACCAGAAGAAGCGGTCCTGCCGGCGGGCAGCGAATGCTTCCGCGCCGAGCAGCGCCTCGGCGATCGGCTGCTGGAACAGGCGTTCAAAGATCGCAGCGGAGACGTTCGCGTCGGCAAAGCAGTCGATCTTGCCGGCAGCAAGATCTTCGGCCACCTGTCCCGCGGCGTCCGCGGTGGACATTTCGGAGGAAAGGAATGGACGGTAGGCTTCCGCCAGAGCAGTGGTGAGGGTTTGCAGGTCTTTCCGTTCGGCTTCCGAGAGCACTTTTCCGACCGGCTTGCCGAGGACTTCGCGCACGCAGCGCCAATAGCGCTCCAGGTAATACGCCCAGCCGCGAAAGCCGCGTGGTCCGCGACAGAGGAGAAAGCCGAAGATCATGCAGCAGCGAATGTGCAGGAAGCACCATCGCCACTGTTCCACCGGCCCGGCCACCTGACGGGCTTCCGGGGAGAGAACGGCCAAGGCCACCTTCTCGTTCCAGAAGCGTTCGAAGACGGCCTGAGCGACACGCAGTTCAGCGTCGCAGGACTCGTCATCGGCCGCTGCGGCGGCGAGCTTATCCAAAGAAGACGCTAATTCGAGGTCTTCTCGCAGAAAGGGCTGATAGGCGGCTGCCAGGCTTTCGAGAACGGTCCGAAAGTCGGCGTCGTTGGGGTCAAAGCTATCCTGTATTGGCCCGGCGGCCAGGTTCGATTCGTCTTGCATTGTGGGGATTTCGCTTTCCGCGTCGAAGCCGGCTCAGGGGTTCGACGCTGTACGATCGTGATCCGCGATGCAGCAGCGTTACTGGGCGCGCGCAAAGTTTACACGTCTGAATCGACAAAGGCGTACACCGCGCGCTGGTTCCTGATAGCATTCGGCCACCATGCCGTTATCACCGGAGCAGCGCGCAGCCAACCTGGCTCGAATCGCGCAGTCGGCTGTCGCACTGGAACGCGCGCAGGATATTCCCGCAGAGCTCTGCACGGCGCAGTGCATTGTCGAATCAGGATGGCTGGAGAAGGCGCCGGGGAACAATCCGTTCGGCATCAAGGCGGTGGCTGGACAGGCATCGGTAGACGTGACGACGACGGAGTTCCTTACCGCGACGCAGTTGGCGCGGGTGCGCGCAAGCGGCAAGACCGTCCTCAGCGTCGACCCGCCGGGTACGGACGGCAAGGTGCGCGTCCGGATTGTCGACCAGTTTGCGGCATATGCCACGTTGGACGCCGCGTTTCAGGCTTATGGGACTTTGCTGAGCGCGGGCCGGAACTTCGCGCCGCGACTCGCGCGCTATCGCCAGACTCGCGATCTCGAACGGCTGCTGTCTGACCTGACGGGGAAAGACGGACTTCCGCCTTACGCGACGGCACCGGACTACGACGTGAAACTGTTGGTGCTCATCCGGCAGGCAAACGTCCAGGCGGCACTGGCGGAGGCGCGGCGAGCCGGGATGCCCGCCGCCGGACAAGGGTCCTAGGGGCTTGTTCCAGAGCGCTCCTAGCCCCGTCCGCGCATCACTTCGAGCAGCTTTTCGCGGTGAGCGCGGCCAAGCGCCACCTCCGTGCCGTCACTCAGGATGACGGCATACTCGCCGTGCGGATAGGGCTGCAGGTGCTTCACACGCTCGATGTTGACGATGTGGGAGCGATGCACGCGGACGAAACGGGCGGGGTCCAGCTTGGACATCATCTGCTGCATCGTCTCGCGCAGGATGTGCGTATCGCGGCCGGCGTGAACGACGATGTAGTTGTCGGCGGCTTCCACGCGATCAATCTCCGCGGTACGGACGAAAAGCACGCGACCCGACGCACGAATGGTGAGGCGCTCCGCATAGGCGGGCACGGGGCGGTTCTCGCACGCGCTGCGGACACGCGCCAGGCATTTCTCGACGCGCGCCTCGTCAAACGGCTTCAGGAGGTAGTCGATCGCCTCGACGTCAAAGGCACGGACGGCGTGGTCCTGGTGCGCGGTTACGAAGACGATGAGCGGCTCGGCATCGCGAACGGCCTCGCGTAGAGCGAACCCGTCCATGCCGGGCATCTCGACATCGAGGAACAGCAATTGGGACGGGCGTTCTCGAAACGCATCCAGTGCTTCCTGAGCCGTACCGAACTCACCGAGGATTTCGAGCCCCGGTTGCCCGTCCAGAAACCGCCGCAGCCGCTGTCGCGCCAGCCGTTCGTCGTCGACGATGTAAGCCGTGATGCCGCTCAAGCCTTCCTCCCGGCGGCCGCGGGCCGCGCTTCGACGAATGGCATTTCGATGGTCACTTCCAGACCTCCTTCGGTCCCGTTGGTAAAGGAAAAGATGTGATCGTTGCCGTAGACCTGCTGCAGACGGCGCCGCGTGTTCGAGATCCCCACACCCTCGCGGACATCCATGCG
>CAYNDS010000021.1:0-10937 GCA_964395885.1 uncultured Solibacteraceae bacterium | reverse complement strand
GCTGATCCCGGGCCCATTGTCTTTGACCCGAAGATAAAGACGCCCGGCAGCGGCTTTGGTGTGGATGGCGAGCCGCCCGACACCCGTGATTTTTGAGATTCCGTGCTTGAGCGCGTTCTCGACCAGCGGCTGGAGAATCAGGTTCGGCACTCGGCCGTCCAGGGATCGCGCGTCGATGTCGAAGCTCAACTGCAGGCGGTCATCGAAGCGGATCTGTTCGATCTCCAGGTAGCGTCGGACAAAGTCGATTTCGGAGGCCAGCGGCACTTCCGGCTCGCCCATCTGCTGCAGGGTCAGGCGCAGAAACTCGCTCAGGCGGATCACCATCCGCTCCGCGTCCTGAGGAGATCCGTGGATCAGTTCCGCGATCGAGTTCAACGTGTTGAAGAGAAAGTGCGGCTGCAACTGCATCTTCAGTGCCTGCAGCTGCGCCCGTGCCAGGTCCGCCTCCAGCGCGGAGGTGCGAAGGCGGCTCTGCTCGGCCCGGCGGCGGTGGTCCCGCGCAATGCCGCCCATCACGATGACGCCGTACTGCAAGACACCATAGTCCAGCGCAAGCAGCGCGAGGCTCATCTGTTGGGGAAACGTGGTGGGGACACGGTCCGGCAGGACATAGGGCAGGATGGTGCGGTCCCAGAGATTTTTCGCCGCCACGGAGAGAACCAAAGCGACAGCGAGGTGAACCGGAATGTTGCGCCACCAACCGGCCGCCCCCAGGGGAAAGCGGCGCAGGAGCCAGAGCACCCCCGGCGTGATGGCAGCCCAGAGCCAGGCGAAGCTCAACTCCGCCAGTAGCGCCTTGGTCCAGCTCATCGGACGCCCATTGAATTCCCAGACGAAATGCGTCTGGGCGGCCGAGAGCAAACCGAACATTGTCCAGAGCGCCCAGACCACCCACCATCGAGGCGAAGGTATGGCGAATACTTCCTGCGACTGCCGCATTGTCTTCACATACGCATCAGAGCAAAAAACGTTCGAGCGATATACTGAGAGTTGCATGTTGCCGTTTCGTGACTTTTTGCGCCTGTCGGCGCACGTCCAGCTGTTGCCTGTCCTGGAGAGCGGTGAAGAGACGCTGGTGGGCGGGCAGGCCGTCATGGAAGGTGTCATGATGCGCGCGCCGCACAGCTATTCGATTGCGGTGCGGAAGCCCGATGGTACGGTGGCGACGGAAACCCAGCCGCTGGCAAAAGTTTCGGAGAAGTACCCCATCTTCAGGTACCCGCTCCTGCGGGGCGTCGGCACGCTGGGGCAGGCCATGTGGCTGGGTGTTCGGGCGTTGAAGTTTTCCGCCAACGTCGCGCTGGAGGCGGAAGATAAGGGCGCAAAGAAGGAATCGGTTTCCGACTGGGCGATGTCGCTGAACCTGCTGTTCAGCTTCGCCTTCTTCATCGTGCTCTACAAGTTCGTTCCGTTGTGGATCACGGAGTGGCTGAAGCAATCGATGCCGGCACTCCAAGGGCAGATCGCCTTCAATGCGGTCGATGGTGTCATCCGGATCGCGATTTTCCTGGGGTTTCTGTACGGCATTTCGCGCTGGGACGACATACGGCGCGTCTTTCAATACCACGGGGCGGAACATAAGGTCGTCTTCAACTTCGAATCCGGCAAGGCGGTAACGGTGGAGAACGCCCAGAGCTTCGTGACGTGGCATCCGCGCTGCGGCACCAGCTTTTTGATCGTGGTGATGCTGATCTCGATGCTGGTCTACATGCTGCTTCCGTTTGAGAGTTTCGGCGCGAAGTTTGCCTCGCGAATCGTGCTGCTGCCGGTGATTGCGGGCTTGAGCTACGAGATCATCCGGTTCGCCGCCAAGCGCCCGGGGAGCTTCCTGACCCTGCTGACCGCGCCGGGTCTTTGGCTGCAGCGGATCACGACCAAGGCTCCGTCGGATGATCAGGCCGAGATTGCGATTGTGGCGCTGAACGGCGCCATGGAGATGGAAAAGCAGCAAGGCGGAGAGTTGGTGATCGCGTAATGCAGTACACGGAAAAGCTGGAAGAGCTGGAACGCAAGTTCGAAGAACTGCAAGAGGCGATGGCAAACCCGGCCGTGATCGCCGACGGCGAGAAGTACCGCAAAACGGCCAAGAGCGTTTCCGATCTCGAGGAGGTCGTGGCGGACTACCGGGCTTGGAAGGAAGCCTCGAAGAACCACGCCGAGGCGCGTCAGATGCTGGACGAAGAAGATGCGGAACTGCGCGGAATGGCCGAGGAGGAAGTCGCGCGGCTGGGACCGGTCATACACACCCTGGAAGAGCGGCTCAAACTCCACCTGTTGCCGAAGGATCCGAACGACAACAAAGACGTGGTTCTGGAAATCCGGGCCGGCGCCGGCGGGGATGAAGCCAGCTTGTTCGCCGCCGAAATTTTCCGCATGTACTCGCGCTTCGCCGAAGAGCAGGGCTGGCGCGTGGAGGTCACCGACGCCAGCGAGTCCGAAGCGGGCGGCATGAAGGACATCGAGGCGCTGATTTCCGGAAAGAAGGTGTATTCGAAGCTGAAGTACGAATCCGGCGTGCATCGCGTGCAGCGCGTGCCGGCGACGGAAGCGCAGGGTCGAATTCACACGTCTACGATCACGGTGGCCGTCCTGCCGGAGGCCGACGATGTCGAGGTGAAGATCGAAGCCAAGGATCTGCGCATCGACACGTTCTGCTCGTCCGGACCGGGCGGGCAAAGCGTGAACACGACCTACTCTGCCGTGCGCATCACGCACCTGCCGACCAACACGGTCGTCAGCTGCCAGGATGAGAAGTCGCAGATCAAGAATCGTGAGAAGGCGTTACGCGTGCTGCGCGCGCGGCTCTATGAAATGGAGTTGGAGAAGCAGATGGCCGAGATCGGCGCGCAACGCAAGAGCATGGTCGGCACCGGCGATCGCAGCGAGAAGATCCGCACCTACAACTTCAAGGACAATCGGGTGACGGATCACCGCATCGGACTGACGATCCACCAACTCGATCAGGTGATGCAGGGCCATATCGACCCGCTGGTGGATGGTCTCACCGCCTACTACAACGCCGAAAAGCTGAAACAGCAAGTCGCCTAGCCCGCAATGCGCCCGGAACTGTCATGGGCGGAGGCCGTGCGGCAAGGGTCGCGCCTGCTTGCCGATGGCGGAATCGAGGCGCCCCGATTGACGGCGGAGGTCCTGCTGGCGCACGCGGCGGGACGTGATCGCACCTGGTTGTTCGCGCACGGCGATGAGCGCATCACGGAACTCGCGTGGATCCACTTTGGCCGTTGGCTGAACGAGCGTCTGCACGGCAAGCCGACGCAGTACATCACGCGCAAGCAGGAGTTCTTTGGGCGTGAGTTTCTGGTGGGGCCCGGCGTCCTGATTCCCCGCCCTGAAACGGAGCACGTCGTCGAAGCCGCACTGGCCATTGGTTCGCCGCCGGGTCCGGTGATGGACGTGGGCACCGGAAGCGGATGTCTGGCGATTACGCTGGCGCTGGAATGGAGGCGCCCAATACTGGCCGTGGACATCGGTCCGCTGGAGATTGCGCGCGAGAATGCTCGCCGCCTGGGCGCGGAGGTGTGCTTCTGGCAGGGAGATCTCCTGACGGCGGTTCGAACTGCGTCGATGATTGTCACCAATCCGCCCTATTTGCCGGAGGCAGACCACCTGCCCCGGGAAGTGGGGGACTGGGAACCGGCACGAGCCCTGTTCAGCGGCGCCGACGGTTTGCACGCCTGGCGGCGCATCGTGGCACAGACGCCCAGGGGGGCTTGGCTGATCGGCGAGATCGACAGCCGCGCGACGATGCCACCCCTGTTCGATGCATCCTGGTCCGCAGTTCAGGTCTTGCCTGATCTCGCCGGAAAGCCGCGCGTGTTGGTGGCACGGCGGAACGCGCCGGATCGAGCAGAATGAGAACAGACCGCGACACCGCCGCTTGCAACTCTTCTACACGGACACCTACGAAATCCCGCTTCCGGACGGGCACAAGTTCCCGATGCGCAAGTACCGCATGCTACGGGAACGGCTGACGGCCAGTGGATTGTTCACCTTTACGCTGGCGCCATTGGCGGCTTGGGACGACATCACGCTCGTGCACGACGCCGCCTACGCTCGCGCGTTTGTTGACGGAACGCTGGCGCCGCAAGCGATCCGCCGCATTGGCTTTCCGTGGTCGAAAGGGCTGGTGGACCGCACCTTGGCAAGCGTCGGCGGAACGGTCGCGGCGGCTCGCGTAGCCTTGCAACACGGCTGGTGCGGATGCCTGGCCGGCGGCACGCACCACGCCTTCCGGGCCGAGGGCTCTGGGTTTTGCATCTTCAACGACATCGCCGTGGCGGTGGCGGTGCTGCGAAAGGACGGCCAGATCCGTCGTGCGGCAATCGTCGATTGCGATGTGCATCAGGGCGACGGCACGGCCGCCATCTTTCGGGACGATCCGGACACGTTGACGATCTCGCTTCACGGGCGGAACAACTTTCCGTTTCGGAAACAGCAGTCCCGGATCGACATCGAATTCGAAGACGGAACGAAAGACGAGGAGTACTTGGCGGCACTGGAAGCCGTGCTGCCGCGCGTTGTCGACTTCCGGCCCGATGTGGTCTTCTTTCAGTCCGGCGTGGACACGCTCCGAACGGATCGCCTCGGGAAGCTGGCACTCACGCACGACGGCCTGGCGCGCCGCGACGAACTGGTCTTGGGCCTTCCCTTTCCTCTCGTCGTCACGCTGGGCGGTGGCTATGGCGAGCCGATTGAAGAGACGGTCCTGGCGCACCAGCACACGTTTCTGGCAGCAGCGCGATTACGGCGCTAGGATGCGATAGACGCGCAATGGCTCGCTCTCAAGCTTCCCTGCTCCTCTTAGTCGCTCTATCGGCGCTGTTCGTGTGGGCAACGTATCTCGTAATCGAGCCGTTTGTCTGGCCGATCTTTACGGCGGGGATCTTGGCGATCGCCTTTTACCCGCTCTATTGCCGGTTCGAAGGCCGGATGCGGCGGCCGTGGGTGGCCGCCTTGACGACGGTGCTGCTGATTGTTGCGGTGGTACTGGCGCCGATTACAGCCATCGCGGTCCGGCTGACAGCGGATCTTCAGCGGCTGATTGTGATCGTGAATGAGCGCTCGCAGGAATCCGGAGGATTTCTGCTGATGGTACAGTCCTGGGTCGATGAAGCCGCTCGATTCGCCGCGCCGGTGCTGCATCTGCCCGCGGCGGACGTCCGGGCACGAATTCTCACCGGACTGGAGCGCGCGCGGTCGTTTGCACTGGCGAAAGCCGGCGGCTTGGTCGGCGACGTTTTCGGATTTCTGCTGCAAGCGGTGCTGGTCCTGGCGCTGTTGTATCTGTTTCTGCTGTGGGGCCGTGCCATCGTGAACCGCGGACGCCGCCTTCTGCTTCTGGAAGAGCAGGACACGGCGCATCTGCTGGAAAGCATCACGAACACAGTGCAGGCATCGATGTATGGAATGCTGAGCGTCGCCGCAGCGCAAGCGATCCTGATGGGTCTGGGCTTGGCGTTCTTCGGCGTTCCCGGCGCGGTACTGTGGGGCGTCGTGACGATGTTCGCCTCGCTGATTCCGCTGGTGGGCTCAGCCCTTGTCTGGATTCCCGCCGCGGTGTACCTGTTCACCACCGCCGGAGCCGTGAAGGGCATCGCCATGGCGGTGTGGGGAGGGCTCATCGTCGGCAGTGCCGACAACGTGCTGCGGCCGATTGCGATGCAAGGCAAGGTGAGCATGCATCCGATGCTCCTTCTGTTCGCCCTGATCGGCGGCACACAGCTTTTCGGACTGCTGGGACTCTTTGCCGGTCCAATCATCTTCTCGCTGTGTTTCGCGTTGCTGGCGATTCTCGAACGCGAGCTGGAGAAACGAGGCTGGCTGAGCTAACAGCGGCTCCTGCGGTACCACGCGATTACGCCCACCGCCGCTAAGCCGAGCGTGAGCGTGGAGGGCTCCGGGACCGCGCCGGCATCCCACTTGTAGTCGAAGTCCCTGGAAGAGCGGAGCGACGGGCTGGTCAACGGTCCACCGCCGGACGCGGTCATTTGCGTCCGAAGCAGAGTGACGCGGAGCGAGTTGGCAAAAAAGACGTCGTACGGATCAGTTCGTGTCGGCACCAACTGATTGCCTTCGAAACGGTGATCCGTAAACCACGCCTCCGTTTCGAGCTCGCTGAACACCAAGGTTGGTCCTGCGGGAATGTTGCGGAAAACGAAATCGAGCGTGGTGTCGACTTTGGGACCCCGCAACCCGGCACTGGTTCCGTCCCAGTCCCACTAACGCGCTGTGACCGAATGTCGTCCCACCTGCAGTTTCCAGGTCGAACGAGGGTAGTTCCACGCGTCCGGGTTCGGGAAGCCACGCGTGCTCTGGCCTTCAAAGCGGAACGTGAGAGTCAGATCCACTTGGGGTGCACCGGATATGTGGACGCTGTCCAAGGCCTGCGCCGTAGCAAGGCCGGCATTTCGGAACGAATGCCCGGCCGGAAACGCCGCCGGCGAGTAGTCGCTGAGTTGGACCGCTACGCTGGAGGACAGGTGAAGGCCTTGCGCCGATGCCTTCGCAACCCCGTCATACGCGCCGAACCGCGGTGCATACGGCGCGGGTTGGGCGCCACAGCAAGCGCCGGAAATCGTTGAAAATCCAGCGCGATCACCTTGTAACCGAAGTTCCGAGGAGGCGGAGTTCCGCTGCCAGAATGAGCCGGTACCGAACGGTCCAGGGAATCCGTTCGCGTCCCAGACCTCAGTACGCAGTTGGGCGGTGGTCAAGACCCCCGCGGGCGAGCAAGCCACGGTAGCGGCACAAACAGCAAACAAGCGCAGGGCTTTGCGCCCGGGCACATGCGGATTCATCTGGTCCTCCGTCTCGGCCGTCCGACAAACCGCCAAGAATGGTCAGATTGCTTCGCGGGCTGGGGGGCGTCAAGTACCAGACCGGCGGGAACCCTCCTGCAGGTAGCCGGTGAAGGCTTCGAGAGCCTTCGGCACGTAGCGCCGCTCGAGGCGGACGTAGCCGATACGCCGCGCGGCCTTTGGCTCAATCGGTAGGAGACGGCAATCACCGCTCCACGGGCGGGCCATTTCCGGCACGATACTGACCCCGAACCCGGCGCGGATTAACTCGAAGATCGTGAGAAACTGATCCGCCTCAAACTGACCGGCGAATCGGGCACGCGCGCGGTCACACAGGGCGAGCGTCTCATCGCGGAGGCAATGTCCATCCTTGAGAATCAACAGGCGCTCTTCCGACAGGCGGCGGAGCTGGACCTTTCCCGACGCGGCCAGAGCGTGGCCCTCCGGCACGGCAAGGTAGAGCGGGTCCCGAAACAACTCTCGCATCACGAGGCCGGCGCCTTCGACCGGAAGGCTGAGCACGGCGACATCGATCGTTCCCTCGCTGACCTGCTCCACAAGATCCGCCGTGGTTCCCTCGCGCACGTGCAGGTCCACCTGAGGATGCCGGTCCGTGAAGCCCTTTAGGCGCGGGGCCAGATAGTAGGGCAGTACGGTAGGGATGGCACCGACTCGCAAGGGCCCCCGAATGCCTTCGCGGACCTGGTCAAAGTACTCGGGAAGCGCCGCCGCGTCTTCCAGAAGCGCCTGCGCCTTGCCGAGAATCGCTTGGCCGAGCGGCGTCAGCTCGATGCGCCGGTTCCAGCGCTCAAAGAGAGCCTCACCCAGGCTCTGCTCCAGCCGGGAAACCTGTTCCGACAGCGAGGGCTGCGCGACTCCCAACTCATTGGCGGCCTTGGTGAAACTTCCGGTCCGGGCGACAGCGCAGAAGCATTCCAGTTGGCGTAAATCGAATCCGCGAGCGCGTTTAGCCATAGGAAAAACCAATCCGTGGAATAGGCAATCGCATCTTGACCTATGGTAGGGGCAAACCGACACTGTTAGCAGGTGACCCCCGTCACCCCAAGGAGACGTATATGACAAAGACCTCGAAGTCGCTGTTCTCCGCCCTCGCACTGGCTGCGGTCACGCTCGTGTCGGTGGATCGAGCCGGCGCACAGCAACCAAAAAACAATCAATTCTGGTGGCCGGAGAAGCTCGACCTTTCGCCGCTTCGCCAGCATGCGCCGTCGTCGAACCCGCTGGACCCGGGCTTCGACTATGCCAAGGCGTTCGCCACTCTGGATCTGAAGGCGGTAAAGGCGGATATCGCCAAGGTACTGACGACGTCGCAGGCGTGGTGGCCGGCCGATTACGGCAATTACGGACCGTTCTTCATCCGCATGGCGTGGCACAGCGCCGGAACCTATCGGGTGCACGACGGACGCGGCGGCGGCGCCGGCGGGCAGCAGCGCTTTGACCCGCTGAACAGCTGGCCCGACAACGGCAACCTGGACAAGGCTCGCCGCCTCCTGTGGCCGGTGAAGCAGAAGTACGGCGCGAAGCTCTCCTGGGGCGATCTGATGGTGCTGGCCGGCAATGTGGCGCTGGAGCAGATGGGCTTTCAGACCTACGGTTTTGCCGGCGGACGGCCCGACGAGTGGGAGCCGGACCTGGTCTACTGGGGTCCGGAAAAGAAGATGCTGGACGACCAGCGCTACTCGGGCAATCGTAATCTGCAGAAGCCGCTGGCCGCGGTGCAGATGGGCTTGATCTACGTCAATCCCGAGGGACCGAACGGTAATCCGGACCCGCTGGCCGCAGCCAAGGACATCCGCGAAACGTTTGGCCGCATGGCGATGAACGATGAGGAGACGGTCGCGCTGATTGCCGGTGGACACACCTTTGGCAAGGCACATGGAGCTCGCCCGGCGGATTGCCTGGGACCGGAACCGGCGGCGGCAGGCATCGAAGAACAGGGCCTGGGCTGGAAGAACAAGTGCGGCAAGGGCAATGCTGGCGACACCATTACCAGCGGCCTGGAAGGCGCCTGGAGCGCACAGCCCACCAAGTGGAGCAACCAGTATCTGGACAACCTGTACGCCTTCGATTGGGTGCAGACGAAGAGCCCGGCGGGTGCGACGCAATGGATTCCCTCGCAGGGTTCGGCGAAGAACCTGGTGCCGGACGCGCACGATCCGTCCAAGCGTCACGCCCCGATCATGTTTACGACCGATCTGGCACTGAAGATGGATCCGGAGTATCGCAAGATCACGACGCGGTTCCGCGAGAAGCCGGAGGAGTTCCGGCTGGCCTTTGCCAAGGCATGGTTCAAGCTGACGCACCGCGACATGGGTCCGCGCCTGCGCTACGTCGGCGCAGAAGCCCCGAAGGAAGATCTGATCTGGCAGGACCCGCTGCCGCGCGCGGAAAAGACCGTGCTGTCGCCGAAGGACATCGCGGCGAT
This sequence comes from uncultured Solibacteraceae bacterium, assembly GCA_964395885.1. Taxonomy (GTDB): domain Bacteria; phylum Acidobacteriota; class Terriglobia; order Bryobacterales; family Bryobacteraceae; genus JAPKYZ01. The sequence goes on along the minus strand of CAYNDS010000021.1, from coordinate 1,670 downwards.
GAAGGCGAAGATCCTCGACTCCGGCTTGACCACACCGGAACTGGTGCGGACGGCATGGGCGTCGGCCTCCACGTTCCGCGGCACGGACATGCGCGGTGGCGCCAATGGTGCGCGCCTCCGGCTGGCTCCGCAGAAGGACTGGGAGGTGAACAACCCGGCGGAACTCTCCAAGGTTCTGGCGAAGCTCGAAGCGATTCAGCAGGACTTCAGCCGCTCCGGGAAGAAGGTTTCCCTGGCAGACGTGATTGTGCTGGGCGGCGTTGCCGCTGTGGAGCAGGCAGCCAAGAAGGCCGGCACGCCGGTTGAGATTCCGTTTGCGCCCGGCCGCGTGGATGCAACGCAGGCACAGACCGATACGATGTCATTTGCCTTCCTGGAGCCGACGGCCGACGGCTTCCGCAACTACTTCAAGGAGAGCCGCCTATCGCCGGCCGAGATGCTGGTGGAGCGCGCTTCCCTGCTGACGCTGACCGTGCCCGAAATGTCGGTGCTGGTGGCCGGCATGCGCGCGCTGGATGCGAACGTGGGCGGCGCCAAGCACGGCGTGTTCACCGACCGGCCCGGCGCGCTGACGAACGACTTCTTCGTCAACCTGCTCGACATGTCGACGAAGTGGTCCAAGTCCGAGACTGAGGGGATCTACGAGGGCCGCGACCGTGCGACGAACAACAGGAAGTGGACCGCAACGCCGGTCGATCTGGTGTTCGGGTCCAACTCCGAGCTGCGCGCCATCGCCGAATTCTACGCTTCCAACGATGCAAAGGAGAAGTTTGCTCGTGACTTCGCCAAGGTCTGGGGCAAGGTGATGAACCTCGACCGTTTCGATCTGGTGCGGTAAGGCAGACAACAGCGGCAAACGGCGGGCGGTGGGCGCAACCAAGCGCATTCCGCCCGCATGCCATTTTTACGGGCTTGCCGGGTTGGGGGCTGGCCGTTCCAGGTAGCGGATGGTGGATTGTACCTGTTCGGCTTGGAAGAACGATTCGATTGCCGCGGCATCGGTGGTGAAGCTCCATGACGCGATCTCGTGATCCTGAACACCGTCCCCGGTTGCGGCAGTGAAGCCCGCGTGGGCGGTCCGCCGAAACAACGGGCGCAAGTCCAGCCGGACTGCAATCACCGTCCGGCCATCCACACTCACCAGCAGATCCCCGGTTCGATACAGAACGCGAACCGATCGCCACGTTCCGTCGTTCAGCACAGGCCGGGTGAGGTTGCAAACGGCAAGCCGTTTCGGCAGACCGGCTTCGCTGCCGTTCAGGAAGACGCCGATGCTGTTGCCCGATTGGTCACCCTCGCTTCGATTGCGATGGCTATCCAGAAACACAGCGACCGCGTTCGGCAGTCCGGGTACAGGCGGGTTGGCACCGGTGCCGGCGCGGAACCCTCCGGCCGAGCCCCTGCCACCTACTGCATCCGGACCCAGCGTTTGCAGGACGAAGGCCAAGCCGTCCGATCCCTCCCGTTTCGCCAAGGGCCGGAGCATGCGGTAGGTGAACTCGGTGACGAAGCGATCGGGAACGCGGATCGGTTCCCGCGTCCAGACGGCGCCCGCCTGATTGGGCAACGCCGGCGCAAGCCGGACATGCGTGCCAGTCAAGGCCGCAGCACCGCTCACGCGTAAGGGCAGCTCGGAATGGAAGCCGGCATACGAAAACGAACCCGGATCT
>CAYNDS010000020.1:8872-28528 GCA_964395885.1 uncultured Solibacteraceae bacterium | reverse complement strand
CCCTCCAACTAGCGGGAGGGGGTGGAAAGGGCCAGCCCCCGGAACTCGCGCGGCGTCACGCCCTGGTAGCGCCGGAACGTTTGCGTGAAGTGGCTGGGAGTGGCAAAGCCGGTGCGCCGCGCGATCTCCTGCATCGACAAACTGGTCTTCCGCAGCAGGTCGGTGGCTTCGCGAATCCGCTCCCGCCGGACGAAATCGGCAGGGGTGACCTGCAGCGTCCGGCGGAAGGCTCGAGCAAAGTGCCAGACGCTCAATCCGACTTCCGCGGCCAGTTCCTCCAGCGAGACCGCCTGCCCGGGGGTGGCGCGAACCTTATCCGTAATGCGTCGCACCTGCCGCGGAGTCAGCCGCTCCTCCCCTTCCGGAGTCCGCAACTCAAGGTGCCGGGCCAAGTCAACCGCGATCAGGCTACCCAGCGCCGACAGCGCCAGCTCGCGCCCCGTTTCGTTCTCGCCCGCTTCCCGCAGCAGGCGGCGCGCCAGGCTTTCGATACTGCGATCCGCCACCAGCAACGCCTCCCGGCCTTCGAGCGGGTCTTCTCCGCCCAGCGAACGCCGCACCCAGAGCGGATCGATCGAGATCATCGCCACATCGGAGTCCTCCGTCCATCGCGCGGCCACCTGTGTTCCCGCGGGGAAAAAACTGGCGCTTCCCGGAGCGATCTCCACCGTCTTCCAGCGTCCGCCGGTCAGGTACTGCACGGTGCGGCTTCCTCCGACGTTCAGGCCCAGAGTGTGCTGGGCAACGGTCACGGGCGGCACCTCACCGGCGGGGAGCCGCACCCGCTCCACGCCCACGTGGTCGTCTTCCAGACGGCTGACAGATGTGCCCACCGCCGCGACAGCGCGGACGCCCTCTCCCAAACGGGGAGACTCCTTGCTCTGAGACGTCTTCATCCGTGGCGGACCCCCCTCATCCCTCAGATGTGGCGGGGGGGCGCCCGGATGCTTGCTTCCGCCCGTCGTCCGGCGCCATTACAACCGTAGTACGGAGCTCCCGCAGCATTGCGACAAAGGCAATAGCAATTGAAGAGAAGTCTCGGGCCCGGCCACGCGAACCTTGACCTTGGGGGGTGTGTATGCGTGCCATCCGCGTTCAAAACTACGGGGGACCCGAGGTGCTTGCGCTGGAGGAGCTAGAGACTCCGCAGCCCGGTCCCGCACAGTGTCTCGTGGCGGTCGATGCCGCCGGTGTAATCGCGACGGACCTGTACATGCGCGCCGGCCTGTTTGACGGGTTTCTGGGGCTGCGCGTGCCGTACACGCCGGGGTGGGACTACTCTGGCGTCGTCATCGCAGCCGGACCGAACGCTCGCCATCAGGTCGGTGATGCGGTTTACGGCTTCCTGCCGGGGCAGGGTACGTACGCGGAGTTCCTGGTTGCCGGAGTGGACGACATTGCGCACCGTCCGGCCGGGCTCGACGGCTATGAGGCGGCAGATCTGCCTCTGGCCGCCTGTACGGCCTGGAAGGCGCTGCATGAAGTGGCCGCGCTGCGGCCGGGGGCGCGCCTGCTGGTCGTGGGCGCCTCCGGCGGCGTCGGCTCCTGCGCCGTCCAACTCGGCCTCGCCGCAGGGGCAACGGTGACCGGTGTAGCCTCCCCGGCCAAGGCCGGCTTTGTCGAGGGGCTGGGCGCTTCCGTTCTTCTCCGCAATGCTCCGGCGCACGAGCGGCGCAGCCAAAGAGCCGACGTCATCCTCGACACGGTGGGCCCGCAGATGGACCCTCTTCTTCTGGATGCCCTCGCGCCGGACGGACTGGTGGTCCGCGTCGGCGGTCCGCCCGACAGCGTGCGTGATCTCCATCAGGTGGGGAGGCGGGCGGTCTTCTCCGGCACGGAGCCAAACGCCGGACGCCTCGCACACATCACCCGCCTGGTGGAGCAAGGCCGGCTCCGGGCGTATGTCGACCGGATCTTTCCGCTGGAATCCGCCGCCCTCGCTCATCGCGCACTCGAAGCCGGCGAGGTACAGGGCAAACTGGTCCTCGCCGTCTCGCACCGCTATCTCCTGGCGCCCAGCGCCGGCGCAGTTGTCGCGAGCATGCCTTTCACAATTGCGAACGGAACTGGCCTGGCGTCATTCCAGTGAACTTCCGGAACGTGCAGCCGAAATGGCTCTGGCTGGGGAAGCCCGTCTCCAAGGCGACTTCCACCAGAGTGCGGCCGGATTCCGCCAGCAGCCGGTGAGCCCGTTCGACGCGTTGCGCCGTCACGTATCGATGCGGCGTCACGCCGACGCTCTGCTTAAACATGCGGCAGAAATGCTGCGGACTCAGGCCGGCTACACGGCTCATGTCACTAAGTACGATGGCACGGGAGAGGTTTGCGTCGATCCATTGCAATACCGCCTGCAGGCGCCGCGGTTGCAGACCTCCCCGGTGCGAGTTCCGCTCCAGCGTCGCGCCGCGACGGCAAAGATGCACGCGAATCAGCTGAGCAAGAGCCTCGGCGGAGAACTGACTGCCGAGTTCCGGCGAGCCAGCTTCGGCCGAGAGCTGCAACAGCATTCCGGCCAACCGCTGATCCTGCCGAAAGCGGAACAGCCAGAAGTCCGCACCCCCCTGCGCCGGTGACCACGCGGGAATCCCGTCGGGAATCCGCAGTTCCAGAAGCGCATGAGCACCCGCCCAAACCCACTCCGTGCGGCTGCCCGGCGGGACCAGGAGCACCTGCTTCGGCGTCCCCGGCACCGGAATCCGCCGTCCGGATGCGACCACCTCCGCCCCCGTAGACCGCTCCAACACCACCAGAAACGCGAACTCCTCGAACGTGTCCAGCCGGAAGCGCCGGCTCTCCGCCGAGCGGTGGGTCTGGACATGGATGGATCCTACCTTGCGTTCACGGTCACTCCGGAGCGCGGGAAACAACAGTGGAACTGCGGCCATCGTTCCTCCCTCAAAGCGAGACTGAATCAAGGATAGAAACACACTTGTGAGAACGACAATCCCGCAAACGGAGCCTTTCTTCTGCTCCGTACAGGTGGCCAAACGACTCTGCCGAATGGAACCGATCTCTTCCCCTCCATTTGGAGGTCACCCTGGCGGCGGCGCAAGAAGCGGACACGGCGGCGAGGATTTCGAGAGAAGTTCGGCGGAGCGCCACGGCATCCTGGGCGCATGACGCCCTCTCAAGCACCCTTTCGCCCGGAAGACAGCGCGCTCCTGCTCATCGATCATCAGGTCGGTACCATGCAGCTGATCCGGAACCTTCCTCTCGATCACGTCAAGAAGGTAACTCTTGCCCTGGCAAAGGCCGCTCGCATTTTGGGGATGCCGGTGGTGATGACCTCCAGCCAGGAGGAGCGTATCCAGGGTCCGCTGATGCCGGAGTTGGAAGGCATTCTGCCGGACGCCTTCGCGAACCGCGTCAAGCGCGCCGGGATCGTAAATGCCTGGAACGACAAGAACTTCCGCGCGGCCGTGAAGAACACGGGCAGGCCTAACCTGATCATGGCGGGCGTGACCACCGATGTGTGCCTGGTGTATCCCTCGATCAGCGCCGTCGAGGAAGGGCACCGCGTGCAGGCCGTGATGGACGCGTCAGGGTCACCGTTCGACTTGTCCGAGGACATGAGCCGCCGGCGGATGGAACGTGGCGGGGTGATCCTGACCGCCACGAATACGATGATTGCTGAGCTGGCTCAGGATTGGTCCACGCCCGCTGGAAGCCAGCTCATTCAGCTGCTGTTCACCGACGTTCTGCCGGCCATCCACCCGACGGCAGCCTAGGGCCTCGTTCGCATCGGAAGCGGTCCGGCTCCGGCGGGCCGCTTCGCACAGCCGGCGCTTATCGCAGATCCAGGATCCCGCGGCGAAGGGCAATCGTGACGGCGTGGGTTCGATCCCGCGCCCCCAACTTCACAAACGCGCTCTGCAAGTACGTCTTCACTGTCAGGTCGGAGATGCGGATCGTTGCTGCGATCTCCTTGTTGCTCAATCCCGAAGAGGCCAAGCGCAAAACCTCGACCTCGCGGGAACTCAGTTCCACCCGTCCCCACATCTCGGGCAGCCGGCTCGCAATCGGTGCGGGAATATGGCGATTGCCGGAACCGGCCGCCCGGATCGCCAACAGCAGTTCCGCCCGCAGCAGGTCCTTATAGATGTAGGCCCTGGCTCCGGCCTGCAGCGAGCGGAGAATGTGCTCGTCCCCATCATGCGAAGAGAGCACCACGACCCGCGCATTCTTGTCCTCCAGCATGATCTGCCGCAGGACCTCGTGGCCGGAGAGGTCCGGAAGCTGCAAATCAAGGACCAAGATGTCCGGTCGCAACCGCCGGAACTCCGCAATTGCTTCGGCGCCCGTCGACGCGGACCCGGCAAACTCCATATCGCCCTCGGCGCGAATCATCGCTTCCAGTCCCTGGCGAACAATGTAATGGTCGTCGGCGACCAGAAGACGCATCCGATAAGGTACAGCCGGGGCGCTCGAATCGTGGGATACCGCGGCAGGTCCGTCCATGAACCATTATGATGCGCGCGACTCTGCCCGCCGGATGAATTTCTGGTCACAATTCCGAATTCGGGTCCGGTAACAGAAATGTAACCTTAGCGAAGTGCCTGATTGCGTACACTGACCAATATCTTTTCGGCCTCCCGGCCAGGTCTTCCGGGAGAGCTCGCTCGCTGACCATGATTCGATTGCCGATCGCCCTTGTCCTCTGGCCTCTGTGCAGTTTGGCTTTGGATCCCTCGCTCGCTCTCTCGCAGTACGTCCATGACAGCTGGGATGAGGTGGCGGGGCTGCCGGTACCCGCGGTCCGCGTGGTGAGCCAGTCGCCCGGTGGATACATCTATCTCGGCACGCAGGACGGACTGTTCCGCTTCAACGGTGCCACGTTTGTGCAGATTCCGCTTGGCTCTCCCGGGGAACCGGGCTCGCATAGCGTTTCGTCGCTGGCCTGGGCGGGTGAGACATTGTGGGTGGGCACGCGCGGCGGGTTGTTCCGCCTGGCAGGCGACGCGGTGGCGCGGTTCGAGGAGCAAACGCGGCTTCCCAGCTTGTCCGTACTCTCGCTGGCAGTGGATGCGAAGGGCACGCTCTGGGTGGGGACGACCGCCGGACTGGCCTCGTACTCCAAGGGAGCGCTGCAGGTCTGGAAGCGTTCGGACGGCCTTCCCGGAGAGCAGATTCGCCGTATCGCCGCCGATTCCACCGGGCTGTGGCTCGGAACCTTGGACGGCGGGTTGGCACGCTGGGAAGCAGGAACGTTTCGCGCCTTTACGACCGCAGACGGGCTCCCGTCCCAGCAGGTATCGGACGTTCTCCGCGATGGCGAGGGACGGCTCTGGGTGGCAACTGCTCAGGGGTTGGCCGTTCTCGACGGGAGCCGGTTCCGCCGCGAGGGACGAGTCCCGTCGCTGAGAGTCTTCAATCTCCTTACCGACCGAGACAACAATCTCTGGGTCGCTCACCAGCAGGGGTTGACTCGGCTCAGCTTCCGACCGGACCGTGCCGAGGCGCTTCCCTGGGAACAGAACACCCTGTCTTCTGCGGTTTGGGGACTGCTCGAGGACCGCGATGGCCATCTCTGGTTCGGGTCCATGAGTCGCGGGCTTCACCGCCTCCGGGTTGGCGGCGTCACCTCGTTCGGCGCTCCCGAGGGATTGACGGACCGCATGGGACTGGTGGTTCGACCGTCCCCGCGCGGGGGGGTCTGGCTGGGGACCGAGTCCGGGCTGTTCTACCGCAACGGTTCCACACTGCAATCCTTCACACGAGCCAATGGGCTACCCGATGATGAGATCACCGCAATTGCGGAGCGGAGCGATGGAAGCGTCTGGGTCGGCACGGCGCATGGGCTCGCTCTGCTCCGGAACGGCACGGTTCAAGCCCACTTCGGCCATGCTCTGGATACCGGCGTCATTCATGACCTCGCTCTCGACGGGGACTCCGGAGTGTGGGTGGGAACGGACTCCGGCCTGTGGCGATGGGATGGCAATCGAGCCAGTCGGTACGCTCTCGGCGCCGGGGTGGACGGTGTTTCGGTGGACACCCTGTTGCGCTCCCGCGACGGCACGCTCTGGGTCGCCGCGCAGAACCGTGGCCTGCTCGCCTATCGCGACGGCAAGTGGCTTCGCTACGGCAAGGCCGAGGGGCTGGTATCTGACTCTGTCTTCGGATTGAGCGAGGACGACCGCGGGGTGTTGTGGTGCGGCGGGTATGGGTTGGCCCGTTTCGACGGAACGCGGTTCTTTCGCTTCGACGAACGGCATGGCGTTCCTTCCGGCTTTGTCTACCAAGTGTTGGATGACGGCAAAGGCTACGTCTGGCTGGCCGGACGGGGTCTCTGGCGGCTTCCCCGCCAGGAACTCGACGAGATCGCCTCCGGGCGGCGGACCCGTGTCTCGACCGTTGCGTTCAATCGGGCCGATGGGATGCGCGCCACCGATTGCGTCGGGGGAGAGGGTTCGCCGGCAGGGCGCGATTCCGGCGGGCGGCTGTGGTTTGCCACGGCGAAGGGATTTGCGTCCGTCGATCCCATCCGTCTCGAACGCCCCCGCCGGCCGACGATTCCGGAGGTTCGAGCGGTAGTCGCCGATGGCGTTCGCCTGAATGGTGGGCCGATTCAACTGCCGCCCGGAACCCGCTCCGTCGAATTGGAATTGGATGCTCCCAGCCTTGTGGCGGGCGCGCACACCCGCTTCCGCTACCGTTTGGAAGGCTGGGATCAGGATTGGGTGGACATCGGAACGCGTCGTGTGGCCGTGTTGGGCAACCTGACGCCGGGGACCTACCGCCTCCAATTGGAAGCTGCCGCCGAGCCCGGCTCCTGGCAGCGCGCGCCGTCCACCCTGGTGCTGACCCAGCTGCCGCACGTGTGGCAGACGGGCTGGTTCCGTCTGGGCGGGGTGGCTGCCGCGGTTGGCCTACTGGTGCTTGCCTATCGAATTCGCGTCTCCGGAATCCGGCGGCACTTTCGAGCTGCGCTGCAGGAGCGGGTGGACGAACGCACGCGCATCGCCCGCGAGCTACACGATACGATCCTGCCGGAACTGGTAAGCGCATCGATGCAGTTAGAACTCGCTCGCAAGGCGTCGCCCGGCGCCGGCCAGTCGCATCTGCTGAGCGCGGCCGAAACCATCGAACGCGCGCAGCGCGATACACGCAGTACGGTCTGGGACCTGCGCACGGGCGAGTTGGCAGGTGCCGACCTGCCGGAGGCAATTCAGGCCTACGGCGAACGCCACGCTTTTGCCCGCGGCATCCGGGTCAGCGTGACGGCTGCCGGAGACCTGCAACAGCTTTCGCCGGAAGTCGCCACGGCGCTGTACCGGGTCGCGCAGGAAGCAATCGGCAACGCGGTTCGCCACGCCAGCCCGCAAGGGATCCGCGTCGAGTTGGCGGCCGAGGGCTCTTCCGTGCGCCTTTCGGTAGCCGACGACGGCAAAGGCTTCGATCCGGCCGCCGGCAGCGCAGGCGGACACTGGGGCATTCAGGGAATGCACGAACGGTTGAAGCAGTTGCGGGGAGTCCTTCGCGTGGACAGCAACCCGGGGAAGGGAACTACCGTCACGGCAATTGTGCCGTGCCGCAACCGCTGATCAGACGGCGGTCACCTGGCCTGTCTCCAGGCGATATTGCGCACCTGCGATGCGCAACTTCCCGCCCGCGACCTTTGCTGCGAGGACCGGCCTTGAACGGGTGAGCGCCGCCACCGCGCGCCGGACGTTCTCCCGCATGGCATTGCCGGCCAGGTCCCCCGGCTGACGGCGGGCCGCCTCCACCGCGGGACCGATCCGGTCGACGATCGTGGTCAGGTGCGCCTCTCGCAGTCCCGCAACGGCTGCCTGCACCGCCCCGCAGGAGGAGTGCCCCACTACCAGCACCAATGGAACGTCCAAGTGGCCCACCGCATACTCCACGCTGCCGAGTACAGCGGAATCGACAACGTGTCCGGCGTTGCGCACGACGAACAGGTCCCCCAGCCCCTCGTCGAAGATGATCTCCGGCGGCACGCGCGAATCGGAGCAGGACAGGATCACGGCAAACGGGTGCTGTTCCTGCGAGACCTGCAGCCTGCGCTCTTCGGTCTGGTCCGGATGCGTGAGCCGACTCTCCACGTAGCGGCGGTTTCCGTCGATCAGCCGGCGCAAGGCCCGCTCGCAGCGCTCGTGCGGCGCCTCCCTGCCGAACGCTGCGGCCATCGGTAGCAAGGCTCTTCTGGTCACCATCCGATCCTCTCCTTCAAAAGCGCCACGTGATCCAGGACGCGGCGAAAACCGTGGTCCGGGCAGGTGGGTTGTCTTTCAGATATTGTCCCGGCGCGAACACCCCGAAGGCCCCGGCGACAGATACCTGGCGTGTCCATTGGTAGCGCATTTCGACGCCCGGCTGCGCACCGATAAAGCGTGACTTGGTGCGTCCTGGCCCGCGCAGGGGATTGCCGGCGATCGCATAGATCCCATCGGTGGAACGAAAGCGCCAGAAGATGCCCACGTCCAGGGTCACGCTCAGGTTCTTCCGCGGCACGAGGTCCAGCGTGGGATGGAGATCGACGTGATTTTGCGGGCCCAGCGACGTGAGTTGTCCAAAATAGTTGCCCTTCGGAAACAGCGCGTTGAAGGTCTGCAGCGATGCGTTTCGCGGGTCGCGGTCGCCGCTGGTGACGTCTGCCCGCAGCCCGATGCGGGGCTTCCACAGCGGTCGGGCGAACGTATAGCCGGTATCGGACGCCGCCGTCCAGGCCAGCAGATTGGCACGCCCGAAGCGTCCCGCCTGTATGACGAACTCGAAGTTATAGTCCAGCGCCTCGCCCCGATTCCAGATCCGTGCGCCGAAGCTTTGCCGCTGCTCGCGCGCCGTGCCCTGTGCGAATCGCGCCGCCTTGCGGTCCAACCCGATGTAGTAGAGGTCCAGTTGTCCACCCCTGGAGAGCAGGCGTCTCGGACCCACCGCATAGACAGACCACAACAGCCGCGAATTCTCCGGGCGGTCATCGAACACTCCACGGCGCGTCTCCGTCGGACGGGCGGCAATCAGATCCACCTTCCAACGGCCTGCCGGAACCGTCCACCGGATTGCATCAAAAGCCTGGCGCACATTGGGTCCCTCCCGCACGGTGATCAGCCGCTGTGAACCCAACATCAACTCCTGCCGGCCCACGCGCAGGCTCGACTTCTCCGTGCGCCACTCGACGAAGGCCTGATGCAGGTCCAGTCGGTCTTCGTCCGGCCCGCGCGGCCCCCCGTTTCGCCCGGACTCGATCCCGCTCTTCACCTGGGTGAAGACTCTGAGAGACCGGCTCCAGTGCAGGTCCGCATGGAACATGAAGCGCTGAAGGAAGAAGCCGTTCGTGTCGCGCGGCGCCGATCCCCACAACTCGTTCCGGTACATCTCATACCAGGGCCGAATCTCGCCGCCGATCGAGAGATATCGCCCTTCGGCGCTGCCGAGCGGGATGTACTTCAACTCGTCCAGCCAGTCGGTCCGCAGCGCGCGATTGCGCAGCGGCGACCAATCCTCTTCCGCTCGGAGCGGGCGATAGCCGGGCCGCACCCCGCTCTGTGCAATCGCCGGAACGGGAGGCGCGAGCAGGAGAGCCAGCAGCGCAGCGCCTACAGCGCGAAGCAGAGACATCCCGCATCCCAGCCCAAGCCTGACTCGCTTTGAATGCGGAGCCCGCTGCGCGCATGTCCGTGTTGACAGAACTCCACCCGGGCGTTCTGCTGCGCGGCGGCACTCTGACGCGCGTAGCCTCCGTAATGCTTGACGGGAGACCAGTCCGGCAGTACCGGGGGCGCTGCCGGTGCCAACTTCTCGAACTCCGCAGCGCCGTAGACCACCTTGCCGCCGACCACGGTCAGCACGGATTCCAGAGTCTTGATCTCCTCCTCAGGAACGGAGAAGTAGTCGCGAGATAAGGCGGCGAAATCCGCCAACTGACCCACCTCCAGCGAGCCGCGATCCATTTCATCGCTCGAGAACCACGCGCTACCCTTGGTCCACAACCGCAGCGCCTCCTCCCGGCCGAGGCGATTGCTTTCCGGATACATCTGCAGCCCGCCGATGCTCCGTCCCGTCACCAGCCAGTAGAGCGAAACCCAGGGATTGTAGCTCGCCACGCGGGTTGCATCCGTGCCGGCGCCCACCGGCGCGCCCATCTGGAGCATCTTTCGCACCGGCGGAGACACTGCCGTCTTCTCCTTGCCGTAGCGGTCAAGGAAGTACTCGCCCTGGAAGGCCATCCGATGCTGGATCGCGATGCCGCCGCCCATTCGCACAATGCGTTCGATGTTCCGTTCGTCGATCGTCTCGGCGTGGTCAATGAACCAGTGCAGACCCTGCAGCGGAATCTCCCGGTTCACCTGCTCATACACGTTCAGCGCCCGCGTGATGGTCTCGTTGTAGGTTGCATGCAGCCGGAAGGGCCAGCGCTTTGCCGCCAGCAGCCGCACGACGGCCTGTAACTCCGACTCCATCACCGGCGCCAGTTCCGGACGCGGTTCCAGGAAGTCTTCAAAGTCCGCTGCGGAAAACACCAGCATCTCGCCCGCCCCGTTATGGCGCAGGAAGTCATCCCCCTGCCGGGGCTTCAGCAGGCTGGTCCAGGAGGTGAAGTCGGCCAGTTCCTCCTTTGCCTTCTGGGTGAACAGGTTGTAGGCGATGCGGACCGTCATCTCGTTGTTGCGATGCAACTGCTGAATGACGTCGTAATCCTCCGGGTAGCGCTGAAACCCGCCACCGGCGTCGGCACAACTCGTCAGTCCCAGCCGGTTCATCTCGCGCATGAAATGCCGTGTCGAATTCAGCTGCTGCTCCGGCGGCAGCTTCGGACCCTTCGCGAGCGTGGCGTAGAGAATGTAGGCGTTCGGCTTGGCGACGAGCAAACCCGTCGGGTTGCCGGCGTGGTCGCGTTCGATATGTGCGCCCGCGGGCGCCGGAGTGTCCTTCGTGTAGCCCGCTGCCTGCAGTGCCGCCCGGTTCAAAAGAGCTCGATCGTACAGGTGGAGCACGAAGACGGGTGTGTCCGGTGCGGCCTCATTCAGCTCCTGCAGTGTCGGAAGCCGTCTCTCGGCAAACTGGAACTCGTTCCAGCCGCCCACGACGCGCACCCATTGTCCCGGGGGCGTGCGTCGCGCCTGTTCCCGCAGCATTCGCAGACCGTCGGCCAGCGAGGGCACACCGTCCCAGCGCAGTTCCAGGTTGTAGTTCAAGCCGCCGCGAATAATGTGAAGGTGAGAGTCGTTCAGCCCCGGAATGACCGTTCGCTTTCCGGCGTCGATCATGCGTGTGCCGTCGCCCCGGAATGGCCTTACGGATTCGTCGGTGCCGACCGCCAGAATCCGCCCTCCCTTCACCGCAAGCGCACTCGCCTGTCCCGCCTTTCCCAGCGTCGCAATGCGCCCGTTGTGCAGAATGAGGTCTGCGGCCTCTGTCTGGTTCATCGCTGCTCCTGAAGTTGCGGCGGCTGCACCGCCCACGATGCTGTTCAGGCATGTCCGGCGCGTCATGCGAGTGCTCTCCCGTCCTTTGGTCTTGCCTTCTCGTCCACTGTCCGCCCGCATGACCGTTGCTGTCTGTCGGGATCCTGCGGACTCTGCCGCAATGTGCGCCCGCGCCGCGCTTAGGCGGGCTGCTCCGCCGGCTTCGGAAACCAGTAGAGAAGCATCACGACGCAAAGCCACGCCGCCACCAGCGCCAGGTTGACCACCGCGTAGTCGCGCGTCGAGAAATGGAGCGACGAGCCCGCAAACACGATGCCGGCTTGCAGCAGGTCCCCCGCGCGCCAGAAGAATGTGTCGATCACCTGCTTGGCCTTGTACTTGGCGTCCCGGCTCGAGTTGAGAAACAGCGCATGGCGCGCCGTGTTTTGGATCGAATAGTCGCAGCTGTTTTCCAACACCTTGGTGATGCGGGCGACACCCAGCACCGGCGTCGCCGCCAGCAGCGCATAGCCGCCCAGCGCCAGGCACGGAAGCACAAACAGCGCTCCCCGAACTCCGATGAGCCGGAACAGCGGTGAGACAAAAAACAACTGCAGGACCAGGCCCAGCAGGCTGACGAACGTGAAGTAGTTTCCGTAGAAGCTTCCGATGAAGGCGCGCCGAGACGCTTCATCCGTCGTGATCCGCGCGGCCTCTTCCACCACCATCCGGCCCAGCAGGAACTCACCCGCCGTGTTCACAATGTTCAACAACATCACCAGAATCGCGATCAGCAGAAGGAATCGGTCATTCAGCACCAGCGACAACGCGCCTCGCCCGCCGATCTGCTTCTCTCCAATCGAGCTCTGGTAGGTGCAGACCGCGCAGCGGTATCGGTTGATCCATACCGGGGCGCCCGCGCAGATCACCAGCAGCACCATGGCGATGACCAGAATGCTCTCCGGTCCCATCCGCTCAACCAGCGGCCCCGATATTCGCGACCCCGTCAGCGCCCCCACGGAACTGCCGACGCCGACAAACGGGAACAGCCGCTTGCCCTGCTCCTCGTCATAGACGTCCGAGGCAAAGGCCCAAAACTGTGCCACCACCATCACGTTGAAGATGCCCAGCCACAGAAAGAACGGCACCTCGATTGCAAAGCCTGCCTTCTCCAGGAGGAGAAACAGGCCCAGGTTCGCCGCAAAGAACAGAGTCACCGAGGCAATCAGCGTGACGCGGTTGACGCGCGCCACCAGCCATCCATACAGCGGCACCACACCCAACAGCAGCAGCGCCTGTCCCGCGGAGGCGTAGCTCTTCACCTCCGCTCCGCCCGAGCTGAGAATCAACGATTCCCGAACGGTCTTCAACAGGTAGTAGGTGGTGAGCAGGAGAAAGACATTCGCCGCCAGCAGAAATGCACTGATCCCCTCGCCGCGGTACACCGGGCGGGTGAACAGCTGCAGGAACCGGTCGATCCACAGCAGGCCCGTGAACGAGACGTCCGTGGAGCTCGCTGTGGCGCTCATCGGTATCGGCTCGTATAGAGGTTCTGAGCCACTCCCCCCGAGTTTCCGAAAATGTCGTTGAAGCTGAACCACACCTGAAAGCCTTCGTGGCTGAAGCCCACGTCCATGCGCAGGAACGTGGCGTTGCGCGCGTTCACCCGGAAGCCGAATCCTGCCGACCCTTCCAGGTCGCGAAAGTTCAATTGCCCGCGGCGCTGAAACACCTTGCCCGCGTCGTAGAACAAGGCACCGTCCAGACCACTGAAGATCTCCCACCGATACTCGCTGTTCAGCACCAGCGCGTTGTTCCCGTAGAAACGCCCGAAGCGAAAGCCGCGCAGATCGTTCTGGCCGCCCACCATCGGCATGAGGAAGAACGGCAGCGTGTTGCCCCCGTTCTCGTACGTCAGCAAGCTCTTGGCGCGAAGGGCGATCACGCGCCTGCGATTGGCAAGCGGAATCGCCTGTTGTGCCTCGAGAGTCAGCCTCCGGTGCGAGTACAACTCGGCCTGTGTGTCGCGAAACAGGTCGAATCGAGCCTCGTAGAAGCCGCCGTACTTCATTCCTTCGGCCGAATCGCGCCAGTCGTAGCTGGCGAGCAAGCCCGTCCGGACAAAGCGGCTCTGCAGCTGTATGCCGGGCGCTTGCCGCGGTCCGAACACGGTCTCTGTCGACGCAAATCGCTTGTCGTCGCCCGGGCCGACATTGACATCCAGAATCCCGGCGCCGCTGCCAAGCCGCAGACCCTTCACCGGCTTCCACGCCACGTGAAAGTCATACGAGACGTCCTCCAGACGGAACGCCGTCCGCTGCGTCTTGCGAGAGTCCGGTCCCAGACCGTAGTAAGGAACCTGCCCGAAGTTGCGCCACCGCGTATAGAGATCCACCTGCAACTTGTCGTTCCACAGCCGCGGGAACGCCAACTCCGCCTCGCCCAGCACGTTCCGCCGCACGGACGCTCTCGCCCCCACGCGGAACTGCACTGCGCCGTCCCGGATCTCATCGCGATAGTATTCCGGCCCCAGCGCGAATCCGGCACCCGGCATCAGGTTGCCGATCACCCCTCGCACGCCGCCGATGCCGCGGGTCAGACGCTCCAAAAGACGCCGGTCATCGGCCCAGCGCGCGGCAATCTCCACGATGCTCCGCTCATCATCGCCGTATTGCCCACCCTCGGCGGAACGTCGCCGTTCCATCTCCTCGCGCCTGGTGGGCGGGTCTGCTGCCATGCACGTCGCCAGCGCAGCCAGCCCAATTGCAACCCGGAAGCGGATCATTCGACGGTCCTTTCAATGCCCACGATCTGCTGTCCGCGCAGGAACACCCGCACCACGGCACTGCGGCCCGGTTCGGACAGTTCAGCCATCCTCCAGCCGTCTCCCGGCGGCAACATCGGCCCGGAGGCTTCACCGAGAGCCGCCGTCCGCCCGCTTTCGTTATCGAAGGAATGCCACCGGAGGTTCACCTTGCCCGCCCGCTGATCGAGGGAGCGGAACACCAGGCTTCCCTGCGCGACTTCGAAAGCATGCAACGGAAGCAGACGGCGGGAGTAGGCCTTCACAATGGCATCGCGCCGCCGGATGAGGCACTCCGCCAGCCATGCCGCTGCCTTGGCATCGGAGTACTCGCCCGTCGCCACCACGTCCCGAAGGTCGGCATCCGTCAACCGGCCGATCTTCTCCGCCGCCCAGAACTCATCCTCCGGAAGCCGGTTCAGGAATGCCCGGTTGCGGTAGTTGGGCACCCACTTGTCCGGGTCGAAGGCCGTGTACTCCAGCCGGCCCACCGCCGGATAGTAGCGATATTTTGCCGTCTCCCAGTCCCGGACGCGTAACCCGAGTGTGAGGAAGTTCTGCGCTGCCGAAGGAAAGTCGTAGAGGTACGCGTTGCCTTCCCGCGCACTCTTGCTCTTGGTCGCCGCGCTGCCGAGCGTGCTGCCGAAATCGATCAGGTGGTGCTTCACCCAGCGCACGCCGTTGTCCTCCACCAGCATGTCCAGGCTGTTGACGGAGCGGGAATCATGATGCGCCAGCCACGCCGAAACCACGTGGAAGCCCCGCAAGCTACGACGGTGCTCGTGGCGGATGTCGTCGTTCCGATCCCCCTTGCGGCGGCCGTAGTATTTGAACGGACCAATCGGCTTGCCGGACAGATACAGGCTCGCCACGGCGCGGATGCGGTTCTTCTCCGGTCCACTGTCCACTCGTGGCACCCGCAGCAGGAGTTCGGAAACGTCCCGCTCGGTCATCCCGCGTCGCTTTCCGAACCGGTCAGTGAACTGCGTGTCGGCCCCGGCCACCAATTGGTTCCGGTCGAACTTCACGATGTAGTTCTCCGGCACGTGATAGCCGATTGCGTGGAGCAGTTTTGCGCTGACAACATCCGCGCCGGTGGCCATCTCCGGGTTGGACAGCGGATCAAACTTCAGCAGGTACCGCCGGCCTTTGGGGTCGCGGATCAGCAATCCCGGCGTGACCCCTTCGGTCTTTGCCCCGATCACCGTCCAGCGGCCGGAAAGATCGGGTGCGTTCTCGGGCCGGTTCGGTCCCCGCACAATCTCCTCATGGGAGAGGTTGCGGTTGGTGAACCACGCGCCGTCCAGGACCTCACCCAGCGTATTCACATCCTGCGCAGCGATTACGGGACGGCCGACTGTGCTGGGCTCTCCTGGACTCTGAAACGTGTTGCGATAGAAGTCGTAGTACTGGTCGATCCGTCGAGGCGCCAGATCTCCCGTGTCCTTCGGAGGCAGTTCCCGCCGCACGGGATCGTCAGCGCGGAAGCGAGGCTGCGCCGCGGCCACGGAGCAGACCGAGAGGCACAGCAACAGGCCCGTGAAAGGTCCCCACGGGCGAACGCCGATTGCGCCGCGCAACACCATCGCATCCACGGAGTAGGCGCCAGGACCGCACAACAGCAGCACCACCGCCGCCACCAGATAAAACCCGGAAGCCTCCCAGCTGTGTCCATGCGGGTTGACGAAGGCCTCGCCCCGCTCGATCAGCTTAAAGACAGCCACCGTCATCGTCCCGCCAATCGCTCCGGCGGCAAGCGGCGTTGCGAGGCCCGGCAGCAGGAGAAACGCGGCGATCAGTTGTGAGTACGCCGCCAGTGCGGCAAGCGGCTCCGGGACGGAGAACTCGGCCGCAAACTGCGCGATCTCATTCACCTTTCCACCGCCGTGGAAGAAGAAGGCCGTCCCCACGAAGACCCGCAAGAGAAGCAGCGCCCAACCGGCGCGCCCTTCAGGGAATGTGGCGAATATCAAGCGGACAAGGTTCATGCATCTCTCCGGGGCAAATCCGTCTCCCGCTAGCCGCGGCGGGCAATGTAGTGCGTCACGCGGGGCGGTTCCGGCCCGATGTGAAAGGAGCGGGCTTGCGCCTCCGCGCGCTGGTCGGCGTGCGTCACCCGCGCGTGCTGCCGGATGTGCTCCAACCAGTTCTCGACGTGAAACGCCTCCAGATAACTGCCCTCACGGGCGGGGTCCCGATACAGCGTCCAGTCAAACGCGCCATCCCGTAGCCGCTCCCGGGAACCTTCCTCGATCGCCTCCTCAAACGCGTGCGCCTGCGCCGGGTCGATCCGATACTCAACGGTCACCAGCACCGTTCCCGAGGCATCGGCAGGCGACACCGCCGGAGGCGCCGGCCAATGTTGTGACGCCGCCAACTGGTGCGGGTCGGCGTTCGGCATGCGGACAAACGCTCGCGTCGCCAGCCCGGCGACCAGGATGGCTGCCGCGGTGGCCAGTGCCGTACGCACCCCAAGGGCCGCCGCCGCCTGCCCCCACACAATTCCACCGACCGCCGCGCCGCCCTGAAAAACCAGCATGTACACCGACAGCGAACGCGACAGAACCCACGGGGGCGATGCCGAACCGGTGCTGACGCCAAACATGGCCACCATCGAAACCCAGGCCAACCCGCCCGTCATCAACAGCGGGACCGCCGCCAACAGACTCGCGCTCTGCGCCAGCAAAAGCGCGGCCCCCGCCAGCACCAGGCTCATCGCCGTCACAATCGCCTCCGCCGAGAGGCTCGCCCGAAGGCCATTGAGCAGGGTCGCGCCCAACAGTGCGCCGATCCCGAAGGCAGCCGTCAGCAGCCCGAAACCCAAGCCGTCCAGGTGCAGCTCCCTGCGGGCGAAGGCCGGCATCAGTGCGGGTATGGCGCTCCCGCCGATGATGAACGCCAGCGTCCGCACATAAACGGCCCGATGCGGCGGTGAGTGCCGCAGGTAACGCAAACCCGCCCACAGCGCCCCTCCGATTCGTTCCGCCGGAACCCGCGTGTCCCGGGAAGGTCCAGCCCACGCCGAGATGACTCCCGCCAGAATCAGGGATGCGACTGCACTCATCAGGAAGCCGCCCGCCGGCCACGAATTCAGAATCAGCAAGCCCCCGGCGAATCCACCCAACACCCGCGCCAGGTTCACGGCGGTCGAGTTCAGAATCACTCCCGACGGGATCTCCGCGCCGGACAGCACGTCGGGCACAGTCCTCATCCAAGCGGGCGTGAAGAAGGACTCGGCGCAGGAAAGCAGGCAAACACCCGCCAGCAGACGTTCGGGCGTCAGAGCGCCTTGCCATGTCGTCACGCTCAGCGCCAGACCCGCGGCGGCCAGAAGCAGTTGGAGCGTCACCATCAAGCGGCGCCGGTTCACCGCATCCGCCGTCGCACCCCCCGCCAGCGCCAACACCACCACCGGAAGACTCGCCGCGGTTTGCAAAAGCGCCACCGGAATGGGCGACGCCGTCATCATGGTCATCAGCCATCCCGCCGAGACATCCTGCATCGCCGCGCCCGTCTGTCGCAAGACCCCGCCCAGCCACAAGCGGCGGAACACCGGGTGATCCAGCGCGGACCAGGCAATCGGGGGAGACGACGGCATCGTCAGGGGCGGCATAGGAACCGGTGCGGGGCAGGACTCCCGGGAGCACGGGAGCATGCCCCAGCAGCGTTAGTGGGCGGCTCCCGCTTCGCTGGCATGCTCGCCCAGCGCCCACTTCGAGAACCGAACCTGGATTCCGTACGGCGTATGCGCCCTCAGAATGTCCATCACGCCCTCATACGTTCCGCTGCGCGCCCAGTCCTGCTGCAGTTCGAAGGTGACCTGCAGCGCGGTCACCGGTACTGCGCCGGCCTGCACCAGCCGCTGTATGGAGCGCTCATGCGCCTCTCCGGTGATATCGCCGCAGGCATCGGTGACCACGTAAACTTGGTAGCCCTCCGCCAGCAAGTCCAGCGCCGGAAACATCACGCAAGCCTCTGTCCACAGCCCGGCCAGCACGATCTTCTTCCGACCGGTATCGCGGATGGCCTCGCGGAATTTCTCATCCAGCCAGGAGTTAATGGTCGTCCGGTCGATGACCGCCTGACCGGGGAACAACTCCGTCAACTCCGGCATCATCGGCCCACTGAAGCTGTTCTGGGCCACCGTGGTGAGAATGGTGGGAAGCTGGAACAGCTTCGCGCTCTTCGCCAGTGCCTGCACGTTCTGCACGATGAGTGTCCGGTCGTGTGAATGCACGCCGAAGTACATCGCCGGCTGAAAGTCGATCAGCGCCACGGCACAGTTGCCCGGCGCCAGCATCGTGTGGAAGGTTTCGCTTAGGTTCATGAGAAGGGGCTCCTGCTGACAGCTTCAGAGTACGGGCCACTGCGGATCGGGATCTTTCGAGAAACAGGTCACGCTTGTCGCAATCTTGCGCCCGGTGAGGCGAAGGCTGCGAGGCGCGCCGCTGCGTCCGGAACCGCGGGTGGAGGCCACCGGGGGTGCGGCCTCCACATATCGCGATTCGCCTCCGCGCAGGCCCTAGGCGCGGGCTGCCAGCTTGGCCGCCGCCGGGACGGTCTCGGCCAGATGCGGCGCCATCACCGGTGCATTCTTTGCCGTCGCCAGATAGTTGCTCATCGCCGCGTAGTAGCTTCCCACGTGCTCGCTCAACAGCCCGCCGATGTACTTGCCGTTGATCGTCGTGTCGTTGGCAAGCTCTGCCAGCACCGCAACCCAGGTCGTGACGACAACCCCGGCCGACGCCATCCGGATCATCGCCGCCTGCTCGCAAAGCGGGTTGAATGTCGACGAAGCGTCCACCACCGCGTAGACGTCGTAGCCCGCCTGCACGCCGTACACCGCGGCCATCCCCAGGCACGTCGTGGTGTCGAGTGCGGCGATCAGAAGCTTCTTGCGTCCGATTCGGGTCACCGCCTCCACCGAGGGTGCATGATCCCAGAAGTTCACCGTGTTGCGGTCGATGATCGGAACATCGGGGAACAGTTCCACCAGCTCCGGCATCGTCGGGCCGTTCGGCCCCTGCGGCCAGGACGTCGTCAGGATCGTCGGCAGGTCGAATGCCTTGGCCGTCTTCGCCAGGCCGAGGATGTTGTTCTTCAGCGCCATCGGCTCGACGGAAGTCAGGAAGGAGAACAGACCCACTTGGTGGTCGATCAAGAGCACGGCGGTGTTCTCCGGCGTCAGCCGCTCGGCGAAGGGATTGCGAGGATTGGTAAGTACCATGCCCTCAGCATGAACGCACCGCCGCGCGGGCCTCTATCGCAGGCGCGGCCTGACTGTCCGTTTCTTGCGATCCTGTGCCGCATCCTTCGCCGCCTGTTTCGCGAGTGCCGGAATTGCGCGGCACCCCGGCGTTCACTAAGCTGTTGAGATCCTCATGCGCCTTCCTGCCCTGTTGGCCGGCGTGGCTGCGCTCGTCCTCGCGCAGCCCTCGCCGCACCCCTTGGATGCCCTCACCGGCCCGGAGTATTGGACCGTCTCCGATA
>CAYNDS010000020.1:0-8862 GCA_964395885.1 uncultured Solibacteraceae bacterium | reverse complement strand
CCACCTCACGCCCGACACGATCGTCACCAGCGTTCTGCTGCGTCCGCCGGAAAAGAGCGCCGTCCTGAATTGGCAGCCCGGGCAGCCCGTCCCGCGCGAGGCGGATGTCATTCTGCTCAGAGGAGCAAACTCCTTCGCCGCGCAGGTGGACATCGCGGCTAGGCGCGTTCTCCGCTTCGAGCAGCTAAAGGGACAGCAGGCGCCATTCGTGACCAGTGAGTTGCTGGGCGCCGACGAGTTTGTGAAGAAGGACCCGCGTGTCATCGAAGCCCTGCAGAAGCGGGGCATCACCGACCTGCGGCACGTTCAGTGCACCGCCTTGCCGGTGGCCTACCGTGCGATTCCGGAGCAGGCCGCTCGCCGCATCGGCTTTGTCGGGTGCTCTCTGGTGCACCGCGTCTATCGCGGCTGGGGCCGCTCGATTGAAGGGCTCAGCATCCCGGTCGACATGACAGAGCGCAAGGTGCTCCGCGTCGTCGACACCGGCGGCGCCCCCATTCCCCCGGGCAACACCAACTACGAGGAGGTTCCGGAACGCGCGCGCCCCCACACCACGCCCATTGCCACCGTGCAACCGCTCGGCCCCGCCTACCGGATCGACAAGGGCGAGATCGCCTGGCAGAACTGGCGCTTCCGCATGCGCATCGACCCGCGCGTCGGCACCGTCCTGAACCTGGTGCGATTCGTCGATCAGGCCAAGCCCCGCTCCGTCATGTATGAAGGCAGCGTCAGCGAGCTGTTTGTGCCCTACATGGACCCGGCCACCGGCTGGAACAATCGCGCCTTCATCGATGCCGGACAGTTCTACGGCGTTGGAGGCCACCTGAAGCCGCTTCGTCCGGACCTGGACTGTCCGGCGCGCTCCACCTGGTTCGACGGCCTTTCCGCCGCCGAAAACGGAGCCCCCAAGATCACCGCCAACATGGCCTGCCTGTTTGAACGCAACCTCGAGAATCCCGCCTGGCGCCATGGCGAGAACGGCGAGATTCAAGGCCGTCCCAACCGCCAGCTCGTCCTGCGCTCGGCTGCCGTGATCGGCAATTACGACTACATCATGGACTGGCGCTTCGACCCGGATGGAACCATCGAAGTCGCCGTCGGCGCCACCGGCATCATCGAGACCAAGGCGGTGGCCCAAAAGACCGCGTCCGCCCATGATCACGTCGCGACTGAAACCGGGCAGCACGTTGCGGAAGGTACTGTCGGCGTGAACCATGACCACTACTTCTCCTACCGTCTGGATCTGGATGTCGACGGTCCGCAGAACAGCTTCATGGTCCATCGCATGGTGCCGAAGCGCATTGAGAACGATCCGATGCGCAAGTCGATCTGGGTCGTGCAGCCGTCCATCGCCAAGACCGAGGGCGACGCCAAGATGGATATCCGCCTGGAATCGCCCGCGATGTGGATGTTCATGAACTCCACAAAGAAAGGACCCATGCAGTACCCCACCGGCTACGAGGTGATGCCGGGCGCCACCGCGAAATCGCTCATGTCCGCCGACGACCCTGTCCAGAAGCTGGGCGCGTTCTCCGCTCACCAGTTCTGGGTGACGCCCTACCGCCGTGAGGAACGCTATGCCTCCGGCGTCTACCCCACCAGTTCCGATGGCGAAGACGGCCTCGCGGTTTGGACCCGCGCCAATCGCCCCATCGCCGACACCGACATCGTCGGCTGGTACACGCTCGGCTTCCACCACATCCCCCGTGCCGAAGACTGGCCGGTGATGCCGGTGATGTGGCACCACTTCCACATCCGGCCCTTCCACTTCTTCCCCGCCAATCCGGTGTTGGACCTGCCGAAGAGCCTGCACACCACGCAGCCCTAACCCCCGGTCGAACGCCTTCGGGTCGGCGACGCAGACAGTTGCCGACCCGAAACGTGTTTATGCTATTCTGTTCAAGTACGCCTGTCGGGGACGTAGTTCAGCTGGTTAGAACGCCGGCCTGTCACGTCGGAGGTCGCGGGTTCGAGCCCCGTCGTCCCCGCCATTTCTTCTCCTCACCCCATGCATCCCATCCCCGGCCAGCCGCGCGTCCAGACCAGCCAGACCGACGACTACCGCGAGGGCTACGCCAACAGCGTGCAGATTCGCGTCAGCCTCTGGGACTTCTTCCTCATGTTCGGCACCGCCGTGCAAACCGCTCCCGACGCCGTCGATCTGAAAACCTTCCAGGGCGTCTATCTCAGCCCGCAGCAAGCCAAGGCCTTATCCAATTTGCTGGCGCAGAACGTGGCGCAGTACGAAGCCGCCTTCGGTGAAATCCGCCTGGAACCCAAGGGCGAATCCACCGCCATCGTCCAGTAGCCGGCTACTCCCAGCCGACCTGATCCTCGTAACACCACTTCCAGCTTTCGCCCGGCTCAAACGACTGCACCACCGCGTGCCCGGTTGCGTGGTGATGTGCCGTCGCGTGCCGGTTCGGCGAGGAGTCGCAGCAGCCCACATGGCCGCAGGCAAGACAGAGACGCAGATGCACCCACCGCCCCCCGGTCCGAAGGCACTCTTCACAACCCTGCGTCCGGGGTTCTGCCTTCCCCGGATCGGATGCGTGACGGCAGACCTGCCTCATTCGGAATTCTCCTTTGGCGGATTCGGCGGCAGCGTCACCGTAAACGTTGTCCGCCCCGGTTGGGAATCGACGCGAATCGTCCCGCCATGCCGCGTGCTGACGATGCGATAAACAATGTCCAGGCCCAGCCCCGTCCCCTCGCCCACCGGCTTGGTGGTGAAGAACGGGTCGAAGATCCGCTCCTGCACATCGGCGGGGATCCCGGCGCCGGTATCGGAGATCTCGACGACCACTCCCTTGCCTTCGCCCGGTCTTGTCGACACCGTCAGGCGCCCGCCGCCTTCCATTGCGTCTACCGCGTTGTCGATGAGATTGGTCCAGACCTGATTCAACTCGCCCGGGTGGGCGCAAATCGCCGGCAGGTCAGGAGCGAACTGTCGCGTGACCTCGATCCGTGCTTCCCGAAACCGCGACGCAAACACGCGCAGCGTACTCTCCAGCCCCTGCTGCACGCGCGTGTCCTGGAAGTCGGAGCGATCCATGTACGTGTAGTCCTTCATCGCGGCCACCAGCTCCGAAATGCGCCGCGTCGACTCCTCCAGATCCCGCGCCAGTTGCCGGGCCTCCGCCGAGGCGGCCAGCCATTCCGCCGCCGCCGCCGCCCACGGCTCGCCTGACAGATCCCGCAGACCTTCGACCGTGTAACCCGCCGCGGTCAACGCCGGCGCAAGATCCCAAGCCTGGTCCGCCGCAAACTCCTCCAGCCACTCCGCCAGCGTCTCCTCCCGGTCGCTGCGTTCCAGGGAATCGAGCGGCGGAAACGCGGCTTCACTTGCCAGCCGCGACACCACCGCCCGCGCTTCCGGGGGAAATCGAGTGTCGTGCGCCAGGGCGCGCTCTTCCAGCCGCGCAAACGCCTCGCCCAATTGCTGCGCGTTGCGGCGTGCCGCCGATGCCGGATTGTTCAACTCATGCGCCAGCCCGGCCGAAAGCTTTCCGAGCGCCGCCAGCTTGTCCTGCTGCCGCGTCTGCGCCTCGACGTCCTTCGTCCGCCCCGCCATCGCCTGCAGCACCATCTTTGCCGACGGGCAGTCGCTGGCCGCAAACTCGCGAAACCGCTCGCTGCTCATGCGCACCACCCGCACCGGTCCATGCGCCAATCCCGTCGCAATCGCCTCGGCGCCCGTCAGCATCGATATCTCGCCCGCGAAGTGCCCGCGCGAGTGGTTCGCCAGCAGCCGCGTCTCCTGCCCGAAGCGCTTGACGACCTGCACTTCGCCTTCCAGCACTGCGTAGAACGGGTAGTCACGCTGGCCCTCGCGGAACAACTCGGCCCCGTCGGGCAGATCCAGCACCTCGCCGTTTGCCGCCAGCTCTTCCAGCGTCGCTTCCGGCAGGGCAGGGAACAGCTTCTGGGAACGCGGATCGTGCAGCGCCGTCATGCCGGTTACCGTACCGCCTGCAGATGCTGATGCACCGACGAGATCGCGATGGAGCCTTCGCCCACCGATGACGCCACACGCTTCACGGAACCGGCGCGCGTATCGCCCGCCACGAAGACCCCGGGCATGCTGGTCTCCAGCAGCATCGGGTCGCGGTCAAGCGGCCACGTCTTCGGACGCTTGCCGTCCTGCAGCAGGTCCGGCCCCGCCAGCAGAAAGCCGCGTTCATCCATTTCCAGCGTCCCGTCCAGCCACGTCGTGCACGGCACCGCGCCGATAAAGATAAACAGTGCGCTCGCGGGCTCCTCTCGAACCTCACCCGTCTTCCGGTTTGCGATGCGCAAGCCGCTGAGGTTGCTCTCGCCCAGCGCTTCCACCACCTCGGAATGCGGTTCCACCTGAATGTTCGGCGTCGCGGCGATCTGATCAATCAGGTACTGCGACATCGTTGCCGCCAGCCCCTCGCCGCGCACCAGCATCGTCACCTTCGCCGCATACCGCGCGAAGTACATTGCACCCTGGCCCGCGGAATTCGCGCCGCCCACCACAAACACCTGCTCGTTGGCGCAGGCCAGCGCCTCGGTCATCGCCGCGCCGTAATAGATCCCCGCACCGGTCAGCCGTGCCACGCCCGGCACCTCCAGCTTGCGCCAGGCCAGACCCGTCGAAAGCACCACCGAGTACGCCGTCACCTGAGAGCCGTCGCGCAGCGTCAGAATGCGGTACGGATCGCGCGCCTCCAGCTTCACCGCCTCCTGCGGCGCCACGATCTCGGCCCCCAGCCGCGTCGCCTGTTGCACGGCGCGGCGTGCCAGGTCGCCGCCCGTCAGGCCCGCCGGAAATCCCAAATAGTTCTCGATTCGCGAACTCATCCCCGCCTGCCCGCCCGGCGCCTCCCGGTCCAGCAGCAGCGTCCGCAGCCCCTCCGACGATCCGTAAACCGCCGCCGCCAGCCCGGCCGGACCCGCGCCCACCACTACCAGGTCATACAGCTCCGCCTTTGCCTGCGTGGCCATCCGCAATTTGCCTGCCACCTGCTCCGGAGTGGCCTGCTCAATGCGCGTATGGTCCGGCAGCAGCACCACCGGAAGCTTCGCATCGGGACCCAGCGCTTCCACCAGCCGCTGCGCTTCGGCGTTTGGCGACTCGACGTCCACCCACGCAAACGGAATCTGGTGCCGCCCCAGGAAGTCCTTCACCGCATGCGTTTCCGGAGACCAGCGGTGCCCGATCACGCGAATCCCCTCAAACGCCGGCCGCCACCCGGACCGCCAGTCCGCCAGCAGATCATCCAGCACCGGGTACAGATGCTGGTCCGGTGGATCCCACGGCTTCAGCAGGTAATGATCAATGTGCGCGCGGTTGATCGCATCAATGGCCGCCTGCGAATCCGCATACGCCGTCAACAGTGCGCGCCGTGCGTCGGGATAGAGCTCCTGCGCCTGCTCCAGGAAACCGACGCCGTCCAGATCCGGCATCCTTTGGTCGGCCAGCAGCAGCGCCACGGCTTCATTGCGAACCTTCAACTGCCGCAACGCCTCCAGCCCCTCCTGGCCGGAGCCGGCACGCACAATCCGATAGTCTTTCGAGTACTGCTTGCGGAGGTCGCGCTCAATCGAGCGCAACACCTGCTCATCGTCATCGACGGTTAGCAGAACGGGTTTGGCCACACTCCACGTCTAGCACGGTATCCGCCGCATAGCGGCACGTTCAATGCCAGATGGCCGCAAACTGATGACCTCCGGGTCCCAGCGAGTAGCCCGCCAGACAGCGCGTCCGCCTCCCCTGCGCAAGACGGCTTCGAATCTGTTGTCGCATCTCGGCTGCACTCAGATCGTGGCGGCCGGATACCTTCGCCTCCTGCTCCTCGAAGATCGCGCACAACTGCACGCTGCCGCCATGCTGGTAGGCCGACAAATAGCTCACCTTCCTACCCACCTTGTCCTGCTCCGTCCACTCTTTCTGGTATTCCTCCCGGGTCAGGCGCGAACGCAGCCGCCACGCCCCACCGGAGCGCTTGTCATAAAGGCCCGCATAGGAAAGCTTCCCGTCGATCGACACCACGGAAACGTTCACCGGCCGGAAACCGTCACGCTCCAGTTCGTCCAGCCGCGCCTTGTGCTCGTCATAGGTCAGCCCGTGATACGCCACCCAGGCCGGGCCGGACCTCTTCTCAAACACGCACCCGTAGTTCACCTGTCCATCGTTGCGATACGACGTCAGGTGGGTCAGCCGGAAGCCCTTCCCCGTCATCTCATCAAAGACCTTCTGATAGCCCTGCGAGGTCAAATGCGCCTCAGCCCGCCAATCCCGGAAGTCTCCGTTCCAGCGATAGAGCGCATTGAAGAACGTCTTGCCCGACACTTCATAGCCATCCAGCCACTCCAGCCGGTAGTTGGCCTTCCACGCGCGATGAAACCAGCGCTCAAAGTCCTTCTCGCTCACCGCCACCTGGAACACCTCGCCCCATCCCGGCGGATAGAATCCCGGACGCGTCGTCGCCGGCCAGATCAGGACAAGCTGGTCCGGCACCCCCTGTCGCTCCAGCCGCACCCACGGCCCGTCCCGATCGTCGTCCAACTCCGCCGGGTCCAGAACCCAGCACTCCCGCAGCGGCAATGGCTGCAGCCCCAGCCCCGATTCCGCGCATTGAATGTGCAGATGCGGCCAGGACGAATTGCCCGTGTTCCCGCAAATTCCCAGCACCTGGCCCGCCGTCACATTCGCGCCCTGGACCACCTCGGCCGGAATGGAGCCGTCCTGGAAGTGCGCATAAACGATCTCGTCCGTGCCGTGCGTCACAACGACGTGGTTGCCGCTCACCGGCTTCGGCGTGGGCTCCGGGAAGCCGGGTGGCGTGTTCTCCTCCATCCCGGTATGCACCTCCTTCACCACGCCGTCTGCCATCGCCCGCACCGGAATTCCGAACACGAGATAGTCGTCGTTGCGCGTGTCCTTGCCGTCCTCTTCGAGATTCGTCAGATCGTCGCCGTCAAAGCGCCGCACCTCGATGTCGTGTGCGTAGATCTGGCTGCCTCGCGCACCGCCCGGTGCCCAATGGCGCGCCTGCGTCGTGTAGTAGGCGCCCAACGGCAGGTCCGCGGCGCGGAATGGAAACAGATAGGCCCCGCCGGCCACGCTCGACACGTGCGGCGCCAACTCCAGCGTTTGCCCGATTCGTCCGTCGTAGCCCGCAAAGCCCAACTCCACCCGCACGCGCGGCGGCGCCGGCATGTCCCGGTAAATCGCGTTGTCGACCTGTTCCGTTTTCGAGACGTTGACCACGCTGTTGGACCACCAGCCGCTTTTGCCCGGCTCAATCGGCTCGACGCGCGTTGGCACGTGCTGCATCTCAGTCGGAGCCAGCGCCGTTCCCGGAAACGAAACCCGCACGGCATTCAGATGAATCGGCTGGCTCTCGTGGTTGGTGATCCTCACGCCGATGATCAGCTTGTACTGTTCCGGGCGCCCCTCCGCGGTTGGCCCCAGCACCAGATAGGTGAGCTTGTCGCCCGCCAGCGGCTGATAGCGGACCGTGACGTTCGGCGCCGTACCACGCCGCCATTGCACCGTTGGCACGCGACGCACGACAGGCTCGCTCGCGCACGCCGCCGCCTTCTCTCGAAGATTGATGAATCGAGGCATTCGGCGAGCAGTCTAGCACTGCCCTCGCTTGCGCCTAGCCCGCCGCTTGGAAGCTCATGCGCCGCGCCCGCGCCCGCTGTGCCAGCTCAATGGCGATCTCGGCCGCGCGCGCCGAATCATGGCGTACCTTCTCCGTATCGGCCAGCAGATTGCGCCCGATGATCTCCACTCCGCGCTTGTCCAGACGCAGCCGGTCGACTTCCACCGGATAGACCTTCTCCGCCGCGTAGCGCCGTCTCCGCTCCGCGCCAATCGGCCGCGTGTTGACGACAATCGCGTCCAGCAGCGGGCACTTGGCATGGGACTCGATCGCCTCCAGGTGATCGGCCGCCGTGTACTGCATCGTCTCCCACGGCTGCCACATCAGGTTCGAGAAATAGACCTTCGTCGCGCGCGATTCCCGGATGGCCTTCGCCACGCCCTGCACCAGCAGATTCGGAATCACGCTCGTGTAGAGAGACCCCGGGCCCAGCGTGATCAGGTCCGCCTCCGCAATCGCCGCCAGCGTGTCCGGCAGCGGACGGCAGCGCGCCGGCAGCAGCCGAAGCCGGTGAATCCGCTCCCGCGTCCGCGTGATCCGCGATTCACCCACCACGCGGCGTCCGCCGCGGAACTCGGCCTCCAACTGCACATTCGCCGAGGTCGAAGGGAAGATCCGCCCGTGGATCGCCAGCACTTCCGACGACACCCGGATCGCCTGAACAAAGTCCCCGCTCACGTGCGTCAGCGCCGTCAGGAACAGGTTGCCGAAGCTGTGCCCCTTCAAGCCTCGCCCGCTATCGAAGCGGTATTGGAACAGGTTCGACAGCAGGGCATCGTCCTCCGACAGCGCCACCATGCAGTTGCGGATGTCGCCCGGCGGCAGGATGTCGAACTCGCGCCGCAACCGCCCGGAACTGCCGCCGTCATCCGTCACCGTCACCACCGCCGTGATGTCCACGCGCGGCGCGCCGTCCTCGGCAATCCGCAGCGCGGAATACCGCTTTAAGCCTCGCAGCAGCGCGGACAGGCCCGTACCGCCGCCGATGGCGACAATCCGCAGGGGGGATTCCATCAATCGCGCCGTCTGCCGGCTCTTCCGCCGGACACTCAGGCCGTCTTTGCCATTGCCGCCGCAAAGGCCGGCTCATTCAAAAGCGGTGCGAAGTCGGGATCGTTCCGCGCCGCCACGCGATTCGAGGGGTCCAGTTCAATGGCCCGCGCCAGGTGCCGCCCCGCCGCCGCCAGCTCGCCGTACAGCGCCAGTGCCAGCGACAGCGCGT
>CAYNDS010000019.1:20797-29351 GCA_964395885.1 uncultured Solibacteraceae bacterium | reverse complement strand
TGCTCTAGAGCAGTCGCTTGGCGCCGACGATGTATTGGACTACAAGATGCCGGGTTATCTGGACGGCGTGCAAGGCGTCGATCTAGTCGTCGATACGATCGGCGGACCGACGCAGGAAGCATCATGGCGGGTGCTGAAGTCGGGTGGAATGCTTGTGGCGACGGCGACGCCTCCGCCGCCGGGACGGGCCGATGCGGCGGGCGTCAGAGCCGCATTCATCTTTACCGAACCTAGCGGATCGACATTGGAGCAGATCGCGAACCTCGTGGACGAAGGCCGCGTGCGGCCCATCGTGGCCGTAGAAGTGCCATTGTCGGAGGCGGCACGGGCGCACACACTGGTGCAGTCCCGCCACGCCAAAGGCAAAATCGTTCTGCACGTCGGCCAGCCATAGGCGGACGCAAGGGGCGAGGACTCCCTTTGATCGAGTTAGGTGACCGTGCACACTCTGAGTCGCTGTCAAAAACGAGCCGGCGTTCCATAGCCCGGATCCTCATATAGGCACAAACACTCTATGCTGTCGGTGGCAACTCGGCGCAAACTACCGCTGCCAGAGTGAGTTGAGACGATGGAGAATGACTTGTCGGCTTGTGTAGAGCGGTCCCGGCCGGATGACGCTACACGGAAACTGAGCAAGGAGCGTCCGGTCTTCCTCCCGATCTGCCCCGCACTCCCGCCGATTGGGGGGAGCGACCCGATCCTGGAATGGAACCCGCCTTTCACTCCAACAGGCCTCTGACACTCGGCACTCGCACCGAAATCGTTTCATCCCGAAACCCATTCAGCACGAGCCACTCTTTCTTCGTTCGCGGCAGCCTCTCGTAAGGAATTCGTTCCGGGTGCTCTCGCAGCAGAGCTTCAAACGACGATTCGGCGATACCTCGCTTGAATCTGCGGAGCAGGCCATCTTTCACCATTCGGTGTACGGTGGTTCGCGACCGCCCTATGTCTTGCGCAACCTGCGTGACCGTCAACGGCTCATGCTCGTTTTCGAGTTCAGCCTTCCGCACCCGCTGGTTGCGCTTTCGGATCGCGGCTTTGCTCCGCCGGTTTGGGTTGAGACCCTGCTCGATCTTCGCGGACTCGCACCGGTCCCACCGGGGCTTACGCTGCCATGGCCATTGCTCCCGGGGAAGCACGCGCCGAAGGAACTCCTTCAACGCCTCTGGGGTGCGTTCAAGTTCTGAAGCTACCTCATTGAGCGACTTCCCCATGCCCTCCCTGTTGAGCGCCCATTCCACGGCCTTGCGAGATTGAGTCGTTGTCCAGTTGTTCATGCCATCTGCCCGCTGCCCGGTGCGGGACTTGACTGGCATGCTAAAGATCGCTGGCCAATTGAACAATCGGCAAAACCGGAATTATCGCGTGATAGTTTGCCGCGTCAACTCCCTGCGACGGCAGCACGAAAACGATTGATGGCTGGCGCTTTACGGGATTCGGTGGCCCGCTCCAGAGCAGCCGACAGGAGCACAGAGATGCTGGTCAAAAATTATCCACGGTAGATGATCAGGTAGCCATCACGGCCAAGAATGTGCTTTCATAGACCGGAGGGGCAGCTTAAGCTGAAGCCTCTCGCCCGAGCACCTCTGCGCGCCGCGAGTCGGTTGCCATCCATGAACGGGCAACTTCAATGAATCAAGGTGACCTGGGTAGAACGGATGGAAATGAGTGGAACGACTCCGCGTCCTGAGTTGAGAATGATCGATTCCACCGCTGCGATTCGGCTGCGTATGCAGGAGCAGTCCCTGCGGGCTCCGTGGCACGAGGTTGCCGCAGCGGCGCAGCAGATTGTTGAATACCTCGCGCTTGCACTTTGGGTGCGCGCTTCGGTTGCTCCCGATACGCCCGTTCCTGCTCTGGTGACGAGGGAGCTTGACAAATGCTGCCCTGGTTTTCTCCCATCACGAAGCAGCGACGCCCCGACGGATGATCTTTGGACGGACATCTTGGAATGGGCGAACTTCCATCGAATCTCCGCCGCACAAGCCGGAGGGTGGATGGAAGCCGCTCACTACTACGCGGGCCGCGACCCTAAGTCAGAGCTCTACTGGCGACACTGGGAACAAGGCTCGGGCCGGACGAGCGAGTTCTGTGGTACACCGTGCCCTTTTGAGCAGTGGAAATCAGAGGCGACGAAGGGATCTGGCATTCCTGAAGTGGCGGTGCTGCAGAAAGTGATTCAGACCGAGGCTTTCGCTCTTTGGGTATCGCTGATCGTGGAACGAGGCGGACGGTATCCGGATCTGGAGAGCGCGCTGCGGACGAGATGCCCTCAACTGCCTCTCCCGAATGTGTTGCCTCGCCGTGGTGACCAGCCCGCATTGAACCGACTCCGACAGGCCATCCTCAACTCCCTGCTTGCCTCAGATCCGAAGGCCGAGGCGACTATTGACCAAGCGCGCCACCACCTTCGCTACGAACGCGTCGTTGCGTATTTCGAGTACTGCAGCCGGACCTGGCGATTGTCCCCAAACGAATTGATTCCAAGCTTCGAGTATTGGCTCCAGGCCGCGGACGAGTACATCGTGCGCTCCTAGCTGACTTCACCCATCGGCCGGCAAGGCCTGGGATATCCCATAACCATTTGCAACCAGAATCGTTTTTCTGCCGGTAACAGCAAAAACGGGATCTCGTCCGGGTGGTTCTGACATAACTCGCGAAGTGAGGCTTCGGTGATGCGGCCCTTTCGCCGTCGCAACCAGCCGCGGCGCTGCCAGCGACGAATAGTGGACGGCGGAACCTGCAGGTGGTGCACGAGATCCTTCGTCTTGAATCCTCCGAAGAAATCGGCCGAGTGACCGAGCCGTCGCAGCTTGGCCAGAATCGAGCTCGGCGAGCGGTCCAGGCGTTTTGCAATCGCCTCTAGTGGCCGGTTTGTCTGCTGCAGCAGTAGTTGCTCCGCCACTGAGGACCAACTCCGTCGCTTTCGATCGGCGCGGCATTCACCGCATGGCTGACCTGAGTGCAGAGGACGGTCCAGCGACCGCAAAGTACTCTGGGATGTCCCGCCCACACCGGCACCGACCTCGTGCGTTTGCGTAGCGGCGCCGGCGCCATTGCACCGAGTAGCCTCGCCAAGCTCCACTCTGTTTTGCCGAACGAGTAATTCGTTCGACGTTGCCGAACAAGATGCCGCCGCCCCAGTGAACCCGGGGGAGGAGGGTGGCTGGGAGTTTTCGACTGCCTTCGGCATAGATACCGCCCGGTGGTTCGTTTACATGGTTCGTGTCCAATGCGCGGGAAAAGCAAACTCAAACGAGTTGCCCCATATGCTAAGCGAGCAATAGCCCAAGTGCAAAGGGAGTAATGCAGAGAGTATGGGCGAGTTTCGTTGGGAAAAGAGTATTCGCCAGCGGGTCGGGCGGTGATCAACCTTCGGCGGAGCCGGGCGCCCCGAAACTGCCGCCTGGTTCGTGCGGGTGCAAAGGTGCAGCACTGGGACGCACTCCTAGGTTGATTGTTCTGATGCTTGCGGCCCGATCCTGGTTGCACCGGCTCTGCTGATCCTCGAAGCCAGCCTCCGCTGCAGCGTCGAAACTGGCTTGGCGGCGCAATGGAACTGCCGTAAAACGCTCTCATGGACGCCACGCCATCAGTGTTGCCAGACGGCGTTTGGCGCATAGATGCGGTGACCGAACGTACCGGGAGTTAACACGAATGCAACAGAGAGAGCCCAGCACCGTTTTTCGGGAGATCCTCGACATCCGTGCTGCCGCCGATTACCTCGGCGTCTCGCGGTCGCACCTCTCGCACATCCTCGCCGGCAAAATCCCTGGCATTCCGGCGATTCCACATGTACGCGCCGGTCGGCGGGCACTGATCCGGCGTACTGCGATTGATCGATGGATCTCGCAACAAGAGGGCGCGTTCGCGGCGGAGGCGGAAACCAAGTGATAGGATTCGACCACCTGGGATCGACACCTGCGCGGAAAGGCGACATTCGATGAAGCGCAGGAGAATTCAGAAAGGCAGCTTGCAACTCCGCAAGCACGGAAGGAGGCGAGTATGGGTGGTCCTCTACTACGACGAGAGGGGAAACCGCCGCTATCACACGCTTGGACTAGGCTCAGAACTGACTAAGGGAGAGGCCGATGAGAAACGGCAAGAGTTCATTCGCAAGGTCAACGGCAACTCAATTCGGGAGTCGGGATACCGGGCACCGACGGTCCGCGAGTTCATCGAGTCGAACTACCTGCCCTTCTGCAAGGGCAAGTGGAAGGAATCGACTGCGATGACAACAGAAAACCGGATTCGGCGGCACCTCATGTGTGATCTCGGCCTGCGCCCGCTCGACGAGATCAGTCTCAAAGAGGTGCAGGACTACCTTCAAGCCAAGACCGCGGCCGGGCTTTCGTTCAGCATGGTGGACCATCTCCGCTGGGATCTGTCCGCGATGTTCGAGTTGGCCATCGCCGAGAAGCTCGTGACGGTGAATCCGGTTGCCGCGGTCTACACGCCACCTTCCAGCAAGAAAAAGGAGGCGGCAGTCATGTCTGTCGCGGACGTTGAGAAAGCGCTGGGCGTTCTGAACCTGCGCGAACGGCTCATCCTGCAGTTGGCGGTTCTTGCCGGTGCCCGACCAGGCGAACTCCTGGCGGTAGAGCGCCGGGATGTGACCGCCAACGGCACCGTGATCGAGATCCGGCAGCGTGTCTACCGGGGCCAACTCGCCAGCCCGAAGAGCGGGTTCACGCGCAAGATTGCAGTTCCCCCGGCTACGGCGAAGATGCTTTGGGATTGGATGGAAATGGCGGTCGACCCTGATCCGCGTGCTTTCGTGTTCGCCGGCGAAACTGGACAACCTCTCTGGCGGTCTTCGCTCCTGGAGGACCACTTCAAGGCGAAGCTGCGGCCTATAGGGTTGGGCTGGGTCAACTTTCAAGTCATGCGCCGTACGCACGCCAGCCTTGGGCATCAGGCCAAGGTCGACCCGAAGATCGCTGCCGATCAACGGGGCCACGGCATCGGCGTTGCTCTCGACGTCTACACGAAGTCTTCCATGGAGGATCTCGCTGTTGCCGTCGAACAACTGGAACGCGCTGTGCTCAAGCCCTCGGAGGACGATTCGAAGGCGGACTGATCCTTAACGGAGTGCTGTGGAGGGTACGATTTGGCGTCGTCCGCAAGTTATTGATTTTGGAGCGGGAGATGGGACTCGAACCCACGACGTCCAGCTTGGGAAGCTGGCATTCTACCACTGAATTACTCCCGCTGGACCTTGCGTCGAACCATCGCTACGGATGGCTCCTTGCGTCTTCAGCGCTGAGAATACCACATCCGCCTTCCATTCGCTTACCCTAGAGGCGTGTTGGTTGCCCTCGTTCTGCTTGCACTCCGCGTGGACGACGCGGCGATCGGCACCTGGACCTTTGTTCCGGGCGAGTCTCAGTATCAGTCGGCACCCGCACCCATGGAATCCCGCCGCATCTGGCAGCCGATGGGCGATCGGGTTCGGTTTCTGCATGACGGCATCGATGCCACCGGGAAGCCATTTCACGTTGAGTTCGTTGCCGGCTACGACGGCAAGCCAGGCACCGTGAAGGGGTCCGCCAGCTATGATTCGGTCACCTTGCGACGATTGGATCGTTCCACTGTCGAGCAGACGTTCCGCAAGGCAGGCACAGTCACAGTCGAGGCGCGGCGAATCATTAGCGCCGACGGGAAGACCATGACGATTGTGGCAAAGGGCAAGAAGGCGGACGGCTCACCGTTCGTCAACACTCTCGTCTACCGGCGACAATAGCGTTTGCTCACCGAACGCGAAATCGTCCGGCGGCTGACGCGGTTGGCGCCTCGCATTGGCGACGACTGCGCCATTCTGCCGAATGGCAAGGAAGACCTGCTGGTCACGACGGACCAGTTCATTCAGGACGTTCATTTTCTGCAGTCCCACCCGGCGGGGGACATCGGCTGGAATGCCGCTGCCCGCGGCTTGAGCGACATTGCGGCCATGGGCGGAGAGCCGCGATATCTATTCCTTTCCGTCGCTCTTCCGAACTGGGTGACGTCCGCTTGGCTCGATCGCTTCTTCGCCGGCGTGACCGGACATCGTGTGGAGTTGGCGGGCGGAGATCTCGCGCATTCCGACCGGATGTACTGCGACATCACTGCCATCGGATACGCGCCAAAGGGCAAGGCTCTTCGACGCACCGGCGCACGCCCCGGCGATCACATCTACGTCAGTGGAGCACTGGGCCGACCCAAGCGCCGGATCCGTCCTCGACTTGCCTTGGGACTCAGCCTTCGCGGCACCGCGAGTTCCTGCATGGACATCAGCGACGGGCTCTCCCTTGACTTGACGCGCCTGTGCGAAGCTTCCGGCGTCGGCGCAGAGTTAAGCCGTGTTCCCATCGCATCCGGAGCAACGCTGAATGACGCACTCCACCGCGGTGAAGATTATGAGCTTCTATTCACGTCGAAGCAGGAGCTGCCGCATCGACGGATCGGGCGAATCACCGCAGGAAGCGGTGTCACACTGAATGGCCAGCCTGTTGCCCCGAAAGGATACGACCACTTTGCCTGATTTGGTGCTGGACTATATCGAAGCGTTTCGCCGCTCAAAGACGATGTTCGCTGCACTGGAACTGGGGCTGTTTGAGCGCCAGCCGCAGGCCGAGGCGGAACGTCGACTAGCTGATGCGTGTGTGGCGTTGGGTCTGCTGACGCGTGACGGTGAGCGTTACACGAACACTCCGGAGGCAGACCGCTACTTGCGGCGCGATTCGCCGGACACCCTGACGGGCTACATCGACTACTCGAACCACGTTCTCTGGCAGTTGTGGGCGGACCTGGAAGGCGCAGTGCGAGACAACACACATCGGTGGGCGGGACGCGACGACCTGTTCGCGAACTACTACAGTGATCCAGCGCGGATGCGGGAGTTCCTAATGGGGATGCACGGCTTTGGTCGTATCTCGTCGCCAGCGGTAGTCAATGCTTTCGATCTCGGCGGATTCCGACACTTAATGGACCTTGGCGGGGCAACAGGGCATCTGGCGATGGCGGCGCTCGAACGCTGGCCCCAACTTTCGGCCACCGTGCTAGACCTTCCCCGAGTTGTGGCGTTTGCAAAGACCGTGGCGAAGGGTGTCGCCTTCGTGGAAGCAGACTTCTTTGCCGATCCTTTACCGCCAGCGGACCTGTACTCCCTAGGGCGCATTCTGCATGACTGGTCGGAGGACAAGATTGATCGTCTTCTGCGCAAGATTGTTCAGGCGCTTCCGCCAGGGGGCGGTTTGCTGATCGCGGAAATTCTGCTCGACGATGACCAGCGCGGACCGGTTCGCGCCCATATGCAGAGCCTGAATATGCTGGTAGCGACGGAAGGCCGGGAGCGTTCCCTGCCGGAATACGATGCGTTGCTCCGGCGGGCAGGCTTCGCCACCGTTGAAGCACGGCGCACCGGCAAACCGGTGGACGCGATTCTAGCTCGCAAGGGATGACATAATCCGGGCGAGCGATGCAGATCGAACCGATTTCATATTCCGGCTTCGAGGAAGCCTTCCGCGTCTCCAATGGAGAGGTCGAACTGGTGGTCAGCGCCAGTGCCGGACCCCGAATTGTCCGTTACGGTTTCGTGGGCGGGCAGAACCTCTTTCGTGAATGGTCCGACGGGAAGGGGTTGACGGCCCGCTATGCCCTTGGCGACTGGCACATCATGGGCGGTCATCGGCTGTGGGTGGCGCCGGAAACTGTGCCTGCGACGTATGCTCCGGACAACGAGCCTGTCTTCATTCAACCTCTCGAGAATGGCTTAATCGCCACGCCCCCGCCGGAAAAAGCCACCGGACTGGCCAAGTCGATCCAGGTGGAAATGGCCGCCACCGGCACAAGCATTACGGTTACCCACCGCATCCGCAACCTGGGCGCATGGTCGATCGAGATCGCGGCTTGGGTGGCAAGCGTCATGGCACAAGGCGGCGTTGGCGTTACCGGCTTTCCGCCGCGCGGCACTCATCCTGAGGTGCTGCTGCCGACCAACCCACTGGTGATGTGGGCATTCAGTGACTTCACCGACCCGCGACTGACGCTGACCCGAAAATACCTCGTGCTGCGGCAGGACCCCTCCGATGCGACACCTCAGAAGTTCGGGCACCTGAACGCCGACACCTGGGGCGCCTATTTTCTGAACGGTGACGTCTTCCTGAAGCGCTACCAGGCGGACGTGCGGCGTCTCTACCCGGACTTCGGTTCCAGCTTTGAGATCTTTACGAACGCTGAGTTTCTCGAGTTGGAAACACTCGGGCCACTGGAAAAGCTGGCGCCGGGCGAGAGCCTGACTCACGTGGAGCGGTGGAGCCTGCACCGTCAACCCACCCCAACGGAATGGAACGATGCAACCCTCGACGGTGCGCTGGCATCGATAATCTAGGTACGGTCATGCGAATCCTCGTCACGCTCCTTCTCTGTTCCTTCGCCTCCCTCGCTCAATTCAAGATGGAGGCTGCAGGCGCACCCCCGGCAGCGTTGGACGCGGCAGTTGCCAGCAAGCTGACCCCAACCGGCGCGAAGATTCTGAACGCCGACGGAAGTGTATTGTGCGAGGTCTGGATGG
>CAYNDS010000019.1:18536-20787 GCA_964395885.1 uncultured Solibacteraceae bacterium | reverse complement strand
CCATTCGTAAAAAAATTGCGAAGGCACCTGGATGGTGAGCACATCGCCGAAGGCCTCGGGGGCCCCAGAGGAGAACTCGACCGCTGCGATCGTGCACGGAGCATTGCTGGGCGCCATTCACTTCCCGAAGAAGGCGTCAGACCGGCGCGGACAGACGATCAATGCGGGAGTCTACACCCTTCGCTATTCCATGTTTCCGATCAACGG
This sequence comes from uncultured Solibacteraceae bacterium, assembly GCA_964395885.1. GTDB lineage: Bacteria > Acidobacteriota > Terriglobia > Bryobacterales > Bryobacteraceae > JAPKYZ01. The sequence continues at coordinate 20,580 of CAYNDS010000019.1, read as the reverse complement.
CGATCATCAGGGGGTGGCACCACAGCGCGACTTTGCACTGCTGACTCCTGCTGCCGAGGATCGGGATCCTGCGGCAACGCCCGACTTCAACACGCTGATGGGTTGGAGCAGGAAGGCGAGCGGTACTCCGCATCCAGCGGTCTTGAGCATCTGGAAGCAGGAAGCAAGTGACTTCAAGCCCGGCTTTGCTGCGATGGGCGAACACGACTGGGTGCTGCAAAGCAAGGCAGGGGACATCATGCTGGCGGTGATCCTGGTCGGCAAGGCAGAAGGATAGCCATCGCAACACTCCGCCTCACCCATCGACGCGGGTAACGGAGTACGGGGGAAGCCCCAAGGTAAACGGGCCGACGGGCCGATGAACTGACACTCGAGCCGTCCGAAAGGCCTCCGGGGAATCGGTCGCCTGCTGGAAGTTCCGCTCGTCGAGAACCCGATAGTTGTCGGCGGCTACTCCCTCTACCCGTACGACCTTTGGGTCCAGCGTCAGGTTTGCGACCAGCAGGCGGGATCGCGCTCCGCGCCTCAGCAGCAGCGCGACAGTCTCCAGTGGAGAGTTGCTGCTCATCGGAACCACTTCCGCACCCGTGTACTCTTGCACATCGGCGAGGACGTGAAACAGAGGGTGCACCCCAGCCCCACCGGTCCAGCCGCCGGGACCCGCAGTCTCGTAATACGTGACGCTGGCAGCCCCGGCTTCAGCCAAGTACTTGATGCTTCCGAGCGTCCAGACCGCGCCGAACAGGCCAGACTGCCGGGGATCCGGTGCAAGGGACCCGCGCTCCTCCGGAGGGGCTTGCGGGTTGAAGCGCGGTCTCAGCGTCACGGGCGTGACAGCGACCGGTGTGGTGCCGAGAAACGACTTCGCAGTCCGAACCGTTGCCGCTTGTGGCTCCAGATTCTCCATCAGCGATCGATCGTCAAACGCATGTACCTGCGGATTGATCGAGTAGCACGCGACGTCGACCGAGCCTGCAGCAGGCCGCTGTCGATTCAACTCGGTAAAGTAGACATTGGTCCCACCGCCCACCGGCGCGCCCTTCAGCAACTTCCTTGCCAGCCGCAGCCATTTCTCGTCGATCATGTTCGCGGTTTTGTGGAGAACGAGCCACCGGGCCACGCTCGGCACGCGAAGCTCCGCCAGGCGTGTCAGCTGAGCCTCGGCATCATCGGTGACCAGCGCAGCGATCTCCAGCGGCAGGCCAGAACGAGCGGCTGCCTCCAACTGTCCCGAATTGTCCCTATCCAACGGACAATCCACGCGAAGGTGAGAAGGGCGTGCGAGCGCAAGCCTCTGCCACTGCCGCGGCGAGGTGACCGCGTACGTGACACCGATTCGGGGCAACGGAACGGCAGGAGCACCGGAAGGCTTCAAGACAAGCTCCCGCCCTTCCAACGAGACGCTGGAGGGCACAGTCCCCTTTAGCGTGACGACGATGGATTGCTGGATGCGGGTCCCTTTGCGAATCTCCACCGGCCACGGCCTCGCGAGGGGCGTGCAATAGGTTTTGTAGTTGCCGTCTGTCCAGTTGCGGTGGTCTTCCATTTCGAAGACATCCCCCTCAAACCGAACCTCGGCCTGCAAGCCAGGCTGCACCGTATGGGTGATCGCACGGAGGTCCATCACGGGCTGATGCGGGGAGATGTGGTCCGGGAATTGGCCGATGACGGTTCGGCCTGAAGAAAGCTCTGCCGTGTAAGGCTGGCCCGCGCATTCCGCCATCGGGTGCAGAACACAGAACCCGATGCGATTTCGCCGAAACGTGGTGAGGGCTTCTCCATCGAAGGAGAACCGGAGTGAGCCGGCTGCGGACCCCTCGATCAGTCCACGCCAGCGGAAGGCGATGGGACCGTCGATGCAGTCTGCGACGAAGGTGAGCTGAAAACCACCGGAGCGTTCCGTAAGCTCAATGCCGGTCACGGCAGGCAAGACTGTCAGCCAAGTCGAATCGCGCACGGCGGCGTAGATGCCCCGCAGGATCTCCGTGTCACCGACCTTGAGGTAGCGCAAGAAGGCGAGGCCTGGCTCAAACTCCATTGCGAG
>CAYNDS010000019.1:0-18526 GCA_964395885.1 uncultured Solibacteraceae bacterium | reverse complement strand
CCGCGCGGAGACGGATGGGAGGCGCCCCGAAAGTCGCGATACCGCGAAGAGTCTTTGCCCGTTCGGACTCCGCGGCGACGGCCCGAGGAGTTGCCGAAACCAGGCCCGCAACAGCGAGAAACTCGCGTCGACCAAGGCGAGACATGCGTTCGATCGTATACGATCAGAGGTGGAGGAATGGGTGAGTGGTTGAAACCGGCGGTCTTGAAAACCGTTAGCGTCGAAAGGCGCTCGGGGGTTCGAATCCCTCTTCCTCCGCCATCCCCCCGCTAGTCAGCCGGCGTGCATGCGTCCAATATCGCATCGCACCCCAGCGCAGCTTGTAGTTCTCTTCGCCCCGCAGGAAGTCAAAGGTTCGGCAGGTTGCCGCAGCATGTGCCATGCTGTCCTCCAATAGGATCAGGCCCGGCATTCCTGCCGCGTGGCCCGGATCGTAACCAGTAAGACAGCCATACGCGCGGCCCTTCACCAATGCCAGAGCGTTCACGGCGATAGCCCGCCCCCTCAGAGTCAGCGCTCGAACTGACGCGAGGTTCGCTGCTTTCAGTGCGGCAAACGCCTCGACCAGAAAGGCGCCAGCACCCGTGAGGGCACAGTCCGCACGCCGGTTCTGCCAAGCGACGATCTGCAGGATCTCGCGCGCCGACACGCTTTCGACCTGCAGCGGACCCTGCTGCTCCAGCCTTCTCCGGTACCGCGCGAGATTGCGGCGCAGATTGGCTGAGAGTTGCGGAACGGGGAGGTCCACTGCCATGCACGGACTGCAGGCCTTGTTTCCCAAAGGACAAGCCTCGTCCAGATCCCGAAGCTCGGTTCGATCCCATTCGGTACGGCAACTGCGCAGTTCGCGGAGCAGTGCTGCCACGACTTGCCGGCGAGCCTCGGCGACAGCGATCACACCGAGGCGATCCGACAGGCCATTTCCAACCAGCGTGACCTGCCTTCGCCCCTGCCATTCGTGCAAAAAAAGCGGCGTCAGGCCCACGAGCCTTTCGCCGCGCCAGTTTGCGATCGTGAACAGCGTTCCCGAACCGAAGTGGCGCCACCAAGTGAGCAGCCACTCCGGATGCTGGAACGGCGTTGCAAGCGGATCCTCCTGCCACAACGCCATCCAGCGGTCGTGGAGGCTCGACAGCCGGTCGAAGCTGTCGATGACCTCCGTCCGCATCCTTATCTTTTCCGCGGAGCCTGCTTGCGGGGGGTATTCCGGCCAGACCCGGCACCGACGGGCTCTTCCTCTTCTTCGCCGACCTCTTCCATGTCCTCGTCGTCGAGTTCTTCTTCCTCGTCGAACTCCTCTTCCTCGTCACCAGCCGAGGCTTGCTCGATCAATTGCTCTGCGACTTCGCTGAGCTTCCGGTCGGCCTCTTCTTCCTGCTCCAGAATCTCCTGGAGGGATTCAGCGATGGTCTCGTCCTCCATGGTCTGTGCCTTCGCAATCAGGCTCATGTAGGTTGCCATCTCGTAGTGCTCCATGTGGCGCGCAGCGTTGACGATGGCCAGATCCATGAGCGGACCCTCCATGTCTTCCTGCATCATCTCGTCGCCTTCCTCGATGATGCCCTTCATGCCGGCACATTGCTTGCCCTGCACCTTGGCCCCGATCTTGCCGAAGATTTCCTCCAGCTTCGCCACTTGCTGCTTGGTGATCTCGGCGTGCTCTTCCAGGCACTGCCGGAGCTCGTCGCTGTCGACAGCCTTTAGCATTTTCGGGTAAGCCCGGATCGCGCGCTTCTCCGCGTCGTAGGTGTCCTTGAGACCTTCCTTGAACAGGTCTTCCAGGGATTGAATCTTCATCGTCGTCTCCTCGCTCTGTCGTAGAGTTCACCGCATGGGACGGGTGATGGGGCTACCGGTCCCGCCACTGACACCGCTGCCCGTGGTGCCGCCGGTGACGCTGGTCGGGTCGGTTCCCGTTAAGGTAGTCGTGTCGGTGTCCCAGTAAGGTTGGGATCCGTAGTAGTTGTAGATTTCGCGTCCAAGCGTGGGGTCGGCGAAGTCCGGCCAATTGTCACGATCAAAGCCCGGGGCACGCTCCAGAGTCTCCCGGTCGATGTCGAAGATGAGTTCTTTTTCGTCCTGGTCCACCCGGACGCGGTCCCATGGCACTGCGAACAGCTTGTCGCCCATGCCAAGGAACCCGCCGAAGGAAAGCACGACGTACGCAACCCGTCCCTCCTCGAGATCGATCATGATGTCTTGAACCTTGCCCAGGTCCTCCCGCGCACCATTCACCACGCGAGTTCCTTCCAGCGTGTCCGCTGTGAGCACGCGCCGGTAATCGCCTTCGGTATTGATCACCTTTCCGCCGGACGAAGTGCGGACGTTCGGTTCGGTTGTTGAAATCGGCATTTGATCCTCCTGTGGTTTTGTGGAAGTGCTCCGAAGAGTAGAGGGGTGGGACCCGTGACGGGTTTATCTCAATGCGTGCGAGTCTGTGCAGCGGCGCACGCGGCATTGCGGTATGCTCTATGACAATCTCGGACGAGCAGTTGTGGTGAAACTCCGAACCCTATTCCTGATCTCGATTGCGTTTGCGGCTGCAGCGCAGTCGAACGCGGTGGCCCCGGAAGGCTCAGTGGAAATCCTGCTTCGCGACGCTCGGAATGCGCCGGAGCGTGTGCTTCGAGAAGCGGAACGGGAGGTCGGACGCCTGCTGGCACCGGCCGGACTTTCGGCCGAGGTAACCCGTGTGCCCAAAAGCCGCAGTTTCGAGCACGTTTTCATCGTGCGCTTGGACGGTGACTGCAGCACCCGCGGAGACGCCCCTCCTGCTGACCTGGCTCCCTACGCCGGCGCACAGCGGCTGGCGTCGACACAGACTCGAGACGGCAGGGTGCTCCCTTACGGTGAGGTCGATTGCGCCCACCTGAGGCGGCTGACGTCACACGCCCCGGGCGACCGGGCGCTGGCAATGGGCAAGGCTCTCGGGAAGGTAATCGCTCATGAGTTGTACCACCTGCTGCTGAACACCACGGGGCACGCTCGCCAAGGTCTTGCAAAGGCCAAGGTGAACTGGACAGAGTTGTGGTCCGCGGCGGAGTTCGCTCCGTCAGACCTGCGACGCTTTAGACGACAGAAAAGCCCCGCCGAGCGGTAGCCCGGCGAGGCCCTTCGTCGAAGGTTGCGGCTCTCCCTAGAACAGGAACCGGCCACCCACCTGGAAGGTTCGGCCGCCGAGACCGTTGAAATTGGTCAGCGACGTCCCGAAGCCAGGGGCGCCCAACACGGCGATCGGGTTGCCCAGGTTCGTCGAGTTAGTCAGGTTATACACTTCTCCGCGCAACTCGAACTTCACATTGGAATTGAACGCGAAATTGCGGAAAATACCCAGGTTGTACGTGAACAGGTCCGGACCCGTGATGGCGTTGCGGCCCAGGTTTCCGAAACTGCCCGAGATTGGGCTGGAGAACAGGTTCGGGTTGAAGCTGGTCTGTCCTCCGATGTTGATCGCCTGATTGACACTCGCAGGAACCGCGGAGAGGCCGACAGCACCGGAGAACAAAGGATCTGCGGTGACTGAGTACGGGGAACCCGTCGCCCAGCGCAGAATCCCATTCAGCTCCCAGTTGCCGATCAGTTCACCCACCCAACCACCGCGGCCATACTGTCTGCCGAAGGGGAGGTTCCAGACATGGCTGATCGCGAGAATATGGCGGCGATCGAAGTCCGCACGGGCGTAGTTGGCGCCGCGGTTGAAGGGGTTCAGAAGATCGAAACCCGTGTCCATGGCACGCGACCACGTGTAGGAGGCCTGAAAACCTAACCCGGCAGCCATTCGCTTTGTCAGATTGACCTGCAGCGCGTTGTAGTTGCTGTTGGCCCCAAAGTCCCGTTCGATCACAGGCGCGGTCCGGTTGAATTGCGTGAAGAACGCATTTCCCTGAAGACCGGTGCCCGGTTGCGATGCACTCAGGACGCGGCTGAACGGAAGGTGCCGTCCAACGTTGCCCTGGTAGCCCACGTCCAGAAGGAATCCGTACCCGACGTCACCCTGCACCGAGAGGCTGTAGGTATGAATGTAAGGCGTTCTCGGATTGCTCTGGTTGCCCGTCGCGTAGAGCGGAATGTTGCCGGCGGGTTGCGATCCCGTCCCGGAACCGATGCCTGTTCCCGATTGCGTTGGCAGTTGGAACGGCGTGGTGCCGAAGCCCCCGGCAATCCCGGTCTGCGTACCGATGATCGAAGGATTGAACCCAAGTAGCGCGAACGGGGTGGGGAAATACTGAATGGCGTAGCTAGACCGTATGACCATGCGCTCGATCGGCTGCACCACGATCCCGATCCGCGGAGCGAAATTGTTCCAATCCGTTTCCTGCAATCCGAAGCGGGTCTGGTCGCTGTCGCCACCCGAGATTGAGGTGGTGTTGTTCGCCGCGTTGTAGAAGGTGAGCCCGCCGTTGTTGCGTGTCCAGATACGGCTGAAGACGTCATACCGAACGCCGAGTTCCAAGTGGACTCGCCGCCACAGATTGATCGTATCCGTAATGTAGCCGCTGGTGAGTACCTGGCGGAAGTTCGGAGTCGTAGCGAAGCGCCCGATCCCAGCCGTCTGTGCAGATCCGGTCAGGAACGATGCGAAAGAGTTCGCTGCGATATTGAAGTTTTGGTTGGAACCACCCGAGAGTGCGGTTGCGCCCGGACCGAAAGCAAACGTTCCGAATGGGCTAAAGCTACCGCCCTGGAATCCGCTGTTTCGGATGTAGTTCATTTCGGCCCCAAAACGCAGGTTGTGAAAACCCTGCCGCAGCGAGAAGTTCATTGCCGGATTGTAGTTTTCGTTCACTGACTTCGGCGCGAAGTTCTGCCCGAAGCTGGAAAAGCCGCTGATCGAGATTTGCGGAATTCCGCCTGGAAACTGCTGCTGCAGGTACTGCTGACCGGTCAGACCAGTGGTACCGAGATTGGAGCCGCTGGCGCTGTTGAACTGCGAGCCGAACCCGGTGAACTCCGGCCGGATCGTGTTGTTGAACCGCGTGTAGCCCATTCGGAAGTCACCGAAGAACCCGTCGTTGAACTCCTGCGTGAAGCTGGCAACCGCCGTGTGATTCCGAAGAAGCGACCGCCCGCCGTTGCCCAGGACACCGAGGATGCTGCCACGCTCCAGGTCGCCGTGCGTGAAGCCGTAGCGGAAAAATCCGGTCGACTTCTCGGTGAACCGATGGTCGATCTTGCCGTCAAAACGGTGCTGGTCATTCAGCAGCGGTACGTTGCCGACCAGATTGTTCACAGACCCGGGCTGGTTTGCGGCCGGGAGGGCGTTGAGCAAGCCCAGCGCGCTGGGGTTGATCTGGGAAGCGGGGATCTGATTGCCCGCGAAGGGGAGTCGCCCGGTGCCGTTTGCGCTTCCCGAGGCCGGGTTGTAGATCACATTTGCACCGCCGAGGCTGGCGAAGTTACCGGCTCGGAAATCCGCGCTCGGAACGTTTGCAAAGTCGAGAGTCCGCCCGCGCCGTAGAAGCCCGTCGTAGGACACGAACCAAAAGGCGCGAGATGGGACGATTGCTCCGCCGGCCGTTCCGCCCAGCTGATGCTGATTGAACCGCGGTGCCGGGTTATTGCCCGGATTGATCGGATTGCGGGTCGAGAAGAATCCATTGTTGTTGAAGTAAAACAAGCTGCCATGCACCGGGTTTGTGCCGGGACGTGTGATGTTGTTGGTCCAGCTTCCCCCTGCGAAGCCGTACTCGGCGTTGTAGTTCGCAGTCCGAACGTTCGTGTTCTGGATTGATTCGACGGGCTGTACGCGCGCGACAGTGTTCGATGAGAACTCGTTGTTCCATGCGCCGTCCTGGAAGTCACGGTTCGACCATGAAGGTGTTCCGTTCACGTTGAAGGTCCGCGAGCGCTGCGGGTTTTCGAGCTCCGTACCCGAGACGACGGCGGGTGTGACACCGGGCAGCAGGCTGATGAGTTCTTGGTAGTGCCGGTCGAGAATTGGCAGCTCACGGACGGCGCGGGTTCCGAATTGGCGCGCCACTTCACCGGACTCCGTGTAGATCACCGGGGACTGAGCTTTGATTTCCACCGTGCCTTGCTGTCCGGTCGCGGAGGTAGCATCCGAGAACGTCACTTGAACGCTGGATGCAGTACCAGACGAGATCTGGACAGTCTGCCCGGCTGCCAGGCGGCGACCCGAGGTCTCCACCTCCATCCGGTAGGTGCCGGAGGCGAGAGAGGACACCGTGAAGGTACCGTCCGATTCCGTCGTGACGCGCTGCGACTGCCCCGTGGCAGTGTCAGTGACAACGATAACGGCATTGGCAACCGGTTGATCCCTCTCATCCGTCACTCGCCCGGTCAGTCGACCAGGGCGCCCATTCGCTGCCGTGCCGGATTGAGTCGTATCGGCGCCTTGCGTTCCAGGGGCTGGTGTTCCCACTTGGTTTCCGCCCGCAGGTGTTCCCTGCGCTCCACCGACAGGAGCTTCCGTCTTCTCGGGATCTCCAGCCTGTGTGGGCGTCCCCGGTTGCGTCGGGCTCCCCGACTGCGTCGGCGTTCCGGTCTGGGACCCGCCCGCCGGCGTACCCGCTTGCGAACTGCCGGCAGGGGTCCCCTGCTGCGGCTGCGATCCCGTATCGGTCGGCTGACTGGTGTTTGACTGCCGACTGTTGTTCTGACCGGCACCTGCCGCAGCATCCGACTGCGCCGACCCAGCGACGCCGCCCTGCCTACTGGTAGTGTCGCCCCCAGTTGTCTGCCCCTGCGACTGTGTCCGAGTGTCCGTGCCGGAAGCCGACTGGCTACCCGTCGTTGTCTGTCCGCTCTGTCCCGTGGCCGCCCCATTGGAGCTGCCAGATCCGGCTGTTTGGCCGAGACTGACAGCGCCGAGGAGCAGCAGAATCGTACTGAACGTACCTAGTACGCGCATAGCTCTTCTCCCACTTATGAATTGAATTAACGACTAACCTCAGTGAACGAAATCAATTGGCTGCAGCCATGACTGGTGCTGGTGCAGCTAGTAAGTCCGCTTGAATCAACATCCGCTTCGGCGCGTTCCCGAGGTAGTAGAACGGGTAACACGTGACGATTGTGAGCGTCGGATCGGGTGTCTGGCGAAGCAACCGGACATCGGTCTTCGGCACGATCGTCATGGCGCGGATCCGGTAACGATAAGACTCACTCCCCTGATCAATTCGAATCTCATCGCCAACCTTTGCGTCTTTGAAGAATCGGAAATGCAAATCCCGGTGGCCCGCGATGATGCAGTTTCCCTTCTTACCCGGCTTGGCTGTTGCGTTCAGCCAAGCCGGCCCTCTCATCAGGTTTTCATCCGTCGCACTTCCGAGAACAAAGCGGCTCTGTTGCAACCTGGGCAACTCTAGCCTTGCGAACACCTCAGGCTCCGGCTGAGGTTGCGCGCCCGGAGGATGCCAGGAACGGTTCGCTACCTGCGCATCGTTCCAGACCGTCATTGCCCGCCACTGCCCGTGCAAGCCAATCAGAAGCTCTGTGGCTCCCAGTGCGGCAAGCGCACAGCCTGCCACAAAGAAGGCCAACGAAAGGCATCGCAAGAGCAGCTTGGACATCGGGCGAGCCGCCTAGAATCGCTGATTGTCTTCGAAGCTGCGGTAACGCCGCAGCAGCTCGCCGCAGGCCGCAAGTGCGGCGCCGCCAAGCAGGAATTGCATCCAACTTCCGGAGGTTGCCGGCATGCGGGAGCCGTCCTGAGCCGGTGCCGGAGCGGGTTCCGGAGCAGGAGCTGGCGCGGGTTCCGGCGCAGGCGTTGGCGCAGGCGCGGGTTCCGGCGCTGGCGCGGGTGCGGGCTCTGGTGCCGGGGTGGGTTCAGGCGCGGGAGGGGGCGCTGCTGCCGCCACCTGTACCGGCTCCTCTACCGGCGTGTAGGAAGCGGCCAGACGGACCTGGTTATTGTTGCTCGCGCTGGTGACTGCCCCCTCACTGGGCGTCAGTTCGTAGCCATACGCCTTGCCGGCAATCCAAATCCTCTTGACGTGCTGTGCATTTCCACGCTGTTCCAGAATGACGGACGTATCCTTCGAAGCGGCATTGTCCAGCGCCGCGAATGCCGTTACGGCCGCCCTCCGCTCTGTTCCGTCTTCGTTGTAGAAAACCAGGACACGAGGGTTGCTCTTGCTCGGTAGCTGCTTGATCCGGTAAGACCCAGCGTCGAGCTGTGTTTCTCCCACCATGACCGCGTTCGGAAAGGTGACCAGCACCGTATCGGCAACTGGCCCACCCTGGGCGAATACACTGGCGGCGAGCAGACTTATGCCCGCCAAACCTTTGCACACGGAAAAATGATTACTCATATAGAAATGTCCTTCGTTCGGGCGACCCTGCGGATTGTGAAACGCTCCGCGTGTTTCTTTGTGGGAGTAAGCGGCTCCCGTTGAGAAGACAAGGAGCAACTCGCTCGCCGACTTCAGAACCGGTGCATGTGATTTCGCACGAGTAACGTCCCACTGCAGTGCCGCCTCTATGTTCCGGAGGGCAATGGACATGTCAAAGCAGACTTTTCCGCCACAGACTCAGCAGCAGCGCCCAGGATCGGAAGAGCAGATGCGCCCACTCGCGGATCATGGCGAGAAGACTTATCGCGGCGTGGGGAAATTAAGGGACAAAGTTGCCGTAATTACGGGTGGAGATTCCGGCATCGGCAGGGCCATCGCGGTGGCTTTCTCCCGCGAAGGCGCTGATGTGGCCATTCTCTACCTCAACGAGCACGAGGACGCAGAAAAGACTCGGCACCTGGTGGAAGAAGCTGGGCGGCGGTGCCTGCTCTTCCCGGGTGACATTGGCGATGTTCAGTTCTGCCGTGAGGTCATCGGCCGAATCGTTCAGGAGCTGGGCCGCCTGGACATCGTGGTGAACAATGCAGCCGAGCAGCATCCCACCGAGGATCTTCTCGGCATCACCCCAGAGCAGTTGGAGCGCACTTTTCGTACGAATATCTTCGGCATGTTCTACCTGACCCAGGCGGCGCTGCCCCATCTTGCCGAAGACTCCACCATCATCAACACAACCTCCGTCACCGCCTACCGGGGTAGTCCTCACCTGATTGACTACGCATCCACGAAAGGCGCAATCGTGGCATTCACCCGCTCCTTGTCGAAGAACTTGGCTTCGAGAAAGGTCCGCGTGAATGCCGTTGCGCCGGGCCCCATCTGGACCCCGCTGATCCCTTCAACATTTCACAAGGAGAAGGTCGAGACGTTTGGCTCAGACACGCCGCTGGAGCGCCCAGGGCAACCGGCGGAGGTGGCGCCGGCATACGTCTTTCTCGCGTCGCGAGACAGCTCTTACATCACAGGGCAAGTGCTGCACCCAAATGGCGGCGAAATTGTGAACGGCTGACGGGTCCGGGCGAGGGTCGCGCTTTACGCGACCCTCTGTACTGGAGCGGAGGAGGCTGAAGCGGGCGGGAGGTGGACGTTCAGTTGCGACCGAAGGGCGCGGCGCGTGCGCAGAAGACGAACGCGCACGGTGACCGGGGCTAACCCAACCTGGTTAGCGATCTCCTCGGTCGTATAGCCCTCGACGTAGTAGCCGCGCAGGATCTTCGAATCCCGCTGATCGCAGCGATTCAGGATGCTCTTCATGTCAATGGACATCACCGGAGCATGACCGCGGTCGGAAGACTCCGTGAGCCGCTCCAGCTTCCGCTGCGACCGGATCTGATTTTTCAGCATGTTTTTCGCAATGGAATTGACCCAGGCACGAACCGTGTCCGGGCGCAGCAACTGCCCCCGGCACTCCCAGCCCTTTGCCCAGGCAGCCTGCGCGATCTCCTCGGCTGTATCGGATGACGCACCCCGCGAAAGCAGAAAGCGCAGAGTCATCGGGTAGCCTTGAGCGAACGCTTCGCCGAACTCGTCCTGTTGAAGGGCTCGCTGCCCCCCAGTGGTCTCGGGCGGCAAAGACATCTCAAGGAGGTTATCGGCGGTGAATTCCATGAAACACCCAGATGCAATCAGGAGTCCATTGGAAAGCGCCCTTTATCTCCGCTGAGCTAGGAGGATGGTCGACGACCAGGGAGAAGTTTTTACATTGCCCAGCGGATCCCAAGGTACCTTTTTGCTCGTCCGTCACGGCGAAACTGACGCTGTCGGGAACCATCTGGCGGGCAGGTCGCCGATCTGTTTGAATAACAACGGATTTCGCCAGTCAGAGCAGATTGCGCAAGCGTTGGCATCGGTGAGACTCGCTCGTGTACTGAGCAGCCCAATCACCCGAGCGCGACAAACCGCTGAGCCGACTGCCCGCATTCACCAGGTTGTCGTCGAAGAGGCGGCCGCTTGGCGCGAGCTTGCCTTCGGCACATGGGAGGGAGAGAGGTTTTCTGATCTGGAGAAATTGTCCTCATGGCGGGACTTCAACGCCGCCCGAGCAAGCTATCGACCGCCGGGCGGGGAGAACTTGTCCGATGTGACGGCTCGCACTCTAGCCCATTTGGGACGCTTAGCCGCCGAGTGTACCTGCGCAGCCATCTTCACGCATGCGGATGTGATCCGCGCCACGCTGTTGTCACTCGCCGGACGAAGCCTGAATGAGGTGCACTCGCTGACGGTTCCACCCGGCTCAATCAGCGTTGTGCGGATCGGGCCGGGTGGGTACGAAGTGCTGGGCGTCGGAGAGGCTCCGGATCGCTTTACCGTGCCAATAGAATCACAGTCCAGCGGACGGGACCGAGTTTGATGTCGCGCCAGCCGGAGTAGCTCCGCTGCTCGAGAACGCTGGCGATGTTGTCGCTGAACGATCTGCCACCGCAGGTATCACCGACCAGACATCCTTGGGGCAGATCCCAAGCTTGCGATTCATTCTCGATCGTCGTTACTACTTCCGGGCGCGTCCCAGGGGTGATTTCTACATTCAACATCTTCGTTACTCCTTAACAGAACTGGGGCGCGAGGCTGACGAGGCCGCCAAACCCGCGACAAGAGTTCGAGTCTGCACGTCGGCTGCCAACGTGAGTGCCTGCTCAGCTGCCTTTCGGCCTGCCAGAAAGGCGTGATCGGAGTTGTAATACTCCCACTCGCTGTACCGTCCGGAGAGGACGATGTCTTGTGTCTCCGCCCATTGCCGGATTGTCTCGACGGCGTCCTTCCGTTGGTGATCGTAGACCACGTAGGCGTAGGGCATGTCCACCTGATTGGCTGCCCAGATGGGATCGTCCTCGCGGAAGATACCCACCCGTCGGCAGTCACGGATGCAGAGGTCGATGAGTTCCTGCCCGTCACACGGAAGCGGCTTATGCGGAGAGTACGTAATCTCACACGTCAGCCCGAATCCACCCGGCGCATTGCAGAACGGGCTGGCGTTCCCCTGAACAAAAATGCGGTGGAAGACCGTATCCTCCGGGTAATAGATCCAGTGCTTGTCGGTCAGTTGTTCCCGCCCGACGCCGATGTTGACGCAGCGGACCGAGACGTGGCGAAGTTTTCGTGCAGCGTCCTGGACCGCTTTCGGCGCGGCGCTGCCGATCAGCTTCACCAGCGTAGGCAGCGGCATCGTGCTGACCAGCTGCCCATAGCGCTTCTGCGTTCCGTCGTCGAGAGTGACCACCTTCGCCGCAGGATCCACGCTGATAACCCGCCGATTGAGCAACAGACGGCCTTTCAGATGAGGCAGAAATCCATCCATCAAGGCCTGGAAGCCGCCATGCAGCGGGTAGCCGAACCGGGCGTTTGGGCCCATCGGCTTCGGGGTCGGCTTCAACGCTCCGTCGATCATCTCCTCCAGGTCCGGCATGGGAACACGCCCACCCAGCCAGGACGTCTCCATCTCATGCAGCGGCACAGCCCAGAGCTTTCGGTTGTACGGCACCGCGAAGTGCTTGGCGATGCCCGCCCCCCAAACCTTGTAGATGAACTCCTCAAAGTTGCGAGGGGCGGTCTCCGTCACACCGGCGCTTTCCGGCTTGCCTAGCTTCGCGGAAGCTTCCAGAACTCCATCGGCACAACAGTCGGTCAGCGAAGCATCCTTGCTGCAGGCGGGAGCCGCCGGTTTCGCGTGCCCGTTTGTATGGCCGTTGGACTTGCCGTTCGCCGCAGCCGGTCTCGACGTTCTCAGGACACCATAGCGAGCTTCGACGGCACCAACGATGCATTCCCGGATCACTTCCGGAGGCAGCCCATACAGGGAACCCTGGAAGGGATAGCGCGTGTAGACGTTCTTGCTGTAAATCCAGGCTTCGCGGTCCTGCCAGTGGACATTGTCGCCCAGGAGCATCTTGTAGAGCTGATGGACGTACGGGTCGGCCGAGAACATGATGTGGCCGGCGTAGTCGAACGTAAATCCTTTGTCCTCGATCGAGCGGCACCATCCGCCGACACGCTCGTTCTGGTCGATGAGCGTCGCTCGCTCCCCCAAGTGGTAAGCAGCACTCAGGCCCGTGGGCCCCGCCCCAATCACCACAGTCCCAGCCTCGTGCGCCGAGGCGCCACGTTGCGGTTGGCGGCCAGCCGTCGCGCTCTCCAGGATTGTCTCCATCTGCGCCACGGTCCGGTCCCATGACGTTCTGCTGAGAACTTGATCGCCCGCGGCGAGACGCTGCTCACGTTCCCGTTCGCTCATGCTCATGGCGGCCTCGGCCGCTCGAATAAAGGCGGCGGGAGTATCTCCCAAGTGGACGATATGGCCGTAAGGTTCCGCCACGTCCGTGATTGGCGTGCTCACGATGGGCTTTCGCGCCGCCATGTACTCCAAAGTCTTCGTCGGGCTGATGAACTTGGTGGCGTCATTCCGGGCGAACGGCTGAAGACAAACGTCCCATCCCTTCAGAAAGGCGGGCAGCCGGGTGTACGCCTGCTGGCCCAAGTAGTGGATGTTGGGGCGGCGAGGGAGTTGGGACGGGTCGATCTTTACCACCGGACCCACCATGATGATTTGCCACTCCGGGTGAGCGTCGGCGAGTGCCTCAACCAAGCTGAGGTCGATCCGCTCATCGATCACGCCGTAGTAGCCCACCCTGGGGCGGGACATGGCGTAGGTCTCGGGCGCCTCCTCGCAGGTTGTGGCGGCCGCAAAGTGCGCCGGGTCGACACTCGACGGAAAGCAATGCACGTTGTGGTGGGCGCGCTGCTTGGACCGGAAAAGACTCGGTCCGCCGGTGAACACCGCGTCGGCCAGATGAAACAGCTGCCGTTCCCGCTCGACGAGCTGCGGCGGCGCCCCCATGAAGTGAGAGAGCTCGTCCATGCAGTCGTAGATCACCGTCCGAGGTGACAGCGCCTGGACCAACGGCAACGCCATGGGTGTGTAGAACCAGGCAGCGTGGTCGCCGACACGGAATTCCTGCAGCGCATTCGTGACCATCGGCTGCAAGAGTTCAAGTTGGCTGTCGGTGAACCCAGGCTCGCGTAAAGGCGTGTTCGGCCGAAGAACCGTAACGTTCTCTGCGGGCTGGGAGACTTCCCATCTGGGATCACGGCCCGGGCTGTAGATCGGCTCTTCCACAAAGAAAACCGGCCGGTTCCGCGCCAAACGACTCAAGAGATGCTGGGGGCGCTGGTACACGAAATCCCAGCGAAGATGAGAAAAAGCGAAAAGAGCGGCGCGTGAACGCATCGAGAACTGTTCTCCTTGTGATGAGCCTGGCCAGTCTCGGGAAGAAAGGGGTGAGACGTGCCGATAGGCCAGGGAGCAACTGCTCTGCCAAAGCCGCCGTGCGCGCCGACACTTCCGGCAAGAGCAGATTTTTCCGCTCCAACGAAACAATTTGGCACCTTTCGCTGTCTGCCTTATCGAGCCATCGGAATGGAGATCACGGCGTGGAAGCAGTCACCGGGATAGATCGATATGCTTCCCCCTACGGCGGACAGGAGTTTGCGGCAAATGGTGAGTCCCAGACCGTGGCCTGGAATCTCGCGGCCGTGCAACCGTGCGAAAGGCTCGAATACGGACTCGCAATACTCACTGGGAATTCCGGGTCCGGAATCTTTGAAGCGGATTCGAGCAGATTCTGCGCCATTGGGGATGTGAGTGAT
Organism: uncultured Solibacteraceae bacterium; assembly: GCA_964395885.1. Lineage (GTDB taxonomy): Bacteria > Acidobacteriota > Terriglobia > Bryobacterales > Bryobacteraceae > JAPKYZ01. The sequence goes on along the minus strand of CAYNDS010000019.1, from coordinate 4,580 downwards.
TTCTATTCGAACGGCTGAGCCGGCGAAGCGAAGGGAGTTGTCAATCAGGCGAGTGAAGACGTCCACCAGAGCCGCCTCGGAGATTTGAACGGCATGAGATGGAAGATCGAAGGAAAGATCCGCCCCGGCCGCAGTGAGGCGCTGACGCTGTTCATATCGCAGGCGTGCCGCGACATCAGCCAGATTGGCGGGCGTTGCAACCGGATCGGGAACGCGAGCGAGCGCCGCGAGATCTACAAACAGCGGCTCGAGGGTGACCAGTTCACCCCGCGCCGTATGAAGCAGTTTACGGGATGCGCCATCTTTGGCCTGTTCGCCCAGCAGCTCCAGAAGAGCGGCGGTCCGTCGAACCGGTCCACGCAGGTCGTGAAGTACACCGCGCATCAAGGACTCAAATTGCGCATCCGTCACAAAGCTAGTGTTCCAGAAGAAGGGATAGAGAAACAGCAGGCATGAGACCTCCCGAGACGACGCGAGTTTTGATCGCAGACGACGATCCGCAGGATCGCTCCTACGTCGCTGCAAAGGTGGCGAGCTGGGGCTACACCACGGAGACGGCGGTGGACGGCGTGGAGGCGCTGGAGAAGGTTCTCTCGTTTGCACCCCATGTCGTCGTGTCCGATATCCGAATGCCCCGTATGGATGGCTTCGAGCTGTTCCGGAAGCTGAGCGAACGCGGTGATGCGCCGCCCGTCATTCTTCTCACTCAATTCAACGACATCGCAACCGCAATCTCCGCGATGCATGACGCCGGAGCGTTTTGGTACCTCGACAAGCCGGTTTCGCTGGATGCCCTGCAGGTACTGTTGGAGCGGGCGAGCCGGCAGCGGACACTGGCTCTGGAGAACGAGCGGCTGAGGTCCGTTCTTGTCAGCGAGGGTGTCGGCACGATGGTTGGACGTAGTCCGGCCATGACAGAGATTTTTCAGCTGATCCGCCAGGTGGCTACCAGCCGCGCGACTGTCCTGATCACGGGAGAAAGCGGAACGGGCAAGGAACTCGTCGCGCGCGCAATCCACGGGGCCAGTCCCCGCAATAGTTCGCCCTTTGTGGCTTTGAACTGTGCGGCTTTGCCCGAGACGCTGATCGAAAGCGAATTGTTCGGACATGAGAAGGGCGCATTCACCGGGGCGGCGGAGCGCCGATTAGGCCGCATCGAGCTGGCCCACACCGGAACGCTCTTCCTGGACGAAATCGGTGAACTCGCCATGCCGATGCAGGCCAAACTCCTCCGGGTTCTCGAGGATTCCCGGGTCCAGCGACTGGGCAGCAAAAGCGAAGTCGAGGTAGACGTGCGCGTGGTGGCTGCCACCAATCGAATCCCAGCGCAGGCAATCAAGGAAGGGAAGTTAAGGGAGGATCTCTATTACCGCCTAAACGTCGTCGAGATTCACCTTCCGCCCTTACGGGAGCGAAAGGAAGATATCCCGGTCATCGCGCAGGCGTTGATCTCGCAACTTTCGCTCCGCCACGGTCAGCCCACCAAGGTGCTCTCCGACGCTGCCCTCGAAAAGATGGCAAACTACTCCTGGCCCGGCAATGTCCGCGAGCTGAGGAACGTGCTGGAGCGGGCGATCATTCTGTGCGTTGACAACACCATCGGGCCCCAGTATCTGGCGATTCAGCCAGAGGCCACTCCGGAACCATCCCCCGTGCAGGCCGCGATCGCCGAACCTGGGCGTGTGGTTCTGAACGTTGGCGTTTCCCTATATGAGGCCGAGAAGGCTCTTATTCTGGCGACCATGCAGGCGACCAATCACAATCGCAAGCAGACCGCTGAGATTCTCGGCCTCAGCCTAAAGACGATTCAGATCAAGCTGAAACAGTATCGAGTGGAAGAGACGCGTGCGGCTGTCGCGACGCCCTGACGTCGGCTTCACGATCCTCTTCCGCCTCGGGCTTCCCATTCTGCTGTTCCATCCATGTGCGCATCGCGGCGGTGTTGACAATGATGTCGCGGCGTGAGTAGTCAACCAGCCCGTCGCGGCGGAACTGGTTCATCCTCCGCGTGACAGCCTCCCGCGTGGTCCCAATGTACTGCGCCAGAACCTTGTGCGAGAGCGGAGCCAGCCGGCGGAGACTCGGCGTCGTCTCGTCCGCGTGACCCAACCGCTCTGCCAGTTGCACCAGCGTCTTGGCGAGACGGAGAGAGGTAAAATCCACCGCCAGGGTAGAAATCCGGTCCCCTAGCGCCAGGTAGCGATTCGTCAGGGACTGGACCAGCGCAATGCCCAGACGCGGATGCCGCACGATGAACTCATTCAGGGCTTCCGCCGCCCAGCTCATCACACGGGTCCGCTCCAGTGCCACGGCGCGTTCGCCGCTTGCCTGCACAAACGCGCCTTCCCCGAAAAAGTCATCGTTTCGGCAGATGTTCATAATGATTTCCGACCCGTTAGAGGAGCGGCTGACCTTCACGCATCCATCCACGACAAGATACAGGCGGCGAGTTGGCTGATCGACATCGTAGATCACGCGGCCCTTGTTGAACTCAAGAATGGCTGTACGAGGAAGGTAGCTCAACGGATCCTCGAATTGATTTCGTTCAGTGGCTAAGTTGGTTTCAACAAGCATGTGATACCCCACACATTGCTAGGCACATGCAGGGCCAAACAGAAAAGCGCTGGATCATCAGCAATTGCCGCATACGGGGCGAACTTTATACGCGGAGATTGGTTCCTCAGATGCACAATCTGACCTCTTGATGCCGCAACCGGAACCGCTGGCCGACATGGGGTATCCCCGTCCCATGCTTCGGCGCCAGGACTGGCAAAGCCTAAATGGCCCATGGGATTTCGTCATTGACCACGACGCGCATTGGGAGGAACCCGACCAGGTCTGTTGGGGAGGGCAGACCATCCAGGTCCCTTTTTCTCCAGAGACCCCGCTGAGCGGAATTGGTGACGACGGTCTTTACCGCTCCTGCTGGTATCGCCGAAGGGTAAATCTGCCTCTCTTGCGAGAAGGCGAGAGGTATTTGCTCCACTTTGGCGCCGTTGATCACTGCGCGACGGTTTGGCTGAACGGTCTCGAAGCCGCGCGGCACGAAGGCGGCTACACGCCGATCGAGATCGACATTACCAAGTACCTGGAACCGGGTCCGCAAGAGATCATCGTGCGGGCCGAGGACGATCCACACGACCTGTCCAAACCACGCGGAAAACAGGACTGGCAGCGGGATCCTCATTCGATCTGGTATCCCCGCACCACCGGCATCTGGCAGCCGGTTTGGGTGGAGCGGGTGCCGGAGACCTGGATCGGATCTGTCCATTGGACGCCGAACGTTGAACGCTGGCAGATCGCCATGGAGGCGCGCATTGACGGGCACCGGCGCAACGATCTGCGACTCGAGGTGCGTCTTTCTTCCCGCGGCGTCCTACTGGCGGAGGACACCTATAGCGTCATGGGGGGAGAGGTGCTGCGCCGCATCTCCCTGACCGACCCCGGCATCGACGACTATCGCAATCAGTTACTCTGGTCACCCGCCACGCCCACCCTGATCGACTGCGAGTTGCGGCTGATCACACGGGATGGCCGCTTGCTGGACTGCGTCGAAAGCTATACCGCCTTGCGCGTCTTCTCGATTCAGGGAGACCGTTTTCTGCTGAACGGCCGTCCGTTTCCGCTCTTCTTTGTGCTGGACCAGGGCTATTGGCCGGAGAGCGGCCTCACGGCGCCATCGGATGCGCATTACCAGCGCGATGTCGAGTTGGCGAAAGCGATGGGCTTCAACGGCGTCCGAAAGCATCAAAAGGTGGAGTCCCCCCGATACCTTTACTGGGCCGACAAGCTGGGCCTTTTGGTTTGGACGGAGATGCCCAGCGCGTACCGCTTCAATCGGGAATCAGTCCAGCGGCTCACACGGGAGTGGACGCAGGTGATCGCGCGGGATCGAAGCCATCCCTGTATCTGCGCTTGGGTCCCCTTCAACGAGTCCTGGGGCGTACCCGATCTGCCGGATTCGCCGGCGCAGCGCCACTACGTTCAGGCGCTCTATCACCTCACGAAAACGCTGGATGCCACCCGTCCGGTGATCGGAAATGACGGTTGGGAGAGTGTCGCCACGGACATCATCGGTATTCACGACTACGATGAGCATCCGGAACGTCTCGCCGCACGCTACGGTCTGCGCAGCTATCGGCTATTTGAGCGGGAACGCCCGGCTGGAAGGCAGCTGCTCATCGGCACGAAACACAAAGGACAGCCGATTGTGCTCACCGAGTTCGGCGGGATCGCATACTCCGACGATCTTGACCGCACGTGGGGCTATTCTCGCACCCGCACACCGAAAGAGTATGCGGAGCGTTACGCGGCGCTGCTTCGGGTTGTGCGTCCCGCGCCGTTGCTGGCGGGCTTCTGCTACACGCAGTTCGCGGACACGTATCAGGAGGCCAACGGGCTGCTCTATGCAGACCGCCGTCCGAAGTTCCCTGTTGAGGAGATCGCGCTGGCCACTCGCGGCCCGCGCGGTGTTCGCGAAATGCAGTGGGACTGGTACTATCGCGAACAGACGATGGCCGCCCTCCGCGCGCGGGGTCCCGAAGAACCAGGCGCAAACGGGGCAGACTAGTGGCGCGTGT
>CAYNDS010000018.1:1567-29634 GCA_964395885.1 uncultured Solibacteraceae bacterium | reverse complement strand
GTCCTATGCGAAGGTCCAGCGCATGCGCGTCTGGGACACGCTGGAACAGGCAGCGCGCGAGAATCTGTCGCTGAACGGGCGCGTGGTCAGCCGTACGCGCGGCGGACTGATGGTGGATGTCGGCATTGAAGCCTTCATGCCCACCTCGCAGATTGACGTTCGCCCCGTTCACAACCTGGACAGTTGGGTCGGTCAGGACCTGCCCGTCCGCGTGCTGAAGCTGAATCGCCGGCGCGGCAACGTCGTGGTCTCCCACCGTTCGGCGATCGAGGAAGAGTACAACCAGCGCAAGGCGCAAGCGGTCGAGCAACTCTATGAGGGGGCGGTCGTCACCGGCACCGTCAAGAATCTCACCGACTACGGCGCATTTGTCGACCTCGGCGGTATCGATGGCCTTTTGCACGTCAGCGACATGTCGCATGGACGCATCGGTCACCCGTCGGAAGTGGTGCAGCCCGGTGACACCATCACCGTCAAGGTGCTGAAGCATGACAAGGAGCGCGGGCGCATCTCCCTGGGCTTGAAGCAGGTGGCACCGGACCCATGGGACGGCATCGATGAGCGCTACCCCATCGGTGCGCGCGTCATCGGGCGAGTGGTCAGCATCACCGACTACGGCTCCTTCGTTGAACTCGAACCGGGTGTCGAGGGGCTGATTCATATCTCCGAGATGACCTGGAGCCGGCGGATGAAGCATCCCTCCAAGGTGGTGCGCGCCGGGGATCAGGTGGAGGCCGTCGTTCTCGACGTCAAGCCCGGTGAGCGCCGAGTCTCACTAGGCATCAAGCAACTGGAAGCCGATCCCTGGACTACCGTGGCGGAGCGCTACGCCGTCGGCAGTGTCGTCGAAGGCCGCGTGCGCAAGCTCACCGACTTCGGAGCGTTTGTTGAGATCGAGGAAGGTATCGACGGCTTGGTTCACATTTCGGACTTCTCCTGGACCAAGCGCATCAAGCACCCCAGTGAGATCGTGCGCAAGGGGCAGGTGCTGCAGGCGGCAATTCTAGCCATCGACACACAGCATCGCCGGCTCTCGCTCGGCGTCAAGCAGCTGCAGCCGGATGCCTGGGAGCAGTTCTTCCATGAGCACATGGTCAACGACATCGTTCAAGGCAAGGTAAAGCGCGCGGCGCAGTTCGGAGTGTTTGTGGAACTGGCGCCGGGCGTCGAGGGTCTCTGCCACAACTCGGAGATTCCCGGCGGCAACGATCAACGTCAGCGCGGAGAAGCCGCCCTGCCGATGGGTGCCGAGATGAACTTCAAGATCATCCGCATGAACGAGCAGGAGAAGCGGATCGGCTTGAGTGTCGCCGGCGCCATCGACGAGCAGGAGCGCGCCCGTCTGGACGAGTATCGCAAGCAGGGCAGCGCCGCCACCGAGCGGCTGGAGGAAGCCCTGGACCCGGAATGGCGCCGCAAAGGACACGCCCATGACGTGTCAGAATGAGATGACAAGCTAGACCATGACCAAAGCTGATCTGATTGAAGAGGTAGCCCGCGTCGTCGAGATGACCCGCCGCGATTCCGAAGTGATCGTCGAGGCAATTTTCGACAGCGTCGTGAAGAGCCTGCGTGACGGCGGCAAAATCGAGATCCGCGGCTTCGGCAGCTTCCGCACGCGGCAGCGTCAGGCGCGTATCGGGCGGAACCCGAAAACGGGCGCTCGTGTCGAGGTGCCTGCCAAGCGCATCCCGTTCTTCAAGCCGTCCAAGGAATTGAAGGATCTGGTCGACCGTCCGCAGGACGCCACTCCCGCTCCGGCCGCGCCCGAAGCCTAACGCTGCCGTGGACCGCCTCTGGACGCCCTGGCGGTATCGCTACGTTGCCACGGAAGACCGGGTGGCCGAAGGCTGTCCCTTCTGCCGCCAACCTGCTGCAAACCAGGACGAAAAGCACTTCATCCTGCACCGCTCTCAGCATTGCTACGTCATGCTGAACCTGTTTCCCTACGGGACCGGGCACCTTCTGGTGATTCCGTTCGCTCATGTCGCCACCCTGGAGGAGTGTCCGGAAGGGGCGTTTGTCGAAATGTCGGTGCTGGGGCGGCGGGCGGAATCCATCCTCCGCGCCACCTATCGCTGCCACGGGTTGAACCTCGGCTGGAACATCGGCTCGGCTGCCGGCGCGGGCGTGGCTCCGCACGTGCACCTGCACGTACTGCCGCGCTGGAACGGTGATGCCAACTTCATGACGACCCTCGGCGAAACCCGCGTGCTGCCGGAGGATCTGCCCACCACCTACGCGCGTCTGAAGCCCTTGTTTGCCGAGGCAGAACGTTCGAAACCCTTGTCTGCCGAGGCAGAACGTTTGAAGCCCTTGTTTGCCGAGCCAGAACAATGAGTGACCGTCTGTATCTCTCGCTTTGGCTGAAACAAGCCTCCCCGCTCACGCAGCGGAGCCGCTTTGCCGACCTCATGGGCGCCTTCCCGTTCTCCCGGCTCTCGACCGCGGGGTTGTTGACGGTGCACGCCATCTCGTTTCAGGAAGCGCCGCTGGACGAGTTGGCTCTCGACGCCATCGATCTCAGCGCGATTGATCGCCGTTTGCAGGAGCATGGCGGACCGGACGTCGCCTTTGAACTCGAAGCCAGCTGGGACCTTCTGGTGCCGCAGGACAACGACTACAAGCTGACGCCCACCCGCGTGAAACTGCTGGCTTTCGGGCGCGAGTTCGACCGTGATCCCGATGACGACCTCCGCATCGAGTTTGGTCCCGAGACTCCGTTTCTTCCGAAGCCGAACGGCAGCGGCGGCTACAAGGCGGCAGAGGCGAATCTGCGCAGCCTGCTGAAGCTGGTGCGCGACGTGGAAGCGGCTGTTCCGGTTCGCAAGAAACTGCTCTGGACCGACTCCGGCGGAGACTTCGCCGCGCGCGTAGCGAAGCTCTCCGGACCGGAGTGACTTGAGCTTGTCGGCCCTTCAGCGATTAGATTGTTACTACACGTTGTAAGATTGTGGGTGATGTTTCGCTACACGATGCTGGCAGCGCTGTTGGTCCCTTGCTTGCAAGGTGCTACGATCACGTGCTTCTGGGAAGACGCTACTGGGTTGATTAACAGCGGGTGCCCGGCTTTCGATCCTGCGCTCGGGAAGCTCGTGGAGGTTCAGGTTTCGTCGACATTCGTTTTGGGCGTCGAGAATTTCCGATTTCAAGCCTTTATGCCCTGGGCTGAGATGGACCGCACGTTCCAGGCCAGGAATCTCATTTTTCGGACCGACACATACAGCATTCTCTGGGGTCCATCCGGATTTCTTGAGATCCGCAATGCAACGGTGGAACAAATAGGTACCGTCACATTTACGATGCCTGCAAACCACTGGGACTCCGGTGGCATCCTCTATCTGCCGCCGTTCTGCACCGGGTCAGCGGAAGCAACCTTCACGACCGGCCTAGATTTCTTCGTCAGCGGTGACCCTAGGGCTCGAATCACGGGAATGACCATCTCTGTCTGCTCCGGGTCCGGCGAGCTTTGGAAGGACGGCACCCGCTTTGCTGACGGAGAGCTTTCCCTGAACTCGGGTGTGGGCGGGGCGTGGTTCGAAGTCGGCAGTCTCACCTACCTCTACTACCCCGTCCCCGAACCCGCGACGGGAGTGATGATCGGCTTGGCAGTCGTGGCTGCTGCCTCGATCTTGCGACGGCGTTCTTCGTGCCTCGAAAAAGGCTGAGGTAGCGAAGGCGCCAGACGAATTTGACGACCAGGAGTCGGGTCGTTTCCCCCACCCTTCCACGCAACCGAGCGATTCCCCGATGTACGCTGACGACACCTGCATTCGCGCCGCAGCGGCCATATCCAGGATGTGCTGGACGCGGGGGGGGGAGGAACTCTGAAGGCAGGCCGAGATCCGATCATCCTGCGAGGCCCGCTCCACTTTCGCTGAGAGAGAACTGCTCCGCCAGGTACTACCTCGGTGGTGAGAAGGTGTGCCATCGTCTTCGTCCTGGGGTCTCTGCTCTCCGCGCAGACGATTCTGGACGATGCCTACGCAGCGCTACGGGCAGGCGACCTGGACACCGCAGCACAGCGATTCACGCTTGGTCTGGAGAAGTCGCCTGGGCATCGGAACGCGCGCAAGGACTACGCTTACACGCTCCTGAAACTCGGTGACACGGACGCGGCACGCAACGAGTTTGGCGAGGTCTACCGGCAGGACTCCAGGGACGTCGCCGCCGGTCTCGAGTTTGCCTTCCTCAGCTTTGAAACGAAGCGGCGGACTGAGGCGCGGCGGGTCTTTGCGGCGATCCGCGATTCGGCGACTGGTGCAGAACGCGAAACGGCGGCCGCCGCCTTTTCCCGGATCGAATCGGCCCTGCAACAAGCGATGGCGCAGTGGCGCCAGGCGGCGGAAGAGCATCCGGAATCGGACTCGGTCCACGCCGAACTGGCTCGCCTCGCCGAAGAACATGACGAGCCGGCGGTCGCCATGGAGGCCTACCGCCGCGCCTGGCAGGCAAAGCCGTCGCGCCGTGAGTATCTGCTCGACATCGGGCGCGCTGCGGCAGCGGCGGGTCTGGCCGAAGAGTCCGCTGGCGCATTGACCGCTGCCCTCCGCAGCGACGATGCCCGAACCGCCGAAAAGGCTCGGGAAGCCCTCGGAGAAGCCGACATCACGCCCGCCATCGAGCGCGAGGCTCGCCGCTACGAGCCGAGCCGCGCGCTTCTCACCGCCCGCACGTCCAAGGAACTCTCCGCGTTCGAAATGGGCGAGCGCAGCTATGACCGCGGCTACCTGAAGGACGCCCGCCGGTACTACCAATCCGCGCTCGAAAGCGACCCCACGCACGCACGTGCGCGGCTGCGCTTGGGTTGGGTTCACAATCTGCTCGGCGAAGATGCCTTGGCGTATCAACAGTTTGGGCAGGCTCGCCGCAGCCGGGACCCCGCCGTCGCCGAAGAAGCCGGCCGGGCCTGGCGAAACCTCCGGGAGCAGCAGGCTCCCCTCCGTCCGACGCTCTGGATTCTGCCGATGTTTTCCAGCCGCTGGCGGTCCGCTTTCGCCTACGGGCAAGCCAAAATCGAGATGAACCGCCCCGGCTGGTGGGTCCGGCCGTATGTCTCGCTGCGCTTTGCCGGGGATACCGGCGCGCGCCAAGCCCCGGCCCCGCTCAGCGAACGGGCTCTCACCCCGGCTCTCGGCGTGACGTCTCGCCTCTGGAACGGGCTGGTGGGGTGGGCCGAGATGGGTACCAATCTGGGCCACACACGCGGGGCGGACCGAAGAGCGGGGGTGTCGTTCACGCGTGGCATCGGCCATCTGATGGGGGCCGAGACACCCGGACGATTCTGGCTGACGACGACGTCGATGAACTACGCCAGTCGCTTCCAGCACAACATTCTGTTTAGCTCGCAACACTATGTGGGATATACATTTGGGCGATGGCAAGTATCCTGGCTCTCGGCGGCCGGGGCCGACACGCGGACCCAATGGTGGGGGAACTTCGTCGAGTTCGGTCCGGCCATCAGATACCGCGCGCCGTGGCTTCCGCAGCAGATGACGATCACGGCGGAACTGGTTCGGGGTTTCCACACCGTCCTGCGCGACAATCCGCACGGGCGCAACTATGTCGACCTCCGGGTGGGGCTTTGGTATGCGTTCACGTATTAGCATCTGTGCTCTTGTTTGGATCTCCGTTACCCACGCTGCTCCGCTGCGGATCAGCGGGACTTCCCAGGGAGTCCGCGAGGCGTTGGCGTCGGTGGGGATCGTCGACGGGATGCCGGCGCGCCAGGTGGCACATCTCCGCGTGGTGGTGGGGCAAGGCTACGGATTCCGCCCCACGGCGGAGCAGGTGACAGTCCGGCGCATCGTGGACGAACAGGCCCCCAAAGTGGAGATCTACTGGGGCACTCCGCAGAAGGTCGCCCGGTACCAGACACCCGCCGACGCGCACATCTTCGCGCGGGAGCGATGGACGGGTGCGCCGGTGATGGCGGGGCTGCGGCGGGGATCGGAAGCGGTGCTTTGGCTGGCGGTGGACGCGGGTCCGCTGGGCTATGAACGGTTCCCCTACCTGGCGCAAGCCGTCGCGGCACTCGGTGTGGAGCCACTGGTCGAAAGCCGCGACCTGTGGGCCTTCGCCGACCCCTCGTACCGCCTCCGGGCCGATCCGGAGCGTCTGGCTCGGAACTGGCGGAAAGCCGGCATCGCGGCGATCCATGTCGCCGCCTGGCAGTACTGGGAGCCGGATGCCGCACGCGACCGCTGGCTGGCCCGCCTGATCGAAATCTGCCACCGCAACGCCATCCTGGTCTATGCCTGGATTGAGCTGCCCCACGTGAGTGAGCAGTTCTGGCAAGACCACCCGGAGTGGCGGGAAAAAACGGGGCTATTGACGGACGCACACCTGGACTGGCGAAAGCTCATGAACCTGCAGAACGCGGACTGCTCCCGCGCTGTGGAGCGGGATCTCAGAGCTCTGGCGCGGCGTTTCCCCTGGGACGGCATCAACCTGGGCGAACTCTACTTTGAGTCCCTGGAAGGTGTCGCCAATCCGGCGCGGTTCACGCCGCTGAATGCCGACGTGCGGCGCGAGTTTCAGGACGAAGCTGGCTTCGATCCGATCGAGATCTTCCGGGAGCGGTCCCGCGATGGTGTGGCGCGACGCCGCTTTCTCGACTATCGGCTGCGCCTGGCGCGGCGGATGCAGGGGGACTGGGTTCGCGTGCTGGACTCGATCCGCCAGGAGCGCAACGGCGCGCTCGACCTGGTGTTGACCCACGTCGATGACCGGTTCGACGTCTCCATGCGAGACCTGGTGGCCGCCGATGCCGCAGGCGTACTGCCGCTGCTCGACCAGCACGATATGCAGTTCCTGATCGAAGACCCGGCCACGGTCTGGCACCTGGGACCGAAGCGCTATCCGGAGATCGCGCGCCGGTATCGCGAACTCACCCGGTGGCAGGACCGGCTGGCGATCGACATCAACATCGTGGAACGGTATCAGGACGTGTACCCGACCAAGCAGCAGACGGGAGTCGAGCTCTTCCAGTTGGTGCACCTGGCTTCTGAGGCGTTTGCGCGAGTTGCACTGTATTTCGAGAACTCGATTTTGCCGGTGGACGCGCCGTTGCTGGCCAGCGCCGCTGCGACGGCACGCGTCAGGGAAGACGGAGCCGCCTGGCAGGTGGAATGCAGCCGGGACTGCTGGGTGCGTTGGGCGGGTGGCGCGACAGTAAACGGCCGGGTTTGGCCGGCCGTGGACGCTTCGCAGGTGCGACTGCCGGCGGGGCAGCATCGATTGGAGCCGGGCCTGGCGCCTCCGTTTCGACTGGTTGACCTGAACGCAAGGCTGGAAGCGGCGCGGCAGTTAGCCGATGGCGGACTGGAGCTGACCTACACGTCACGAACGACGGCACTGGTGAGGGTAAGCGCGGCGGCGTGGGTGGAAGCGGACGGTCAACGGATGGGAGAGGTTGCGGGCGAGGCACATCGCTTGCCTCCGGGCCGACACACCGTCCGGCTCTATCCGGAGCAACACGTGGCCCCGTTCTCAGAGTCCGCGCCCTAGCGGCAGCGGCGAAGAACCCCTTTAGAAGAATGCCCGGATTGCTTCAAATTCCCGCTGGAAGGATTCGGAAATGGTTTGGCGCATGGCGAGGTCGGCAACGGGGGCCAGAAGCGGAAATGGCTCTGCGTCCGGTGCGGCCGGTTCTGCGGCGGGAGCCGGATACACGGAGAAGCCATTGGCATTGATCTGCGCGTTCACCATCTGCAGCAACTCGGCCAGGTGCCACTCGAACCCGGCCTTTTCGGCGACGTAGTCGGGATTCGCCTGAGGCTCATGGTGAAACTCGGCAGCCTTGCGGATGGGGGCAGGGAGGTTCCATTCCCCAAGCGCCACACCGGAGAAGTAGGCATGCGTCACTCCGATGACTTCGCGCTCGACGTCGACAAGGGGGGCGCCCGTGGCGGCACGCCGGTCCATCACTTCCTGCAATTCCGCGGGAATAGCCGCAGCCATCAGTAGCTTTCCGAAGTCATGCAACAGACCTGCCACGAACGCACCTTCCGGATAGTTCACCGGCGCATGCTGCGCAACGTGATCCGCCAGTACCGCCACGCCCACCGAATGCAGGTTGAAATTCTTCTGTGACCAGAACGGCGGCCACTTCACGTTGGACCACATCCGCGAGATCGAAAGGCCAAGAACAAGGTTCCGCAGTTTCGCCAAGCCAAGTACGGAAATGGCGTGCGGCACGGAGTTGATGCTACCCCGTCGCGCGTAAGCCGCCGAGTTGACCAACCGCAGCACGTTTCCCGACATCACCGTGTCTTTTTCAATCAGTTCCGCCAACTGCGAGAACGAAACGTCGTCAGTCGCCAAACTGGCGAGCAGTTTGTTCAAGACAGGGGAGAACGGAGGCAGCTGGCCGAGGCTCCTCAGTATCTTCGGGCGATAATCGGTAGCGGCAGTTAGCATTTCGCTCTCTGGTCTGTCTATCGGCAAGTTCCGAGGAAACTGTATGTCAGAACTCATGTCTGAGGCGGAATATCCCGCCGTCCGTCTCACTGAATTAAGGAAGGTTTATGGCGAACGGGCGGCTGTCGATGGCCTCAGCCTGGAGGTACCGAGGGGGTGTTTCTTCGGTTTTCTCGGACCAAACGGGGCCGGTAAGACCACTACGATCAAGATGATGATGGGGCTGGCCAAGCCCACTGCCGGTGAGATCGAACTGCTGGGGCTCCGCCTTCCGGACGATTCGCTTGCCATTCGGCGCCAAATCGGAGTGGTCCCGGATGACACGATGCTGTTCGATCAATTGACGGGCGTTGAATTCGTGGAGTTTGTCGGACGGATGTACGGCCTGGACCGGACCATCGCCCGGGAGCGCGCCCGGGAACTGATGGTTCTCTTCGAACTCGATGGACATCCCGGAAAACTGATCGCCGAGTACTCAAAAGGTATGCGGAAGCGAGCGGCGATGGCGGCGTCGCTCATCCACCGGCCTCGGTTGTTTCTCCTGGACGAACCGTTCGAAGGCGTGGATGCGGTGGGCGCGCGCTTGATGAAGGACATCCTGTTGGATCAGGTGCGGCATGGTGCGACGATCTTCCTGACCTCGCACGTGCTGGAGGTGGTGGAGCGGCTGTGTGACCGTGTGGCAATCGTCCATGAAGGCAAACTGGCCGCCTGCGGCACGCTGGACGAGTTGCGGGCAGGTCAGGAATCGCTGGAGGATCTGTTTGTCCGGCTGGTGGGCGGGACACGGGCTGCGGAGTCCTTGACATGGCTTTCCTGAGCAGCCAGACGCGCGCGCTGTTGCGGATGCAGTGGCGCATCTATCGCCATTTCTATTCGCGCAACGGGGTGGCGATGCTGGTACTGTCCACGGCGATGACCCTGGCGTGGTTGGGCATGTTTGTCTTCTTTGCGGTCCTGGCGGCGCGCTATCTGGCGCAGCCTCGCCCGGTAGAGACGGTGCGGCCGATCCTCGGATATGTATTTCTGGGCATCTTTGGATATTGGCAGCTGATGCCGCTGCTGGTTGCCGGCGCGGGTGTCCTGCTGGACTGGTCGAAGATGCTGGCCTATCCCATTCCGGACGGGCGCGTGTGGCGGATCGAACTGGCCCTGCGGATTCTGCTGCTGCCGGAGATGGCCCTCCTGACCGTCGGGATCGCGGCTGGGCTGGCCCGGAATCCGTCACTTCCGCTCTGGTGCGCGGTGGCCCCCTTGCTATTTGGCGGTTTGAATCTGGCGGCGGGTTCTGGCGTGCGGGATCTGGTGACGCGCTGGCTGACGGGAAAGAAGATCGGCGAGTGGCTGTTGCTGGTGGTGGTCCTTGCGGCGGCATTGCCGGCGTTTCTGGCGCAGCGCGGGGTGCCGGACTGGCTGAAGCAGGGCGCGCTGCGTGTTGTTGAGTTGCCGTTTCTGCCCTGGTCGGCGGCAGCTGCGGCTTCGCTGGACCGCGGTGCCTGGCTGGCCTGGGTGACGCTGGCCGCCTGGGCCGCGCTGGGATCCTGGTTCAGTTGGCGGCAGCTACGGCTCAGCTTGCGTGGGGAGAAAGCGTCGCAGTCGGACCAGCAAGCGGCAAAGGGGCAGACTGCGACCGGCAAAGACCGGCGGTGGCAAGGCTGGGCGACGTGGCCCTCCCGGCTGTTTCCCGATCCGCTGGCGGCGGTGATCGAAAAAGAGATCCGCTCGCTGGCACGCACGTCGCGATTCCGCACGGTCTTCTTTATGGGGTTCACGTTTGGCCTGATCGTCTGGCTGCCACTGGCAATGAGCGGGGGCAGCGGGCGCGGCTGGGTGGCCCAGAATTTCCTGACCGTTGTGTCGGGCTACGCGTTGCTGCTGCTGAGCGAGGTCTGCTTCTACAACATTTTCGGATTCGACCGGGCGGCCACGCAGCTGTATTACCTGGCGCCGGTTCGTCTTTCAACGGCGCTGACGGCGAAGAATGCGGCCGCCGTCTTCTTTGTCGTTGCGCAGGTGACAGCCGTCGCGCTGGCGTGTGTTGTGATTCGGACGCCGCTGACGGTATCGATGGTCGGGGAATCGCTCACGGTCTCGGCCACGCTGACGCTGGTCCTGATGGGCATCGGTAATCTGGCCAGCACCTATGCGCCCAGGGCAATGAACCCGAACAACCCGTGGAAGCAGAGCGGCAACATGAAGATCGGTCTTTACGTGCTGCTGATCTATCCACTGGTCAGCGTGCCGGTGGTCTTGGCCTATCTGGCGCGCTACGCCTTCGGGCGAGAGGCTGCCTTTTATGCGGCGATGAGTATCGCGGTGGTGATCGCGTTCTGCTTCTACTGGGTGGCGCGGGACTCGGCTGTGTCCAAGCTTGATGCAGACCGGGAACGCATTCTCGGGCTGCTTTCACAGGTCGATGCGCCGGCTTAAGGTGTTTTGCGGCGGATGGCCGTAATGGGAATAGGCGGCGTGAGGCGCTGGTTCCCCGCCGCGATGGCTGCCTTGGCGTCACTGGGTCCGGATGGAGACTGGTGAATGCGGCGTACCACGTCCATGCCGCGCGTGACCTTGCCGAAGGCGGCGAAGCCCTGCCCATCGGGATTGCGCTGTCCGCCAAAGTCGAGCGAGGGCTGATCGCCGATGCACAGGAAGAAGCCGTTGACGGCGGTGTCGGCACCGGTGCGCGCCATCGAAATCGCGCCGTCCACGTGCTTCAGCCCGGTATCGCGCGTGCGTTCGAGCGCGATTGGTCCGAAGTTGTCTTTCTCACGGTCCGGATGGACGCCGCCTTGGATCACGTCGATCTTGACGGCGGCTTGCGGCTGATTATCGGGCTGCGTGCGGACGGTGCGATGAAATCGTCCGCCGGTGTAGTGCCCCGCATCGACGTAGCGAAGGAAGTTCGCCACGGTGCGGGGCGCCCGCTTGTCGTCGAGTTCGACTTCAATGGTCCCGAGCGGCGTCTCGATGACGACCGGGATGACGGCGAGGAAGAACAGTTCGGCCAGCATCGGTTTAGAAGAACAGCTTCAGCGCGAAGCGAATCGTGCGCGCGCCGCCGGCGCTGGTGACTTCCGAGAATCCGCCCAGAGAGCGGATGGATCCGTCGGCGTTGCGGGTCAGGTTGGAGACGTTGGCGCCAGGGTTGCCGAACTGCGGCGTGTTCGTAATGGCGAAGGACTCGGCCCGGAACTGCAGCTTCAGGTTCTCGCGGACGGCGAAGTCGCGGAACAGGGAGAAGTCCAGGTTGAACTGTCCGGGTCCGCGCAGCAGGTTGCGTCCGGAATTGCCGAAGCGTGCGGTGGTGATGGGGGCAAACGCGTTCGGGTCAAAGTAGCTGACGCCACGGCCGAACTGGCCCAGGATGCGGACATTCGGCAGAATCTGATCGGCCGTCTGGGCGTTGCCGGGTGCGTTTAGTGAGGCGTCGGCGGAGGAGACCGTGAACGGGAGTCCGCTGAGCAGGCTGAGGATGCCGTTCATCTGCCAGCCGCCGGCGAGTACGGAACCGATGCCGCTGGTCAGCATTCGCTTGCCGCGTCCGAAGGGCAGGGCGTAGACGCCGTACATCTGGAAGTTGTGCGTCCGGTCGAAGCTGGCCACGGCGCGGTTGCGGGCCCAGTACTCCGGCGAATTCCAGGACAGGCCGGAGTCGTTGTTGTCAGCAAAGCTGATCGCCTTGGACCACGTATAGGTGACGCCGAACAGGCCGCCGCCGGCCAACTGCTTGGTCAGCTGCATTTGCAGGCTGTTGTAGTTGGACGTGGAGAACGGCGTGTAGAGAGTGATGGCGCCGATGCGGCCCGGATAGCGCAACGCCAAGGCACGGCCGGCATTTCCGGAACCCGGGCGCGCCGCCGCGTTGATGTTGACCAGCGCCGTCTGCCGGATGGCCCGGGAGCCGACATAAGCAGCCTGCAGGTTGAAGCCGCCCCAGATGAGCCGCTGCACGGTGAAGTTGAACGACTGGATGTAGCCGCGGCGGAACTCTTCCGGGAACGTAGTGGTACCGACCGCGAGCGGAAGGTTGATGACGCCCGCGCTCAGGTCCGGCGTGGCGATGTTGGGGATGCCGGTGCGCAGCGTTCCGGCTTGCGTGAAGTTGGTGGCGCCGGAGAACTGCGAGGAGATCGTGGCGGGGTAGGAATCCCGCATGCGCCGGAACGAGTCCGGGTCGATGGAGATGCCGTAGCCCGCGCGGATCACGGTCTTGTCGTCGATGCGATAGGCGATACCGATGCGCGGGGCCACCTGCAGCACGGGGACGCGGACGCCGGTGT
Organism: uncultured Solibacteraceae bacterium; assembly: GCA_964395885.1. Lineage (GTDB taxonomy): Bacteria > Acidobacteriota > Terriglobia > Bryobacterales > Bryobacteraceae > JAPKYZ01. Next base: position 16,933 of record CAYNDS010000018.1, on the reverse strand, counting down.
CGGTGGGGGTGCCGCCCAAACCGCCGACGAGCACACGATCCGTAGCGGGGTCGTAGCGCTCGCCGCCGCGGTGGTCGCGGGTTGCAAACGGATACCGCTCGAAACGCGCGCCGTAGGTGACCGTCAGCTTGCGGTTGACCTGCCACTGGTCGCGGGCATAGAAGCCCCAACCCGGCATGCGGACGGCGGCGGGATTGATGAACTGGATGTCCTTGCCCATCGCTTGCGGCAGCCCGAGCAGGAAGTCGCCGAAGCTGTTGAACTGATTCGGAGCGGCACCGCCGTTCAGCGCCGTCAAGCCACCGGTGAAGTTAAAGCCGCCGCGCGGTCCGAAGGCGGCCTGCGGCTGGAAGTGATTAATCGTGTAGTAGGTATACTCGCCACCGAAGCGGAGGTTGTGAGCTCCCTTGATGTAGCCGGCGTTGCCGACCACGACGTACTGGTTGTCGCGGAACAGGAATGGGTTGGAGACGTTTGGGTTGCCGAGCGCCGACATGCCGACGATGTTGAAGCGCGGGTAGCCGCCCTGCAACCGATCGGTGCCGTTGGTGCCGGGAATGCGCAGGTCTTCCAGTCCGAAGTTGCGTTCAATGTCGACGTTCTGCGCCCCGAGCCGCTGCCGGGTGAAGCCGACGTTGCCGTCGAGCAGTAGGCGCGGCGTCACGGTATACGTGCCTCCGATGGCGGCGCTCTGGACCCGTCCCGGCGCATTGCCGGGCTGGCCGCCGGTTAAGGCGTCACCGCCGGCTTGCTCCAGCGACGGGGGGTCGAAAATGCTGCTGGGCGAGAAGCTGTAGCGGCCAAAGACGCTGGACTTGTCGGTGGGGTTGTAGTTGATCTTGACGTCGAAATTGTCGCGGTTGAAGGTATAGTTGCCGGTCGCGAAGTAGTTGTTCGGAAATGTGGTCAGATTGGGTGCCGGCAGAAGGCTGATCATCCGCACGCTGGCCGGATCAAAGCGCGCTGACGGAATCATGTTGCCCGGAAACGGCGTGCGCCCGGTGCCGTTGGCGGCGCCCGTCTGCGGGTCGAACAGCGTTGTGCCGGTGCCGGTGAAGTCCCCTTGACGCAGCGCTGCCACCGGGATGGTGCGGAAGGCCGACGCGAATTGGCGTCGCGTGGTGCGCTCCCAATCGGTGAAGAAGAACAGCTTGTTTTTCTTGATCGGACCGCCGAAGGTGCCGCCCCACTGATGCAGGAGGTTCTTCGGCAACTGGCTGCCGACGAAGAAGAAGTTGCGCGCCTGTACGGCGGAATTCGTGTGGTACCAGTGCCCGCTGCCGTGAAACTGATTGGTGCCGGATTTAATGGAAACGTTGATTGCGCTGCCGCCTGCCATGCCCTGCTCGGCATCAAAGCTGTTGGAGACGATGTTGACTGCTTCCACCGCGTCTGCCGGCGGCACATAGGCGATGATGTGCGGCAGCCACGGGTAGCTGACGGTGGCGCCATCGAGACGCGTGTTGTTGTTCGAGAACGAAACGCCGTTGACGTTGGAGCCGAGCGCGCGTTGTGGATTGCCGGCGTCCGAGTGCAGTTCTGAAGGGGGGCTGAAGCCCGGCACGATGCGGTAGAGGTTCTGGAAGTTACGCCCCTGGTTACCGGCGAACGGGAGGTTCTGCACCTGGTTGGCCGTGATCTGGTTGTTCACGTCCGCTCGGTCCGTCTGCAGCACCGCCGCCGCGGCTGCCACGGTGACGCTCTCGCTGACCTGTGCGACGTTCAGCGACACATCGAGGCGTTGCTGGGTGTTGGCGATGATGGTGAGCCCTTCCCGCGTCGCGGCGCTGAAGGCGGCCGCGGAAATGGTCACGCGATACGGTCCGGCTTGCAGGTCGCTAAACAGGTAGCCGCCACGGTCGTCTGTCGCCGCGTTCCGCGAAATCCCGGTGGCGGTGTTGACGACTTCCACTTTGGCGCCCGGCACGGCTGCGCCAGTGGAGTCCGTAATCGTGCCGGTCAAGGATCCGTACAGCACCTGCGCGGCAGAGGGAAGAGAACCGATCGCGCCAAGAAGCGCGAAGGAAAGAATGCGGACACAAGACTTCAGCATGGAGCCCCCGTGGAAACCAGAATGTTCACTAGTCTATGACGGATCCGTCCTCCATGGACTTGTGGCGGAGCGGCAACGCGTCGATTTTTCTTGCATCCCGGACGACCAGCAGGGAACGACGAAAGCGGGAAGCAAACTCTGTTTCTCGGATCGCGCGCAGATCAACAACGAGTTCGCCAGGGCCTCTCCACGCATCGTGGTAGATCACGAGCCAAACTTCGTTTGCCTTCTTTTGGTAGGTGGCCCACTTCTGATTTTTCTTGCGGAAGATATCTTCAATTCGTTCAGTGGCGTTGTTGTGTCGAAACCACACGTGAGGATGCCACCATTTTCCCGTTGGTTCCGAGAGTGCCGAATTCACGCGGACACTGAGGAGATCACCCTTGCCGAGGAGATCCTCATTGGGGCCGCGTTGCGTGTGCTTGACCCGGGAAACGATCTGTTCGGGCAGCGGTGACAGTCGTAGATCGGTCTCTGGTCGCTGGATGGTGCGGCACAGCGTTCTGAGGTAATCAGCAAGATGCGGATGGAAGTTCACTGCGACATCCACCGGCGGACCGCCATACCGGAGTTTCGCCTCCGCGATCACCTTGTCGAGCGCTTCTTTGGCGGCGAGTTCGCATGTATCCAGCAGCTGAGTCACCTCGATCCCGACTCGCGTGCGGTCGTCCTGATGAATCAGAAAATCGGGACTCTCGGAACACTCCAAACGGCCTGTTGGAAACTTCCGATCGCACCGCTGCGCTGTCAGGAGCATCCGTAGCTCCTTCCGCTTCTTGCGCCGCTCCTCGTGTGTCATCGGGCGGCCCAGCTACTTCGCGATCGCGTCCGCCGCGCGCTGAATCTGGGGGTCGCGCTCGGCTTCGACTTCGTCGCCTTTCGCTACGCCCAGCGATTGGTTGAAGATCTCCTGACGCAGGCGGCTGCGGATCCACGTGAGGTCGGCGGTCCATTCCGAAACGCCGGGTTGGATGTTGCGGCGCGCCAGCCACGCCTGGAACCGGTCCAGCAGCGCACCGTCCGGCCGAAACTGTTCGTCCACCTTCAAACCCTCGCGCAGCACCTCGGTGGCAAACGTCGCGAATGAGCCGGAGGCGTCCAGGACGGCGCGCAAACGGGTGAACCCGTCCGGATTGACGGCGAGGTTCGGCGTGACGCCACCGCGGTCCGCCTCAGAGGTCTCCGCAGCCAGTTGGACGTCCTTCAGCGGCCGCTGGATGTTGCGGCCCTTCGGTGAGTAGTAGAAGGCCACTGTCAGCGCGACACCGGTGTTGTTGGTCAAGGGGAACACGCTCTGCACCAGGCCCTTGCCGAAACTGCGTTGCCCGGCGACCAGGGCGCGTCCGTTGTCCTGCAGCGCGGCGCTGACAATCTCAGCGGCGCTGGCGGTCTTCTCGTTGATCAGGACCGCCACGGGAACCTCGTAAGGCGTCGTCCCGTCGGGGACCGTCACGTCGTCCTGCTGCTTCTTTCGTCCCCGGACGCTCAGGATGCGCGCACCCGGCTTGAGAAACAGCGCGGCGGTGGCCAGTGCCGGCTCCACCGCTCCGCCGGGATTGTTGCGCAGATCCAGAATCAAGCCCTTCAGTGCGGCGCCGCCCAGATCCTCGATCGCCTTCCGGGCTTCGTCCGCCGTCTTCGACTCAAAGCTCGAGATCCGCACGTAGCCGATTCCCGGGCGCAGCTGATAGACGCGGTCGACACTGGGTGAGGCGAAGTTCTCCGGGATGAGGGTGAACTCAAGCAGGCGCGGCGTGTTGGCGCGCCGCACGCGGATTGCTGCGGGCTGACGTCGCGATTGCGAGAGCAGTTGGACGATCTGCTCCGCTTCCAGGCTCATCAGCGGGATGTTGTTGACGCCCACGATCTCGTCGCCTGGCGAAAGGCCGCTTTTGGCGGACGGCGTGCCGGGCATGGTCTGCAACACGATCACGCGTCCGGGGAGGATGCTGACAATGGAACCGAAGCCCTTCTGCTCGGCGTTGTTCATCTCCTTCAACTGCTCAAACTGATCCGGATCGAGAAAGATCGAGTGAGGATCAAGGCCTCGCAGCATGCCGGGAAGGGCTCCGCCGTAGATTGCCTGATCCGGTGTGACCTTGTCGGCAGCTTCGCTTTCGACAATCGCGAACGCCTGCGCGAACGTCTTCACTGCCTGCGCCATGGAGGCTGCCACGTCCGGGGCCGGCTGCTGCTGCGCGGCCAGAAGCAGGGCAACAAGCGGTGTCATCGGGTGAAGCGGGTCGCCTTTTTGCGCGCGTGCCGGCGCAAGGCGAGATCGATTAGCGTGTCGAGAAGGCGGGCATACGGCAGCCCGGAGTATTCCCACATCTTCGGGTACATGCTGATGGAGGTGAATCCGGGGATGGTGTTCGGCTCATTCACGTACAGCTTGTTGGTAGGGCTTTCCAGCAGGAAGTCGACCCGCGTCATGCCTTCCAGTTGCAGCGCCTCACAGGCGGCGACCGCAAGCCGTTGCATCTCGCGCGTCGTCGCCTCGTCCAAGTGCGCGGGCAGGTCGATTTCCGTGGTGTCTTCGAGGTACTTCGCTTCGTAGTCGTAGAACTCGCGCTTGGGGCGAATTTCACAAGGCACGCTGGCGCGACGATCCTCATTGCCCAGGACGGCGCACTCAAACTCCCGTCCGGTGATGCCGCGTTCGATGACGATCTTGGAGTCGTATCGCGCGGCGTCGGCCAGGGCGGCGTCCAACTGTTCGCGATTTCTCGCCTTCGCGATGCCGACGGAAGAGCCGAGGTTGGCCGGCTTAACAAACATCGGATACGTCAAGGCCGCCTCACATGCCGCCGCGTCCGTTGCGCCGCGGTACTGCGTCACGCTCTCGACGACGGGCAAGCCGGAAGCGGCCAGCACCCGCTTGGTCATTTCCTTATCCATTGCGATGGAAGAGCCCATAACGCCCGGGCCGACATAGGGCAGGTCCGCCAACTCGAGCAGTCCCTGCATGGTTCCGTCCTCGCCGAACGTTCCATGCAGCACCGGAAAGACGACGTCGATGCCGGGATTGGCTCCAGGCATCGGGAGAATCGGCGCCGGCTGCCAGTGCCCGCCTTTGTCCACGAAGTATTCCAGGATCTCGTAGCGGTCGCGGTCGAGCGCCGCGATCACGGACTGCGCGGAGCGGATTGAGATTTCATGCTCGCCGCTGCGGCCACCGTAGAGAACGGCGACGCGAAGTTTGGGTGTGCTCACAGAATCTTCTTTCCCATCAGAGAGCAAATCAACTCGACGGCCAGCAGAGCCGTGCGGTTGCGTTCATCGAGCACCGGGTTCACCTCGACAAACTCCGCCGACACCAGCCGCCCGGAGTCGTGGATCATCTCCATTGCCAGGTGCGCCTCGCGGTAGCTCAAGCCGCCCTCGACCGGCGTGCCGACTCCCGGCGCGACATCCGGGTCGATTGAGTCCATGTCGAAGGAGAGGTGAAAGCCGGCCGTGCCGTTGGTGGCAATCCGGATGGCCTCTTCAATCACGCGCGGCATCCCGAGTTCATCGACATCGCGCATGGTGTAGGCGTGGACGCCCCAGTCCCGGATGTGTTCGCGTTCACCGGGGTCGACATCGCGCAGCCCGATCAGAACAACGTGGGCGGGAGAGAGCTTCGGTCCGGAAAGGAGCGCCTTGGGTTCCCGGCCGAGGATGGAGGCCAGGGGCATGCCGTGGACGTTTCCGGAGTATGTGGTCTCCGGCGTGTTGATGTCGCTGTGGGCGTCGATCCAGATCATGCCGAGCTTGCGCTTCTTGGCCGCGCCGGAAACAGTGCCTGCCGCGATGGAATGGTCGCCGCCCAGAACGATCGGGAATCGCCCGGACAAGACGATCGATTGCACTTCGGCCGCTAAGCGGCGGCAGGTACGGGCAATGGGCGCCAGGAATTTGACCTTGGGGTCGCCGACGGCGATGGACTCCTGCTGCGGCGCCTCGATGTTGCCAAGGTCCTCCACGTCGTGACCCAGTGCGCGCAGTCGTTCGGACAAGCCCGCGACGCGGATGGCCGAAGGGCCCATGTCCACGCCACGCCGTCCGGCGCCGTAGTCGAGCGGCGCCCCGAGAATACTGATCTTCACTCCCCTTCAGGCTAGCTGAAGCGACTGCAGTGCGGGGCGTTATGGCAAGAGCGGAACGCGGATGCGCGGGGCGGCCTTGCTTCGCACGAACGCACCTTCGATCACGGTTCGGACGGTGAAGAAGCAGTCTTCACATTCGTTCTGCAGTTGCCTTCGGTTTGCCTGAACCTTCCAGGTTCCCGTGGGCCACATCACGCCACCGCAGTTCGGGCAGGAATCGTCGGACTCTGAGGGGGCGCTCAAATGCCATTCATTCGAGTGACCGCTCTGGCAAACCGCGCTGGCCAGGCAAGCCTCGTTTGTCTGATGCACGTCGATGCACAGAATCGCTCGTCCGCACTGGTTGCAGCCAGCATGTGTGAGATAGGACATGGCCAGGTGATTCTGGCGGGGCAATCGTGCCATCTGTTCCAACAGCGGCTCCGAAGCGTCCCAGCAGTACCCGGTCAGCGCGTTGGCCGGCTGGATCGGCGAAGCGAGCGCCTCCTGGCAGTCGGAGCAGCTTAGCCATTCCGGCGAGCGATCACTGGAGGCATTTCGGACGCGATAGCAGTACGGGCACCGGACCGGTCTGCGGCTGCTATGCGACGGTCGAAAGTGCCGGGGCGTGGCGCGCGACAGAAGGGGACGGTGCAGTGCGATGGTCCAGCCGCTGAGCGCCGTCGGCAGAAATGCGATATCCCAGAAATTGTCCTGCCCGTTTGCCGGACAGAAGTAGGTGAGATGCGACGGTTCCTCGCGCTCCCTGGCAAACGCACAGGCGCGCTCCAGTTTGTCCTGCATCAGCCGCCCGGATTCGTCCGGGATCCGCAGCGGTGTGGCGCCGAGAGGGGCGTCGGGCCACACTGCATGCCAGGCCCGACTGTAGGCGCAGCATTCGCCTTCCGGCGAGAGCAGCATCGCCATGCCTTCGAAACACTCGATCCTCGCACGCAGGCTCTCAGCGTCCACCGGAGGGGCAGGGCACATCTAGGTTTCCCACTTTCGGCGCCGCGTCAAGAAGATCGGATGAAAGCTGGTGGTTGCCACCCATGCCCATACGGCGTCGATAGCTTCTTTGTCGAGCGCCAGTTCGATTGCGTCGGTAAGCGCACCGCGCAACACCTGATAGTCTTCCGACCACCGCACTTCCTGTGCCGGTAGCGTCCAGGAGATGCTCAACGAGCCCTCCTTGCGGTCATAGTCAACTCGCGCGATCAGGTGCGTTTGCTCGCCAACGCGAATGCAGAGATTGCCCGTCCGCAGCGCCAGAGCGCCTCGGGGCGAAGTTGCTTGCATCACTCGGATCGTTAGTGCCGCGACTTCGGAGAATTCTCATCCGAATCTTGCTTTTTTCTGTTTCGCTTTTCTTTTCCTGAGCTTGGCCGTATCGGCGGAGTTGGGCATAGACTAAGGAAATGCTCCGGTGGTTGGCCGCCATGCCGCTGGCTCTTCTCGTTGCCGCGCCCTCCCGCTTTGAAACGGAAACCTATCCGGCGCTGACTCGCGGAGCCTGCCGGTCCTGCCATCAGTTTGAAGGCGTGGCGGCGACGACCCGGCTGCAATTCCCCGAACCGGACGCGTCGCCGGAGAAGGTCGCGGAGTTCGGGCGGGCGCTGGCGACCTTTGTGAATGCGGCCGATCCAGCGCAATCGCTTCTGGTTCGAAAACCGACAGGACGGACGCCACACGCCGGGGGAGTACGATTCCCGCCGGGCAGCGCCGAAGACAAGGCTCTGCAGGCATGGGCGGCGGAACTCGCGCGGCTGTCCCCGGCCGAGATTGCGGAGGCCAAGCGCTATTGGGAGAGGGAGGCGGCGGGCGGCGGCCATGCTGCTCCTCGTGTCGCCCTGCGGCGACTGACCCACAGCCAGTACAACAACGTCGTCCGCGACCTTCTGGGCGACACCTCGCGCCCGGCGAATCAGTTTCCGCCCGAGGACTACATCAATGGCTTCAAGGGCCAGTATCAGGGCCAGAGCATCTCGCCGCTGCTGATGGAAGCCTACAGTGCCGCGGCGGAGAAGTTGGCGCGCAACGCCTTCCGCAACGGAGACACGCGGAAGCTGCTTCCCTGTGCGTCCTCCGCCGCGACCGCCTCCTGCCGCGCCAGGTTCGTCGAGACCTTCGGCCGAAAGGCCTTCCGCCGGCCACTGCAGCCGGCCGAGACAAAGCGTTACGTGGCGCTGATGACGCGGGAAACCGACATCCTGCGCGGCGCTCAACTGGTGGTGGAAGCCATGTTGCAGTCGCCCAGCTTTCTGTTCCGGCTGGAGGATACGACGGAGGCGGCGCTGCGTCCGTGGGCCACGGCCTCGCGACTGTCATTCGCGCTTTGGGATTCGATGCCCGACGAGGCGCTGTTCACTGCCGCCGCGGGTAACGTGCTCAGCACGCCCGCTGCGGTGCGGCAGGCAGCCCGAAGGCTGCTGAACGATCCGCGGGCCCAAGACAACCTCGACGAGTTCACCTCGCAGTGGCTTCGGTTTGATCGCGTGTTGGGAACCGCGAAGGATCGCCGCCAGTATCCGAAGTTCAACCGCGAGGCTGCCGTGGCGATGACGGAAGAGGCTCGGCGGTTTGTGCGGGAACTGGTGTGGAAAGATCGCGACTTCATGGAGTTGTTTACGGCGCGCGAGGCGTTCGCCACGCCGGATCTTGCGGCGATCTATGAGATTCCGGCGCCGGCGCGGGAGTACGAATCCGTTGCCTTTCCCGAGCAGTCTGAGCGTGCCGGCATTCTCGGCCAAGCGCTGTTTCTTGCCAGCACGGCCAAGCCCGACGATACCTCCCCCACCGCGCGCGGGCTGTTCGTCCGCGAACAATTTCTCTGCCAGCATGTTCCGCCACCGCCTGCCGGCGTGAACACCAATCTGCCGCCACAGGAAGAAGGCAAGCCGCTGTCGAACCGAGACCGGCTGCAACTGCACTTTTCCAATCCCGGCTGTGCAGGCTGTCACACACTGATTGATCCGATTGGTTTTGGCCTGGAGAAGTTTGACGCGATCGGCGGGCGGCGTGAGAAGCAGACGCTGGTCTTCGCGGCGAATCACGGCGGGGACAACCCGAAGCGGGTCGAGGTCGAGTTGAATACGGCCGGCCACATCGCCGGGGTGCCGAATTCGCAGTTCAAGTCGCCGCGCGAGTTGGGAGCGATCCTTGCCCGCACTCCGGCGTGCCAGGACTGCATGGTGAAGCAGTTCTTCCGCTATGTCGCCGGGCGTATGGAGACGCCGGCGGACCGTCCGCTGTTGTCGGCGGCGGCCAGCGAATTTCGTGCTAGCCGGTTCCGCTTCAAAGAACTTATGATTGCAGTAGTCACCGGGCGGGAGTTTCCCGCCACCCCACCGGGAGGATCGCATGTCGCACGTGTTGACCCGGCGCGTTAGGCTGTCTCGCCGCGCCTTGTTGAAGGGCCTGACGCTGGCCCAGGCGCCGATTACCGTTGGCCTGCCGCCGCTCGTGTCGATGTTCAACTCCGCGGGTACCGCCTATGCGGCGGGAAAGACGGAGTCGCCGGTGGAAACGCGCTTTGTCTACTGGTTTAACGGCAATGGCGTGCCGGAGCGCTACTGGATCCCCACCGAGACGGGTCCGGACTACCAGCTTTCGCCCTGCCTGCAGCCGCTGGCGGCGTTTCGCCGGAACATCCATGTGCTTTCCGGCGTCGACAACTCCGCGGCGGCATTGCCGGGACCGGGCAACGGCCATCACAACTCGATGAGCGCTTTGGTCAGCTGCACCACGTTCACGGGTCGCGGCGCCGGCGGAGCTTCGATTGATCAGGCGATTGCGGGTCGGATCGGCGGCGAGTCGCGCTTCCGCTCCCTGCAGATCGGCGTCTCGCAGGAGTCCTTCGGTGAGAGCATTCAGCGCAACATGAGTTGGGCGGGCTATGACCGCGCTTTGCCGCCGGAAATGATTCCCCACAAGCTCTTCGACCGGCTGTTTGGCGCACGCGAAGAGGGCTGGGTGAACCGCAAGCGCAGCATTCTGGACGCTGTCCGCCAGGACGCGAAGCTGCTCACCAGCAACCTGCCCAAAGAAGACGTGCTTCGCGTGGACGAGCACCTTTCCGCCGTGCGCGACCTGGAGCGCTCCATTGCTGGTCTTCCCGACATCTATCGCCGCGTCGAGGCGCCGGAGTTCGACGGCGACATGAAAGACTGGCCGCGAATCGCCAAGTTACAAAGTGACCTGCTGGTCCAGGCGCTGGCCACACGACAAACGCGCGTTGCCAGCTACATGCTCACCAAGTGCCAGGGACTGGCGCGATTTCCCTGGCTGGGTTTCACCGCCGCGCGGCACCATGACTACACGCATCAGGACGGCAAGGCGCCGGGCGCCGATGGTGTCGACGGGCAGCGCATTCTACGCGACATCTGCCGCTGGCACGTCGACGAGTTCGCTTATCTGCTCGCCAAACTGAAGGCGACGCCGGAGGGTGCGGGTACGCTGCTGGATTCCACCACGCTGCTGTTTGTCCATGAACACGCCGAGGCGAACAGCCACAAAAATAACGGCCTGGCGATGATCATCGCGGGCGGGTCGAAGAAGCTGGCGCTCGGCCAGCACACTAAGGTCACCGGAACGGTGGGCGACGTGTACCTGACGCTGGCCGACAACGTGCTCGGCGCGGGGCTGGAAAAGTTTCCGCAAGCGTCGAAGAAGCTTCCCGAATTGTTGGTGTAAGGCGAAAAGTTCTATACCCCCGAGTGGCTGGTTCAGCAAGCTGGCGCGCACCCGCACGCCTTGTTGCACCGGCTCGGCGATGTTGTGACGAACGACACATCTGGCGGCTGGTAGCGCTTGACAGTCAGTTGGGGGGGGGCATACTGCGGCCATGCTGAAGAAGGCATTGATCCTCTCAGTCTCCGCTGCTGTTTGCCTGGTGGGTGTTCTCCGCCCGCATTCCTCCTATCCGGTATTCGACTTCCACGGAGAGAGGCTAAGCAGCGTCTATCAGAGTGAGTCCTTAATGACTGTCGCCGGAGTGCTTGTCGAGCGAATTTGGCCATCGGTTAGATCGCCGAGCAAGGGTTGTGGCAACAAGCAATGGGGTATGCTGCTTCCCTCGGTGTATGCCTTTAGTTGTCAACCAACAGGCTGCTCTGGTCGGTACATGATCGTTGACTTCTTGGATTGTGCTCCGGGATGCAATGGTGTTTCTCGCCCGTGGTACTACTCTGATGGATCATCGACCTGTTCCACTTGCGGGTGGCAATACAGTGGCGGACTTGCCTGTGGGACGAACTGTAGCGACTGTCGCGAACAAGGTTGCGGAAATCCCTAGAAGAAGGAGCAGGACATGCGAAAACTCGGCATTGCCGTACTCGGCATCGTTTTGGGGCTGGAGGCGGGCGAGGTCGTTCGGCTCTCGCAGAGCTTCACACCCCGCGTCGCGATGCGAGTGAACCACGGGTTCTCCGTGAACTGGGCGCCTACCTTCGACCATGTTGCGCTCTACGCGAGCAACGGGCAATTGCTGTGCTCATTCCTTCCACGGGGTGCGGACCTTGTATTCCAGAGAATCGGAGACGTGGCCATTTGGCAAGACGGAAGCTTCATCTTGGCGACGACGCTATCGGGGTCCATCGGTGCCCTCGTGTTCGCCACGCCGCAGTGCAGCGTCGAGCGTGTTGTCCGGATCTCCCCCGGTTTCGCGGCGAAGATCGCTGTCGATGCAGAGGGGCGGATCTGGACAGCTGGTCGATCGCCTGACGGGACCGAGGCCGCGATCTCGGTGTTCGATGCCAGCGGCAAACTCATCCGTTCCCGTTTGCCGCACCGGGAACTCCCGGTTCCGCTGGTGAACTTACAGATGGGAACCACCGCCCTCGCACCGTGGCGGGACGGCATGGCGTGGGTCTTGCCGGAACAAGGCACCGTGTTTCTGATGAACTCCGCCGGCGACATCGCTCGGAAGATCACCTTGGCCTCACCCGTGAAGGATCCGCGGGGCGCTTGGATACTCCAGGAGCGTTTGGTGATCGCGTTCGTCACGCCGGACGGCGAACAAGCACTCCGCCGCATCGATCTCGTCACCGGCCAAGAGAGCGAACGGAGGCTAGCCCAAGGAGGGTACCCGGTGGGAATCGACCAGAACCGGATCGTGCGGCACGATAGCCGGAGTTCCACCCTGACTTTTGAGCCGCTGGACGCGCAAGTCCCTTAGCCGAAGGCTCAGTCGCGGCGCCAGACGCTGGACTCCCAGCCCTCCTCTTCGTGAGCTTCGAGGAACTGGAGCGGCAGTTCGGGACGCTCGCCCACCCGGTAGCCACCCGCGATCAGCCTCCCACCCGGCTTCAGCACGCGTACCAGTTCATCGCGCAGGTTGGCGATCATCGTGGCATTGATGTTGGCCGCCACCACGTCGAAGCTGGCGGAGCGCACGCTTCGGACGGAACCCGTAAAGAAGGCGGCGGGCGAGTTTTGGGCGGCGATCAAAGTGGACGGATGGTCGATGTCGCAGCCGATAATGCTGCCGGCTTCGAGCAAATCCGCCGCGACGCTGAGGATACCGGAGCCTGCGCCGACATCGAGCAGGGAATCACCCGCCCCCAGATAGCGGTCCATCGCCGCCAGACACAAGCGCGTGGCCGCATGGAAACCCGTGCCGCACGCCTGCCCGCGCAGGTAGTTTAGCCGCATCCGCCCCGCCGGCGGCTCCGCATCCAGCCATGGCGGCGCCAGCCACAAGCGCTGGCCTATCTCGAACGGCACCCACGGCTGTTCGGAGACACTTTGCCAGTCAACGGATTCGTCCACCGGTTCGGCGCCCTCGATTGGGTCGCGAAAGTATGCGAGCAGGCGCACGTACCCGCCCGGCAGGTCGATCTCCTCGATCGAAAATGCATCGTCGGCATAGCAAGCCGTGAGCTGGTCTTCCAACTCCGCAACAGGGCAGTCGATCGTTTTGCGCCAAATGGCCACGACCTAGCGTAAGCCAAGGCTGCTCGGTTGCGCTTGATGACGAGACCGTCATATACTTGCGAGCACTGCTTCAGGTTATTAAACTCAAATGAAATATTTCCGATCAACCCTGTCGTTGAGCCTAGCCCTAAGTCTGTCTCCTGTCTTGCTTGGTCAGGTGGCTACCGGATCGTTGGGCGGCACCGTCCTGGATGCGAATGGCGCCGCTGTGCCTGCCGCTCGTGTCGTGGCTCGCAATGTGGCCACCGGCGTGGAAAGTCGTGTCGATTCGACCGATGCCGGCCTGTATGTGTTTCCGTCGCTGCCAACCGGAGGCTACAGCGTCTCGGTTGAAAAGACCGGCTTCAAGAAGCTGACCCAGACGGGCATTGAAATCCGAATCGCGACGCGCCAGGAACTCGACCTCCGGCTGGATGTCGGCGACGTGCAGCAATCGGTCGAGGTGACAGCGGAGGCGCCGCTGCTTGAAACCACGTCCAGCCAACGCGGCCAAAGCTTCTCCACGAAGTTCATGAACAACCTGCCGCTGTTCACCGGCGGTATCCGCAATCCGCAAGCGTTTGTCGGCTTCATGCCGGGCGTGAACAGCGGCGCGGAGCTTTCGATTGCCGGTTCCGGCGGCCGCGCGGCGGAGGTTCTGATTGACGGTGCCAGTTTGACCATCCCGGAGTCTGGCGGCGTGGTGTTTAACTTTCCCGCCGCGGAGATGTTCGGTGAGTTCAAGTTGCTGAACGGAACCTATGACGCCGAGTACGGACGGTTCGGAGGCGGCGTCCAGATCTTTGTCACCAAGTCCGGAACCAACCAACTGCATGGCGGCGGATTTCTGAACCTGCGGCGCGATATCTGGAATGCGAATACCTGGGCAAATAACTCGCTCGGCCGCGCCCGCAACAAGGACCGCTTCAACGAACAGGGCGGCTATGCCGGCGGACCGGTCTACATCCCGAAAGTCTATGACGGGCGCAACAAGACGTTCTGGTACTTCACCTATTCCAAGGACAAGCGGCCCGTTGCCATCACTGGCACGCCGGTGTCAACCGTTCCGACCGCGCTCATGAAGCAGGGCAACTTCTCGCAGCTTCCCGCGGCGCAGATCCTTTATGATCCGGCTACGACGGCGGGCAACACGCGGCAGCCTTTCCCGGGGCAAACGATTCCGCAAAGCCGCTTTTCGCGCGTCGCCCGGAATCTGATCCCGGCGATTCCCGACCCGACGCGCCCGGCTCTGCTGGCGAACTTTGACTTCATCAACTCGCAGGTGTTTGACCGCTATATCTGGAATCTGAAGTTCGATCACGCCTTTACGCCGAACAACCGGCTGGCCTTCGTGGTGACGAAGGAGAATCAGACCGGTGCCGACTCCCAGTTCTTTCCCGGACCGCTGGGCCAGGGCATTACGAACTTCCAGCGTCCTGACAACTGGCGGTTCAACCACGATCTGGTCATTCGCCCCAACCTGCTGATGCACACGACGTACGGATTCTCGAGAACCCGCCAGTTCTGGGATAACCCGCTGCAGCGCGGGGCGGCGTCGCGGTTCGGTTTCCCGGGCATTACGGGTGATTCTGACGCCATGCCGCGCGTGATGTTCACCGGCGCCGATGGCTATACCAACTGGGGCGTCCAGGACGGCAAAGTGGCCAACGGAAGCCAGTTGAACGTGACGTATCAGCTGACGCAGGGCTACACGTGGATCAAGGGTAAGCATGAATTCAAGTTCGGGTGGGATCTGCGGCGTCTGCAGACCACTTCTGACCCCAGTGCTCTCGATCTGGCGGGAACCAACGGACAGTACTTCTTCGCCCGTGCGCAGACGGCGCTGCCGACGGCCCTGGCGACCACGGGCAATTCCTTCGCGAGTCTGCTGCTGGGTCTGCCGGATTCGGCCAACCGCGTCGCCACCCCGGTGCTGATCGGCAATATCCGCTACGGCTACCACGCAGCTTACTTCCAGGACAACTGGAAGCTCACCTCGCGGCTGACCTTGAACCTCGGTTTGCGCTATGACGTGCCGATCGGCTGGCATGACGTGAATGGCGACTACTCGTCGGTGAACCTGACTTTGGCGAATCCGGCCGCCAACAATCGCCCCGGCGCCCTGCAGTTCTACGGCTCAGGGGCGGGCCGCACGGGCGTGAAGCGTCCCTACTCGACCGACTTCAGCAACATCGGACCACGCGCCGGATTCAGCTACCGTCTGTTTGAGAAGACGGTGCTGCGCGGCGGCTTCGGCATCTTCTACCAGACGCTTGGCAACGGCGGCTGCGGCTGCCGCACCGGATTCTCGAACCCGATCGCCCTGCTGTCGGA
>CAYNDS010000018.1:0-1557 GCA_964395885.1 uncultured Solibacteraceae bacterium | reverse complement strand
ACGGCGTGAACGGCGCGCTGAATTGGGACGGCGGCATTGCGGCGCCTCCCGGCTTCCGCCCGCCGCCGCTGCTTGATCCGACGATCGCCAACTTCACCGACGTCGATGTCTTCTCGGCCAACTTCGGCCGTGCGCCTCGCGTTTGGAACTGGAGCATCAACCTGCAGCATGAGTTCAAGCGCTTCCTGTTCGACATTGCCTACGTCGGGAATCGCGGCAATGGTCTGGCGTCGACAATCGATCTGAACCAGTTGCCGACTTCGCGTTTGGCCTTGGGCTCCCTGCTGGCCCGCCCGATCTCGTCACCAGAGGTGGTGGCGGCCGGATTTACCAAGCCCTACCCGTCGTTCCCCGATAACCTGTCGCTGGCGCAGGCCCTCCGCCCCTATCCGCAATTCCTGGGCGTGCTGGAGCGCAACGCAGGTGTCGGCCGCACGTGGTACGACTCGCTGCAGGTCAAGGTGGAGCGCCGCTTCGGTGACTTCCAGCTCATGGGTTCGTACGTGTACTCCAAGTCGTTGGCCTTGGCGCACTTCCGGCAGATCTTCACGCAGTCGCAGGTCTGGCCGCAGGACATGTACAACATCAACGACATGAAGAGCCACCTGCCCTTCGACCTGCCGCATGTCGTCAACATCCTCTCCACGTACGACCTCCCGTTCGGCAAGGGCAAGAAGTTCCTGGGCGGCTCCGGCCGGTTCGTGAACATGCTGGTGGGCAACTGGAACCTGAGCGCCACGCAGCAGTACCGCAGCGGCGCATTGATTCAGGTGAACGCGCCGAATACGCTGGGCAACGGCGTGATCTTCTCTCGCTTGAAGAAGGCCAACGTCGGTACCGGGCCGATTCAGACCGGCGTCGACCGGACGTCGCTCGATCCGAACAACCCGAGCGTGCGCTGGTTCAACGCAGCGGCGTTTACGATTCCCGGACAGTTCCAACTCGGCAACGCGGCGCTGTATTACAACGACTTCCGGCAGCCTCCGGTGTTGCAGGAGAATCTGGCAATCGTGAAGCGGGTGGAAGTGCCGGTCTTCGGAGACCGCACGGTGAACTTCACCCTCCGTGCCGATGCGTTTAACCTGTTCAACCGCACGGCGTTCGGCGGCGTGAACGGCGTGATCGGGAACGCCAACTTCGGCCGGCCCACCGGCCCGCAGGTTGGCGCGCGGCTGATCACGATGGGCGTGCGCGCGGAGTTCTAGGCTCCGCGCCGGCGGCGGATCTGCCCCGCCGTCAACAGAACGAGGGCGACCGCAACTACGGCCGCTGGGTTCGGTTCCGGAACCTCCGGAGCCTCACCTGGCGGCTTTTCACTTGGCGGACCCTGCGGCGGAAGGGGCGGAATGTCCGGAAAGACCGGCGGGCCCGGCTTCGGGGGCAGGGGAGGATCCGGATCCGGGGAATCTCCTGGTGGATCTCCCTCGGGCTTGGGCTTACCGCCCGGTTGCGGCCCGGCGCCGCCACCCCCCCCCACCCCCCCTCCCCAAACCCCCCCCCCCCCCCCCCCCGGGCCCCCCCCCCCCCCCCCCTCCGCCTCCTTTGCCCAACCCCCGG
>CAYNDS010000017.1:16830-30394 GCA_964395885.1 uncultured Solibacteraceae bacterium | reverse complement strand
GTGCGGAAGTTGCCACAAGGACATCTACGAGCAGTGGAACTCCTCGGCGCATCATTTTGCCAGCTTCAACAACCAGTTCTATCGGAAGGCGATCGAGGACATGCAGCGCATTCAAGGCTCGACGCAGCCGTCGAAATGGTGCGCGGGCTGTCATGATCAGGCGGTCCTGCTGACGGGCAAATGGGAGACGCCGATCAAGGACCAGATCCACACGCCGGAGGCGCAGGCGGGGTTGGGGTGCGTTTCTTGCCATTCGATTTCGCACGTCAAGGGATCCGTGGGCAATGGCGGGTACGTCATGGATTTTCCGCCACTGCATCGCCTGGCGACCAGTCAGAATCCGGTGCTGAAGTGGGCGAACGATTTTCTGACGAAGATCGATCCGGGACCGCACCGCCGCACGTTCTTGAAGCCGTTCATGCGTGGAAACAATTCGCCTGAGTTTTGTTCCGGATGCCACAAGGTGCATCTGGACGTTCCGGTGAACAGCTATCGCTGGCTGCGCGGCTTCAACGACTACGACAACTGGCAGGCAAGTGCGGTGAGCGGACAAGGCGCGCGGAGCTTCTACTATCCGCCGCAGTCCTCGACGTGCTCGAACTGCCACATGCCGCTGGTCGATTCCAAGGACCCGGGCAACGTGAACGGAAAGGTGCACAGCCACCGATTCCCCGGAGCAAACACGGCGGTGGCGCACGTCAACGGAGATCAGGCGCAGTTGGATGTCACCGAGAAGTTCCTGAAGTCCGGCTTTATGAGCATCGATATCTTTGCGGCTACTCCGGTGGAGGAGACCAAGGGTGCCCTGGAGATGAAGCGTCGTAGCGGTGGCGATGCAGCACAGCAGTTGTCCTCTGTGATGGCGGTGGGTGAAGAAGGCGAGCACGGCGCCCCGGTGTATCTGCGTGAGGTGGGAAAGGTGGCGGCACCGCTGGACACGGCGAAGGTGGAACTGGAGCCGGGCACGACGGTTCGACTGGATGTGGTGGTGCGGACCCGGAAGATCGGGCACTTTTTCCCTGGCGGAACGGTGGATGCCTTCGACGTCTGGACCGAGTTGCAGGGTCGTGACGCCGACGGCAAGATTATCTTCTGGAGCGGGATGGTGGAGGACGACGGACGGGGTCCGGTGGAGCGCGGCGCGCACTTCTACAAGAGCTACATGCTGGACGGCGACGGGAACCCGATCAACAAGCGGAACGCCTGGCAGGCGCGGAGCGTGCTGTATGTCCGGCTGATTCCACCGGGCGCGGCGGATACGGTGCACTATCGCGTGCGTGTTCCGAAGAATGTGAAGGGGCCCGTGACGTTCACCGCGAAGCTGAACTACCGGAAATTCGCGCACTACTACACGCAGCATGCCTATGCGGATCGCCCGAACGTCTCCGGACCGGTGAAGGATCGGGTGCCGGATGTTCCGATCGTGACCATTGCCGAGAAGACGACGACTCTCGGAGTCGGAAGAACGAAGTGGGAGCCGGTGGTACGGCTGGCCGATCGGGAGCGATGGAACGACTGGGGCATCGGCATGCTGTTGCAGGGCGACCTGAAGGGAGCCGAGTACGCATTCCGCAGAGTCACTGAGGCAGAGCCTGGTTACGCCGACGGCTGGCTGAACGTGGCGCGGGCACTCATCCAGGAAGGCGAAACCGATGAGGCCAAGCCGTTCATCGCCAAGGCTCTGGAACTGGGCCCCAAGTTGGCGCGGGTGCACTTTTTCAAGGCGATGATTGAGAAGGCGGACGGCGACTACGACGCCGCCATCGCTTCGCTGAAGACCGTGGAGTCGATGTATCCTCGGGACCGCGTGGCACTGAACCAGATTGGCCGCGTGTTGTTCCTGAAGCGGGACTACGCCGCCGCGATCCAGGCCTTCCAGCGTGTGCTGGAAGTGGATACCGAGGACGTGCAGGCGCACTACAACCTGATGCTGGCCTATCGCGGGGCCGGCAACGCGGAGATGGCGGCGCGCGAAGAGAAGCTATTCCGCCGGTTCAAGGCCGATGAATCCGCGCAGGAGATCACGGCCAAACCTCGCTTGCTGAGTGCCGAGGACAATAATGAGCGCCAGCAGATACACGATCATGAAAGCGTTCCTCAGTTTCTTATTGAGCAGCCTGCTGGGCGCCCAGTCGTCTCCCAACGCCGCGAGCGTGCGGTTCGAGGATTGGACAGCGCCGGCGGGAATTAGCTTCACGCATAACTCCGGCCGCGCCGGGAAGAAGTGGTTGCCGGAGACGATGGGGGCTGGCGTGGCCTGGCTGGACTTTGACGGAGACTCCTGGCCTGACCTGCTGTTGATCAATTCCAAGTCCTGGACGCCGGGCAAGACTCGTTCCCTGCCCGCGCTCTACCGCAATCAAGGCAACGGCACGTTCCGCAACGTCACCGCCGGCAGCGGCCTGGATGTGGAGATGTACGGCCTCGGCGTCGCTGTTGCCGATTACGACAACGATGGGCGGGACGACGTCTACATCACGGCGCTGGAGGGGGACCGCCTGTTCCACAACGAAGGCGCGGGCAAGTTCAAGGACGTGACGAAAGCAGCCGGCATCGACAACGCGAACTTCGGCACGTCGGCGGCGTGGCTGGACTACGACCGCGACGGAAAGGCGGATCTCTTCGTCGCCAACTACGTGCAGTGGACCGCGAAGGGCGATATCTGGTGCTCACTGGACGGGCAGACGAAGAGCTATTGCACACCGGAGTCATACAAGGGGACGGCATCGAAGCTCTACCGGAATCTGGGTAATGGCCGGTTTGAGGATGCGACGGCGAAGGCAGGCGTGGCCGACCGAGGCAGCAAGGCGCTGGGCATCGCCACCTTTGACTACAACTTCGATGGATGGACGGACCTGTTCGTTGCCAACGACACGCAGCCGAACAAGCTGTACCGCAACAATCGCAACGGCACGTTCACGGAGGAAGCGGTGGCGGCGGGCGTGGCGTTCGGTGAAGACGGCGTGGCGCGCGGGGCGATGGGCGTGGATGCGGCGGACTATGACCGAAGCGGCCGTCCCCATCTGATCGTCGGCAACTTCACCAATCAGATGCTGGCGCTGTATCACAACGAGGGCAAGAACCTGTTTGTCGATGAGGCGCCGCGCTCCACTCTCGGGCGCGCCTCGCTTCTTTCGCTCACCTTCGGCGCGTTTTTCTTCGACTTCGATTTGGACGGCTGGCTGGACATCTTTTGCGCGAACGGACACATTGACGAAGAGATCGGGCGGGTGCAGCCAAAGATCAGTTTTCGGCAGCCGCCGCTGCTGTTCCGGAATGCCGGGCAGACGAAATCCGGCGTTCGCTTCGACAATGCCACGCCGCAGCAGCCTGCCGCTTTCCGGCGTGCAATTGTGGCTCGCGGTTCCGCTTACGCGGACTTCGACAAGGATGGGGACTTGGACGTGGTGATTGCGACGAACCACGGCCCTGCCTATCTGTACCGGAACGAGGGCGGCAATCGAAACCAGTGGATTTCGCTGCGGCTCAAGGGCACGCAGTCGAACAAGTCGGCTCTCGGGGCAGTGGTGCGGGTGGAGAGCGCCTCCGGCAGGCAGATGCAGACGGTACACTCAGGATCAAGCTACTGTTCGCAGTCGGATCTGGCGCTGACATTTGGCCTGGGTTCGGACAAAGCCGTGGCTGCGATCGAGATCGAGTGGCCCAGCGGCAAGAAGCAGCGGCTGACCAATCTCGCGATCAACAAACATCATCTGATTGAGGAACGCTAAGTGTCACTTCTCTTCCCCATTGCCGCCATCACCGACGAGTACGACCCGCAGTTTGACGGTGCGCTGGAGCCGATGTCAGCCACCGGCATGACGGGCGCGGAACTGCGCGTCGTCTACGGCAAGAACATCATGGACCTGACGGATGGGGAGATCGACCGCGCTGTGGACGCCCTTCGGGCGCGCGGGATCCGTGTGATCTCGATCGCGCCTCCCATTCTCAAGTGCGTCCTGCCGGGCGCACCGGATGTCGACACGCGGTTCCAGCAGGACATCTTCAACTCGCGCCACACTTTCGACGATCAGCCGCGGCTGGCCGAACGGGCGATCGCCATCGCACAGCGGACCGGCGCGAAAATCATCCGTGTGTTCAGCTACTGGCGCACGGTGGAACCCGAGAAGTGTACGGATGCGGTTGCAGAGGCACTCACGAAGCTGGCTGACCAGTTTGGAGCCGCGGGCTTGATCTGTGGCCTGGAGAACGAGCATGCCTGCAATGTGGCGACGGCCAAGGAATCCGCCGCGATGCTGGCGCGCGTGTCGCATCCGTCGCTGCAGTTGGTGTGGGATCCGGCGAATGCCCTTTGCTCCGGTGAAGAGCCCTATCCGCAGGGCTACAGCCTGCTGCCGAAAAGCCGGATCGGCCACGTTCACATCAAGGACTGTCACGTCGTCGATCACAAGCCGCAATGGGGTCCGGTGGGAACGATGGCCATCGATTGGAAGGGGCAGTTGGCGGCGTTGCGGCGCGACGGCTACGAGGGCGCGATTAGTCTGGAGACGCACTGGCCTGGCCCGGGCGGCGACAAGAAACTGGCCAGCGTCATCTGCGGCTGGAACCTGCGCGGTCTCGTGACGACGGCATAATCGCGCGGCCTGCCGGGGAGAGTTCGACTCCCCCGCTAACCTCGCGTGATATTCTTGCGTCAAACCCTCATGAGTGTCCGGAGCTGGGTGACGTCGGGCATCGTGCTGGCACTGCTGGCGGGGGTTCTGAGTGCGCAACGAGGCCGGTTCCGGGGCGGCGAGGAAGACGACATGCCGATTCCGGCAGATGCTTCCGAGAAAACCGAGTTTGCCTTCGCCCGTCTGCGTTACCCGTCCTATCGCGGTGGGGCCGGCTATTGGGGCGTGCGCGGATCCTGGAGCACGGACTATCCCGCCGCGGAGCGCCACTTCGTGCAAGGCGTCAGAAGGCTGACACGGCTGCACACCCGGTCCATGGAAGAGCTCGTTGACCTGGACAGCGACAAGCTGTTCGACTGGCCATGGATTTACGCCGTTGAGGTGGGCCACTGGGACCTGTCCGACGCGCAGTGCAAGCGCCTGCGCGAGTATCTGCTGCGAGGCGGCTTTTTGATGGTGGACGATTTTCACGGCTCCATCGAGTGGGAAATCTTCATGGCAACGCTGAGCCGCGTGTTTCCGGACCGGCCGGTAGTGGACATCCCTCAAGGCGAAGGCATTCTCCATGTCCTGTACGACGTGGATGAGCGGGTGCAGGTGCCCGGCATCGTGATGTTCTACACCGGGCGGACTTATGAGCAGGACGGTGTGGAGCCGCGTTGGCGAGCAGTAATGGATGACAAGAACCGGATCATGGTGGCCATTTGCCACAACATGGACCTGGGCGACAGCTGGGAACATGCCGACATGCCCCGGTACCCGGAGAAATATACGTCTCTTGGCTATCGAATCGGAATCAACTACATCATCTACTCGATGACGCACTGAAAGGCCGCGCAAAGACTCCGCCCGACATGTTTGAGCTGCTCTTCCGATACCCGGCGCGTCTCTTCGAACAGGGTGAGTTCGTCTTCCTGTCGCGTGCGCCGCTGTGGTTGTTGGCGGTGGCGATTCTGCTGGCGATGGGAGGGCTGGCGCTGCTGACCCTGCGAACCACCAACCTGCGCTGGCCGCGTTGGCGGCAGTGGTCGATTTGGGGGCTGCAAAGCTTGATGGCCACCTTGCTGCTGGTCTTGTTGTGGCAGCCTGCCCTGCGCGTCTCCGCGTTGAAGGCGCAACAGAACGTGATTGCCGTGATCGTAGATGACTCCAAGAGCATGGCAACCCGCGAAGGAACCTCGACACGAATTGAGCAGGCGCGCCGGACGTTGGACGATGGTCTGCTTGGAAAGCTGCGTGAGCGATTCGCGGTCCGGCTGTATCGGGGCGGCGCTTCGGCGGCTCGGGTGGAGACAGCGGCGGAACTGCAGGGTACCGGAACTTCGACCCGACTGGCGGACACGCTGACACAGGCTGTCATCGATGCCTCCGCGCTGCCCGTCGGAGCGATTGTGCTCCTTTCCGACGGGGCAGACAACGCCGGGGGCATCGACCTGCAGTCACTTTCCGAGGTGCGCCGCCTTCGCATTCCCATTCACACGATTGGCTACGGGCGCGAACGCCTGGACCGCGATGCAGAGTTGACAAGCGTGGAACTGGCGCCCCGGACCATCAAGGGATCGCTGAGTGTCGCGCAGGTCACGTTCCGGCAGCGCGGCTACGGCGGCGGGAAAGCGCGTCTGGTGGCGCGTGCCGAAAACAAGGTACTGGCGACACGCGAGGTGATTTTGAAGCAGGACGGCGAGGCGCAGACCGAGTCTATGGCGCTGAATGCGGGGGATCCGGGTCCACGGACAATCGAGTTTGCCCTGGAGGGGCTGAGTGGAGAAGAGAACCCCGCCAACAATACGCTGCGCCGACTGGTGACGGTGGAAGCCAACCGTCCGCGAATCCTCTACCTGGAAGGCGAACCGCGGTGGGACTACAAATTCATCCGGCGCGCTTTCGATGACGATTCCCAGATTGACCTTGCGAGCGTGCTGCGGACCACGCAGAACAAGATCTACCGTCAAGGCATTCAGGACCCGCAGGAGTTGGAGGCCGGCTTTCCGGCAA
Source organism: uncultured Solibacteraceae bacterium (assembly GCA_964395885.1). GTDB lineage: Bacteria > Acidobacteriota > Terriglobia > Bryobacterales > Bryobacteraceae > JAPKYZ01. Next base: position 23,765 of record CAYNDS010000017.1, on the reverse strand, counting down.
AACCCGAGGAACTGTTTCCCTACCGGGGACTGATCATCGGAGGCGTCGAGGCCAGCTACTTCACGCCGACTCAGCAGGAACTGATCAAACAGTTTGTCGACCGGCGCGGCGGCGGTCTTCTGTTTCTGGCGGGGCGCAGCGGTTTGGCGGACGGCGGTTATCAGGCCTCCTCCACGTTTCTGGAACTGCTGCCGGTCACGCTACCCGACCGCAAGAACACCTTTAAACGAGAGCCGGCAAACGTGGAGTTGACCGGTGCTGGGCGCGATAGCCTGATCACCCGTCTGGATGACGCCACGGAACGCAACGCGGATCGTTGGAAGAAGCTGCCTCATCTGGCCAACTATCAGGAGGTTGGACCGGCCAAGCCGGGTGCTTCCGTCCTAGTGGAAAGTCTGCCGACATCGAAAGGACGCTGGCCGTTGCTGGCAACGCAGAGCTATGGGCGTGGCCGAGTGGCCATGCTCGCGACGGGTGGCACTTGGCGTTGGAAGATGCAGTTGGATCATGCCGACCGCACGCACGCAACGTTCTGGCAGCAGCTGGGCAGTTGGCTGGTGCAGGGCGCCCCGCCGCAGGTGTCGCTCAGCACGCCGCGCGGAGTCCTGAGCGATGAGCAGTCGGTGGAGTTGCGCGGTGAGATTCGGGACAAGGCGTACCGCCCGGTTTCAAATGCCACGGTCGACGTCAGGATCACCACGCCGGACGGGTCGTCAACGACGATTCCGATGACGCCGGAACCGCTGACCGAGGGCGTGTTTACGGCCAAGTGGTCTGCGGTGCCCGCCGGATCCTATGTGGCGGAGATGACGGCGAGGCGCGGAGAAGAAGAGCTCGGCCGAGATGTCTTAAACTTTCGGCGCGAGGACGGTGTGGCCGAGAACTTCGGAATCGAGCAGAATCGCGAACTGCTAGAGAAGCTGGCCAGCGAAACCGGCGGGCGCTACTACACGCCGTCGCAGTCTTCCCAATTGGCCAACGAGATCACGTATTCCGAGGCGGGCTTAACGGTCCGGGAGTCCCGCGACCTGTGGAACATGCCGGTGGTGTTTCTTCTCCTGTTGACGCTTCGCGCAGCAGAATGGCTGCTACGGCGGAAGTGGGGGGCCGTATGACGACACTGCTTCTCGGTCTTGCGGGGACCTTCCACATCGTTGTCGCTGGACTGGGTGGTGAGCCGGACTACGAACAGCGTTTCCGGGTGCAGGCCGCATCACTTGAAGCACTCGCCCGCGGCGATGGCGCGGAGGTGAAGCTGCTGACCGGCGAAAGTGCGACGAAGTCCGCGGTACTGGCGGCCATCCAGGAGGCGGGTGGCAAGGCGGGGGCGGATGACACGGTTGTCCTGACGCTGATTGGCCACGGCACTTTTGACGGCGCGGAGTACAAGTTCAATCTTCCTGGTCCGGACGTTACGGCAACGGAGATGGCGGGGGCGCTCGGCCGCGCGCGCACGCAAAAGCAGTTGGTGATCAACTTGACCTCGGCCTCCGGCGGATCCATTGCGGCGCTGGGCAGGAAGGGCCGCGTTGTGATTACGGCGACTCGCAGCGGCACGGAGCGCAATGCGACTGTGTTCCCGCGCTACTGGGTGGAGGCGCTGCGCGACCCATCGGCGGACACGGACAAGAACGATGCCATCTCCGCCCTGGAAGCTTATCGTTACGCCGACAAAAAGACCGCCGAATACTACGAGACACAGAAGCGTCTGGCCACAGAGCACGCGCTGCTCGAAGACACTGGCGAGGGTGAAGGCGTACGCGCGCCTGGTCCGGACAACGGTAAGGGACAGTTGGCGCAACGTTTCGCGTTGGTGCGTCTCGGCGAGCAGCAGCGGAAGTCCCAAACTCCCGAGAAGCAGGCGCTCTTGAAGAAGAAAGAAGAGTTGGAAGTCGCGATCGATCAGCTCAAGTACCGGAAGGCGGCACTCTCGCAGGCGGAGTATCAGAAACAGCTCCGCGGTCTGTTGTTGGAACTGGCGCGGGTGCAGGAGGGGATCGACCAATGACGCGATTTTTTCTTGCGCCGTTGCTGACCTTGCCTCTTCTCGCACAGACGGACTGTTGGCGTCACAAGAGCCAGGGAAAGACCGATGAGGCGATCGCCTGCTTTGAGAAACTGGCTGGCTCACGCGACCCGGCGCTTCGTGCCGAAGCGCTCTGGGGTTTGGAACGTTATCAGCAGGCCGTAGATTCTTTTCAGTCCGCCATCAAAGTGCGCCCGAAAGACGCAGAGGTCCGCATCCGGTTGGGCGAGTTGTTCCTGGAGCGCTACCAGCCGAAGGACGCAAGCGAGTTATTCGGCGAGGCACTGGAGTTGGAGGAGAAGAATCCCCGGGCTCTGTTGGGAATGGCGCGAGTGATGGCCGAAAGCTGGGATCGGCGCGCGGTGGAACTGGCCCAAAAATCGATCGAGGCAGACCCGAAGCAATTCGCGGCGCAGGCTCTTCTCGCGCGTTTAGCGGCCGAGGAGGGTGACTTCACCAAAGCCACGGAGTGGGCTGAGAAGGCACTGGCGAACGGCGAGGCCTTGGACGCGATGGCGGTGCGGGGCGCAGTCGAGTTGATCTCGGACCGCCCCGGACAAGCTTGGTTTGACCGTGCCCTGAAGGCGAACGCGGCATACGGCGAGGTCTACAACATCGCCGGTGAGTTGCTGGTGATGAACCGCCGCTACGAAGAAGCGATCGCGCTGTTTCGCAAGGCACTTGCCATCCGCCCGGCGCTTTACCAAGCCAAGGCGCGCCTCGGTGTCAACCTGATGCGGTTGGGCGAGGAGAAGGAAGCGCGCGAACAGCTGGAGGAGTGTTTCCGGATGGGCTACGCTCCACCGGCGGTGAAGAACACGCTCACGCTGATGGACAGCTACAAGAATTTTGTGACCTTCCGAACGGGGCGTGCCGTGGTCCGCTTGCACAAAAAAGAGGCCGCGGTTCTGCGGCCGTACTTCGAGTCCGAGATGGCGCGCGTCATGTCGGTTTACGACAAGAAGTACCAGCACGCCTTGCGCGGACCCGTGCAGTTGGAAGTCTACCCGGACCACGAGGACTTCGCCGTCCGCACGATGGGGATGCCCGGGCTAGGGGCCCTGGGCGTCAGCTTCGGCAACATCGTCGCCATGGATTCACCGTCCGGGCGCAAGCCGGGCAGCTTCCATTGGGCAAGCACCCTTTGGCACGAGATGAGCCATGTCTACGCACTCGACATCACTCGGTTCCGCGTGCCGCGCTGGTTCACGGAAGGGCTCGCCGTTTTCGAAGAAACGGCCGCCGCGCCGGACTGGGGCGACCGGCTGGACCCGCCCACCATCATGGCAATTCGCGACAAGAAGCTGCTTCCGGTGGAGCAACTAGATCGGGGCTTCATCCGCCCCAGTTATCCGGCACAGGTCACCGTCAGCTATTTCCAGGCCGGGCGGATCTGTCAGTTCATTGCACAGAATTGGAACTACTCGAAGCTGATTGAGATTCTGCGGGACTATGGTGAACGCAAGACGACGCGAGAGATCTTTGCGAGCCGACTGCAGATTACTCCGGAAGACTTCGACACGCGATTCCTTGCCTGGGTGGAGCAATCCACCAGGAAGACAGTCGAGGGCTTCAAGGAATGGCAGGAACGGATGAAAAAGGCCGTCGCTGCCTATCGGGCCAAGGATTGGGACACTGTGCTGTCGGATGCCCCGAAGCTCCGCGACGTCTACCCGGAGTACGTGGAGGCCGGCAATGCCTACGAGTTGCTCTACGAGGCGCATCTGGCGCGCAATGACAAGGCAGCGGCGCTTGCATCGTTGAAGGCGTACTCAAAGGCGGCAGGGCGCGACCCCGGGCTGCTGAAAAAACTGGCTGCGATGGAGGAGGAAGCGGGCGACCCGCGCGCCGCAGCAGCGACGCTGCAGCGGCTGATCTATATCGCGCCGTCCCAGGACGAGGAACTGCACCGCCGTCTGGGGACACTGCTTCTGGAACAGAACGATAACCTTGGCGCCGTGCGCGAGTTTCAGGCCGCCATCGCCTCAAAGCCCGTCGACCCCGCCGCCGCGCATTTCCGCTTGGCACAGGCCTACCGGGCTGCCCGTCAACCGGACCAGGCGCGAGAGGCACTTTATGCCGCTCTCGAAGTGGCTCCCAGTTACCGGCCCGCACAGAAAATGCTCTTGGAGTTGACTTCCCCGGCAAAGGACTAACGTGACACCCACCCTAGAACCCGTCGATCTTGAACAGCAGATCCAACGCTTTCACGATGTTCAGAAACGCATTGTGGAACAGGTCCGGCGTGTGATCGTCGGCCAGGACGAGGTACTCGAACAGGTGCAGATTGCTCTGTTCGTTGGTGGGCATTGTCTCATCACCGGTCTGCCGGGTACGGCGAAAACGCTGCTGGTGCGCACCATGGCGCAAACGCTGGGCCTGGTGTTCAAGCGCATTCAGTTCACTCCCGACCTGATGCCGTCCGACATCACGGGTACCGACATCATTGAGGAAGACCCGACGACCGGACGCCGCACGTGGACCTTCGTGCAGGGCCCGATTTTCGCGAATGTCCTGCTGGCGGACGAGATCAACCGTACGCCTCCCAAAACGCAATCCGCACTGCTGGAAGCCATGCAGGAACGCGCGTGCACGGTACGCGGCAATCACTACATGCTGCCGGGTCCGTTTTTCGTGCTGGCCACCCAGAACCCGATTGAGTTGGAAGGGACCTATCCGTTGCCGGAAGCGCAGTTGGACCGCTTTCTGTTCAACACGCTGCTGGACTATCTGCCGGTCGAGGACGAGTTGAAGGTCGTGGGCCTAACGACGAGTACATCGAATGAGGTTCCGGAAGCAGTGACGACCGCGGACGAGATCCTCGGGTTTCAACGGCTGGTGCGAATGGTGCCGATCGCGGAAAGCGTCGCCCGGTATGCGGTCGATATTGTGCGCGCCACGCGATACTCCGACGCGACGGCACCGGACTTCGTGAAGAAGTATGTAAACTTCGGCGCAAGCGTCCGCGGCGCGCAGTTCCTGGTGCTTGCGGCAAAGGCACGCGCATTGATGCGAGGCCGCTATCACGTCACCACGGAGGATGTCGCCGCTCTGGCTACGCCGGTGCTGCGCCACCGCATCTTGCTGAACTTTCAGGCGGAGTCGGACCGCATCACTACCGATGAAATCCTGAAGCGCCTGCTTGAGGCGAAGCCGCCTCGGAAGGACTAGCGGCCGCGATGTTGGAACGCTACCTGGATCCCACCGTCCTGGCCTCAATCTCGGGGCTCGACCTGGTCGCCAAGACCGTCGTGGACGGCTTTGTTGCGGGCCTGCATCGCTCTCCTGATTTCGGCTTCTCGCAAGAGTTCGCCGAGTACCGGATGTACGTGCCAGGTGACGATCTCCGCCACGTCGACTGGAACGTCTATGCCCGCACGGAACGCGCCTATCTGAAGCGATATCGCGGCGAGACGAACACGCACGTCACCCTGGTGTTGGACGCAAGCATTGGCATGGCATTCGGCCGCAAGATTCGCAAGTTCGACTATGCGCGCTTTCTGGCTGCGTCCATTGCGTACCTGGCGTCGCAGCAACGGGATGCGATCGGCTTTCTCGCCTTTCACGAGAACGTCGAACAGTACATTCATGCCTCCACCCGTCAGGGGCAACTGCTGCGCGTTCTTCACGCAATCGACAAGACTGAACCGTCCGGCGGAACGGACTTCGCCAAGCCCTTCGTCCACTTGCAGGAGTACCTGAAGCGGCGCGGCGTGTTCGTCGTGATCTCTGACTTCTATGGCGATCCGGCAGCGACGATGAAGGCGATCGCTCCTTTGCGGGGACAGGGCAGCGAGGTGGTGCTGTTTCACCTCTTCGACCCGGAGGAGATGAACCCTCGTTTCGGCGGACCAATGATTCTGATCGACATGGAGTCCGGCGAGGAGATGGAAGTGACGCCGGAGTACGCGCGAGACGAATACCCGGCGCGCCGCGATGCCCACATCGCCGCACTGCAGGAGAACGCCCGGCAGTGGGGCATGGATTATCAGATGCTCACCACGAACAAGCCGCTGGATGCCGCGTTGCGCGAGTATCTGGCCGTGCGGCAAGGACGAATGTGATGGGACTGATTGCGCCTTGGTTTCTCGCCGGGCTGGCAGCAGTGGCGTTACCGGTGTGGCTGCACCTGCTACAGCAGCACAAAGTGGACCCGCTGCGATTCCCTTCCCTGCAGTTCTTTGAGCGGCGGACAGAGACCAGCGTGCGGCAGCGCCGCCTGAAGTATCTGGCTCTGCTTTCTCTGCGCATCTTGTTGCTGGCGTTGCTGGCCCTGTTGTTTGCGGAGCCCTTTCTTTGGCGACCCGCGACGGCGGTGCGGGCAGACCGTCACCTGCTGCTTATCGACAATTCGTTCTCGATGTCCGCCGGGACAGCCCTGGCCGAAGCCAAGCGCCAAGCCCTGGAGCAGCTTGCAGAGCTTCCGCCGGCAGATCTGGTGCAAGTCATCGCGGTCGGCGGGAAGCCTGCGCTGTTGACGCAGTTCACCAATGACCGGCAGGAGTTAAGGGCGGCCATTCAGGCGGTCGCTCCGACCGCTTCACGCAACTCTCTTGCCGAGACAGCTCGCGCCTTGCGCTCCGTCTTTGAGGGAATCAAGTCTCCCATTGACGCGCACCTATTCAGTGACTTGCAGCGCAGCGCCATGCCGGCGTCCTTTCAGGAACTCGCGATGCCTGATGGCGTGCAACTGACAGCCCATAGCGCCCCGTCAGAGTCGGCCAACTATGCCGTCGAGAACGTGATCGCTCCCGCAGCCGTGTCGGACCCGAAGGCCGCGCGCGTGACGGCGACGATCGCCGCGCTTGGCGCACCCGCACGCTCCTTGTCCGTTTCCCTGTTGGTGAATGGCAAGACGGTGGCTTCGAAGGAAGCTTCGGTTGGTGAGAACGGCCGCGCCTCCGTAGAG
>CAYNDS010000017.1:0-16820 GCA_964395885.1 uncultured Solibacteraceae bacterium | reverse complement strand
TCCGTAGAGTTTGTCGGACTGGACGCCAGCTACGGCTGGAATCGGGGCGAGGTTCGGATCACCGCGCAGGACGCACTGCCGGGAGACAACGTTTTCCGTTTCGCGTTTGAACGTTCCGACCCGCGCCGTGTTCTGCTGCTGCACCCGGCTGGCCGTGCCCGCGCTGTCACCTACGTGAAGGCTGCACTGGAGGCCTCGGCCGAAAGCAGCTTTCAATTGGAGCCGCTCGCGGTGGAGCAGGCGGATGCCTCTCGGCTTCAGAGCGCGGCGGTCGTTATCCTGAGCGACATTTCGACTCTGCCCGCTGGTCTGTCCTCGGCTTTGGACAAGTTCGTGGAGAGAGGCGGTGGCGTGTTGCTGACCGCCGGCGCCTCGAACGCCTCTTCCCGCACCTTGCCGCTCAGCGGGTGGACCGCCGGAGAATCCCGCTATGCGTCGCGGTCGGGCGACCGCTTTTTCAGCGTGTCACAGTCCGACGCCTCCAGTGCCCTGATCGGCCTTGCTGCGAAGTGGGAGGGCGTTCGTTTCTTCCAGATCGTCCCGGTGCAGGCCAAGGACGCAACCGTGTTGGCGCGGTTGAATGACGGCACGCCGGTACTGCTCGAGCAACGCCGCGGCGAGGGTCGCGTCTTGGCGCTCGCATCGGCGCTGGACAACTTGGCCAATGATTTCCCGCTGCATGCCAGCTTTGTTCCGTTTATCGAGCAGGCGTGCCGACGGCTGGCGCAGGTTGAGTCCGGGCAGGCCACGCTGGTGGTGGACTCGGCAGCGGAACTTCGCGCGGCAGGCAGCAAAGCGGCCGTGGCGGTGGAAGTGCTCGACCCGAAGGGCCGCCGTGTTCTGGATCTCAAGAGCGCCACGACTGCGCAATCCGTTCCACTCACCGAGGAAGGCTTTTACGAGATCGGGCGGCAAAGCGGACGCCGGGAGTTGATTGCCGTCAATGCGGACCGCGCGGAGTCCAACCTGGAGGCTGCTCCACAGGAAGCGATCGATCTCTGGACAAAGCGGCAGGGCTCGACACCCGGCGCGGCAGCGGGACCAGTTCGCGCGGACGAGCAGCGTCAGAGCCTCTGGTGGTATCTGGCGGCGCTGCTGCTGGCGGCCACACTGGCGGAGTCTGTGTATGCGAGCCGTTACTTGCGGCCGAGTCAGAACTAAAGGAGTAACGAGATGCGACCACTCGACGAGCTGAACGAATATCTCAAGAGGATCGAGCGTCGGCTGGCTTTCGCGGCCGGGCTGCGCGGCGCGGCCGTTGCCGGAGGGCTTGCATTGCTGGCCACCGTCTTGCTGGTCCTGTGGTCGAACTCGCTGGCGTTCTCTGAGGCGAGCGTGCGCTTCTCCCGGTTGCTCCTGTTTCTCGCCATCGGCGTGGCGGTCTCTTTCGGATTGCTGATCCCGCTGCTGCTGCTGAATCGCCGGCGGGCTGCGCGCCAGACAGAGCGCGCCGTGCCGGAACTGAAGGAACGGCTGGTCACCTGCGTCGAAAGCAAGCCGTCACCATTTGTGGACCTGCTGGCGAAGCAGACCCTATCCGTAGCGGAGAAAAGCGGCGCGTCACAGCGGGTAGCCCCGTCCGGTAGGCTGGCGGGTTTTGCGGCGGCGGCGGCGGCCAGTCTGGGCGTCCTGGTATGGCTCATCTTTGCCGGTCCTGGCTTCTTCGGCTACGGAGCGGCTATGCTCTGGGGCGCCACGCCAAAGGCGGCAACCGCGGGCTTCTACCAGATCGAAGTGTCGCCTGGAACCAAACTGGTACGCCGCAAATCTGACCAGTTGATTAGCGCCCGGTTGATTGGCTTTGAGAGCACGTCGGCAAAGCTGCATGTCCGATACAAGAACACGACGAAGTGGGAAGAGGCGCCGATGCTCGCATCGCGCGTGGGTGGCGGCTTCGAGTTTCTGATCTCGACCGTTCCGGACGACTTCGAGTACTTCGTCGAGTCCGGGCGCGTGCGTTCCGCGCAGCACAAAGTCAGCGTGATGGATCTGCCCGCGGTGAAGCGGATTCAGGTGACGTATCGCTATCCGTCGTGGACAGGACTTGGCCCGCAGGTGGAGGACCCGGGTGGAGATCTTCGCGCGGTGGCGGGTACGACTGCGGAGCTACTGATCGAGACGGACCGCCCGCTGCAATCCGGCGTGCTGCAGGTAGACGAGAGCACACCGGGTCGCCTGGAGAGTGTTGGCGGCAACCGGTATCGGGCGCAGGTGGCCATCGCGAAGGATGGTGTATACCATTTGGCGGCGGTCGAGCAGGCCCAGAATGTCCGCATCACCGATGACTACTTCATCGAGGCCAGGCAGCCGAGTGACCCCACCATCAAGATCGCGCGCCCGGGCCGCGACTACAAGGCATCCCCGATTGAGGAAGTCACCCTGGAGGCGAGCGCCACTGGCGAGTTCGGCCTTCGCGAGGTCACGCTGCACTATTCCGTGAACGGGGGGCCCGAACAGAAACTCTCGCTGCTTTCGAGGGCCGGCGCCAAGGACAGCAGCGGCGCCAAGCTGATCGAACTCGAAAAGTTCAAGCTGATTCCCGGCGACATCGTCAGCTACTACGCCACGGCGCGGGACGCTCGTGCCTCTGCCCGGACCGACATCTACTTCATCGAAGCGCAGCCGTTTGAGCGCGAGTATTCGCAGTCGCAGATGGCCGGAGGCGGCGGTGGCGGTGGAGAGGGCGAAGAGCAGAACAAGATCGCCGAGCGGCAGAAAGAGATCATCGCGGCAACCTGGAACGAGATCCGCGACAAGTCGGGTGACCGGCGCAAGGCGGAAGAAGACGCGAAGTTTCTGCAGGAGGTTCAACGAAAGCTCCAGACGCAGGCGGTGACGCTGGCGCAGCGGATGCGGGCGCGGCAGTTGTCGCAGCAGGCGGAAGCGTTCGAAGCCTTCGCGAAAGACATGGAGGCGGCGGCCAAGGCCATGGGCCCGGCAGCCGACGCATTGAAGTCCGGAAAGTGGCAGGATGCCTTGCCGCACGAACAACAAGCTCTGCAAAACCTCTTGCGCGCCGAGGCGCGATTCCGCGAGATTCAAGTTGCCTTCGGCAATCGGGGCGGCGGTGGTGGCGGCGGTGGTGGCGGGCGCGATCTGGAATCGATGTTCGACCTGGAACTGGACACAGAGAAAAACCAGTACGAGACCAGTCAGCAGAGCGCATCCAGTAACGACAGGCAACGAGAGATCGATGACGCACTGCAGCGTTTGGAGCAGTTAGCTCGTCGCCAGCAGGAGTTGGCGCAGCAGGCACAGAACCGGCAGCAGACTCCGGAGCGGCGCTGGCAGCAGGAGCAACTGCGCCGCGAGGCTGAGCAGTTGCAGCGCGACATGCAGCGCATGGCCGGCCAGATGGGTCAGCAAGGCCAGCAAAGCCAAAGCGGACAGCAGGGGCAACAGGGTCAGCAAGGACAGCAGGGGCAACAGAGCCAAGCTCAGCAGGGCCAGCAATCCGGGAATCAGTCCTCCGCCTCCGGTCGCCAATCTGCCACCCAGCAGCGGCTCAGCAGCATGGCTGCGGGTTCCCGCAGTGGTGCCACCGGGCAGCGTACGGACCCACGCATCCAGCGCGCCCTTGATCAACTGCAGCGGGCAACCGAAGAGATGCGCCAGGCAAATTCGCAGGCGCAGCAGGGACAGGGTGCGACGGAAGCACGCCGCGCGGCAGAGCGCCTCGCCGACGCGCAGAGTCAGCTCGGCGGAATGCGGCGCGAAGAGACAACGGGCCAACTCAGCGACCTCTCGCGCCGGACCGATTCTCTGGCGGCGCGGCAACGCGAGTTTGCCGAGGATCTCAAGAAGCGCTTTGCCGCCGCCCAATCCCGTGAGCAGCAGGAGCGCGCCATGATGGGTCAGGCGCGCCAGCAGAACGAGGAACTCTCGCAGCGCAAACAGCAGATCATGGAAGACTACCAGCGCCTGGAGCGTGATCTGCAGACCGCCTCTCGGGCGATGGCCGGCACCCAAAGGACGGCCTCCAATAAGCTTCGCTCGGCACTCGGCGAGGCGCAGCAGGAAGAGCTCGGACTGAAGATGAAGTTCATGTCGGAGTGGCTGCGGCGCGGCTTGGGTCCATATGCCTGGACGCGTGAGGCTCCGGTGACAAACGCCCTGGACAAGCTTGCTGAGAACGTCCGCGATGCTGTACAGGCGGCCGGCGAGGGCGGACAGAGCGGGCAGCAGTCCGCCGAGAACTCCGCCAGGGAGCGGGCCCTCTCGCAGATGGAACAGTTGCGGCAGCAACTGGACCGCGCCGCCCGGGCAGGACAGCAGCCAGGACAGGGACGGGCCCAGCAGCAAGGCGGTCAGCAGCCGGGCGGACAGTCCGGACAGGGTGCACAGGGCGGCGCGCAGCAGGCCCAGCAAGGTGCCGGAGCAATGGGCGGAGGCGCTCCCGGCGGTGAGCGTTCCGGTCCCCGCGGCGAAGGGGAGCGCAATGCCGGCTACGGCGCGATGAATCGCGGCGGGGAGAATGCACCGGTGGGCGGTCAGGCGCCGGAGCAGACCATGGACTCGGCAGGCGTCACGCGCGCCTATCTCAGCACGATGCGGCAACTGCAGCAACTGCGGTCACAGCTCGACGCCTCCGACGAGTCGAGGACGGAGATCGATCGCCTGCTCCGGGAGATGCAGCGCCTTGACCCCGCGCGGTTCCCGGGGAATCCGGCGCTCGTCGAGCAGATGCGGCGTGAGGTGCTTCCTTCGCTCGAATCGATTGAACTCCGTTTGCGGCGGCAGTTGGATGAGGCGCAAGGCAGCGGATTGGCCCGGTCCGGAGCACAGGACAAAGTGCCGGCCGGGTACTCCAACGCGGTGGCCGAGTACTTCCGTCGCCTCAGCCGGGCCCGGAACTAGGAGCAGTCTTTAGCGAACGACGGTGATGCTGGTGGATGGTGTCGTGCGCCCATCGGCCGTCACCGCCAGCGGCTGTGGCCCGGCAGCGACTGAAGGCAGAAGGGTGATCGTCACGGTATTGCCGGAGAGGGACTGCGGCAGATGATCAATGCCGCCGATCGTGACCACCACACGAGGCCGTGCAAACGGCTGCGTCAGGTCCGCCAGGCCATTCACCTGCAACTGAAGCGTATCTCCAGCCCTTGCTGCGGTCGCTCCCGGCGTCGCCGTACCGATCGTCGTCGCCACAATCGCGAAGCCGCCTGGCTCAATCTGCATGGCAATCGGCGGCAGTGATTCCCCACCCACGTTCGTGCGCAGGATTCCCGGACCGGGTGCAACCGTTGCCGGGAACGAAAGGAAGAACAAGTTTGGACCCAATACCTGGTAGGCCACCGGCTGATCGCGGAACGCGAACGCCGGCGTCCCGGTGACGTTCGCCAAGGACACCATCAGTGCTCCGCCGGAGGGAACGCCCACACCCGCTGGTCCGGCAAAGGGCAGAACCAGTTGCGGCTGTCGCGGCAGCGCTGGCGTCACCGAGAAGGCTTGCGGCAGAGAAGAGTTCTGGAGACCGTTGGCGATGGTGACCGTCACCGGCCCTGGACTGACAGACGGAGACACAGCCACCTGAACAATCGCACGCGTCGGAGACACCACCCACAGCCCTCTCACCTGAATGTCAGCCGTTCCGAAACCGATCGACAGCAGCCCGTTGGCGAAGGCGCCGTTCGGCGAGGTCAGTTCAACGGCAGATTCGATCCCGGCAGGAAGAGAGGAGGGCGAGAGGGTAAATGCCGGAGCGGCGGGTCCGTCCAGCGTCTGCGTTACCGGTTGATCGCCCTGCAGGTAGAGCGAACTCTGGCCGTCCCCGTTGATGGCCACGACCGCAGCACGCTGCCCCGCCAGCGCGGGAGGAGGCGTAAGGAGCAAGTTGCCATTGCCATCTGCACGAGCCGCTGCGGGCGCTCCGTCGAAAAGAAATTGAGTGTCGCTTCCCAGATTGACACCGGTCACCTGGAAGCTGCGGCCATCCGCGGCCGGCGTCAGGGCGGTGATCTGCGGCGGCTGCCGGTTGGATAGCCAGAACACCGAGGGCTGAACGTAAGTCTCCGTCCCGTTTGAAAAGACCATGTGCTGCGGACCGAGTTGCGGCTGCCCGGAATAGGCGAGATTGAACTGGAGATACCCGGCAGAGTATGGCGCGAAGCCGACGACCTGCGAGGATCCGCCAAACACACTGGCCTGCAAGCCGGCCGCGGGCTGATTGTTCGTTCCCACCAAGCCATTGCCGGTCGCCACGAAAAAGTTCCGCTGCCCCGCCACATTCACAGTCGCCGGACGCACTGCCACCTGACCGGGGAAACTGAAGGCCTGCACGTTATACAGACTCAAGCCGCCCGTGCGCGCTGAAACGGCGAAGTTGACCGATTCCGCCACCGCTCCCGGCGAGACCGCGAGTGGGGTGGCCTGATTCACCTCGCGCACCCCTGGGAAAAACTGAAGATCGAAAGCAGGAGGCGGAGCGATGTTCTGCCGGTTGGCATCCTGCGGCAGGACGATGTTCGCTGGCGTCGCTTCTCCCAACTGAGCGGGCGGAAGCGGGTGAACATAGACGACGTAATTGCCGCCGGGCAGCCCTTCAATGCGGTAGGTGCCATCCGGGTTGGTCAGCACGCCCACCGCAACCCCATTCGCCGACATAGCGACCACGCTGGCCAATGCCACGCCGGAACCAGCCACGGTGACGCGCCCGGAAATCGCGCCGAAGTTCTGCGCGAAGGCTCGCGTGGGGTAGAGCAGGGAGACGCCTGCGATGTCATCGGCAGCCAGGGGCCGGCCCTTGCTCACGGCACGCGTAATGGCGGTGGACATCGCCGAAGAGGCAAGCGAGTGCTGCAGACCCACCGTATGGCCGAACTCATGCACCAGAGTCCCGAAGAACGCCTCACTAAAGCTGGGGAGCCGGCTCAGATCGCGCGGCAGGACCATCTGCGCTCGCTGAATCGGGACAAAGGTCGCACCCGGCGTGGGCTCCAGGGTCACGGTGGGGCCGCCATAGGCGATCAGTCCGGGTGGAATCTCGTCGAACAGAATGTCGATGCCGGGCGTCGCCTGCGGGACGGTGCTGATCGTCGTGATGCCACCGTACTGCAACCGCAGTTCTGAAGTCTCGACGTCGCTCCATTGCTTGGCCGCAAGCCGGATCTGGCTCAGGACGGAGGGCAAGGAATCACCGGGGGCGAACGCTGTCGGACCCCGATCGGAAACGAAGTACTGAACCGTACGGGCAGGCAGCGCAGCCAAATCAAAGCGTTGCGGGAGCCGGTCGCCCTGCGGAGTGAAACGGAGGAAATGGTAGTACGCCTGCGCAAGGCCGGCCACCAGAAGCCCGGCAGTGATCAGCCGCAGGGAACGCTTCATCGCGCGGTGGACCTCACCAACTGACGCAGTTGCTCCACCGGGATGTCGACGCCCTCATCGAACATCGGACGTCCATGGGCGTCCACCATGCGGTCGCGAACGGGCGCCCGCACTGCCATCAGCGTGCCGTCACTGGCGCGCTCCAGCCGCAAGACACCCTGCCCCAATCCAACCAGCTGCGTGGTTCCGCTCGGACCGGTCCAAAGAAAAAGAATGCGTTCCTCCCCCGGGGTGAGGACTGGAACACCGGCGAAGAATTGGCGAAGACCGCCCAGCGCTCCACCGGGCAACGAGACGCGCGTGGTGGTGGAGCCCTTCCATCGCTCGACGATCTCAAGTCGGCACGTGGTGAAGATGAGCCGTCCGCGCATCTCCGGAGAGCACGAGGAGACACGGGCGCGGACGACGTCGGTGGCCTTGGATGCCATTTCCGGCATCGGCAGTTTCTCCAGCGTCGCTGCCGAAGCAGCAATCGCCAAACCAAACGCGACGATGCGGAGGCGCGCCACGGCTGATTTGATGCAATCCGCTATCCAACCCAGTTGTGCTTATTTTTCAAATGGTTAGCGGAACAAATAGAAAGTGGAACGCGGTGAAACGACACAGGGTGTGTCCAACTAGCTGCCCTTCCGCACCACCAGCAGAGGAGCCTTCACATGGTGCCGGACCGTCTCAATCGTCGAGCCGAATACGATGTCCTTCAGGAAGCCGTGGCCGTGACCACCCATGACCACGAGGTCCGGCTTCCGGACGGCAGCAACGCGAACGATGGCGTCGGCGGGTTGCCCGGAATACTCCACGAGGGTCTCAGCGACGATGTCCTCGCGGTTGAAGCGTTCCTGGATGGAGCGCAGGTATGCCGAGCCTTCGCGCTC
Source organism: uncultured Solibacteraceae bacterium (assembly GCA_964395885.1). Taxonomy (GTDB): domain Bacteria; phylum Acidobacteriota; class Terriglobia; order Bryobacterales; family Bryobacteraceae; genus JAPKYZ01. Next base: position 8,625 of record CAYNDS010000017.1, on the reverse strand, counting down.
CTCGGCGGTACCAGCCATCTCGCCGTAGACGCGGCTGGCAGGCCCCTCCTCGACGTGCAGAATCAGAACGCGCGCTCCGTGGGCCTTTGCCAGTGCAGCGGCGTGCGTCAGTGCGACGGCATCCAGGTCTGAGTGATCCAACGGGACCAGAATGGAGCGATAGCCGGGACGGTCCAGCGCCCCTAAACCCGGGGCGGCAGGCAACACCGGAGCGGACGCGGGCACCGCTCGCAGCCGTGGCTCGACAATCAGCCACAGCAGCAGGGCGGCCAGCGGCGCAGCCACGAGCATGGACCAGATGCTTCCAACATGCTGCCCCACCAGCCAGACATTCAGGCCGACAATCAAGGCGGCGGACACCCACGCCATCCCTTTCAGCCACGACGGACTGGCAAGAACGCCCATTCGCTGGGCATCGCCCGTGAATTGAATGAGCGGCACAATCGCAAAGGGCAACTGAATGCTCAGGATCACCTGACTTAGGATCAGCAACTGGTACGTAGCCGCCTCCCCCTGCAGGGCGATGACGGCAATCGCCGGACTGATTGCCAGCAAGCGGGTGAGGAGCCGGCGCAGCCACGGCCGCATCCGGAGGTTCAGGAAGCCCTCCATCACAATCTGGCCGGCCAGAGTCCCGGTCATTGTCGACGACTGCCCGCTCGCGATCAAAGCCACAGCGAACAGAATGCTGGCGGTGGCACTGCCCAACGAAGGCGCCAGGAGTTCATGGGCCTGCTCAATCCGGGTCACCGGTATGCCGCGCTGATGGAAGACCGCGGCCGACAGGATCAGAATGCTGGCATTGACCAGCAAGGCGCCGTTGAGGGCAATCGTGGAATCGAAGAAGTTGAACCGCGCCGCCCGCCGCTTCGACTCCGCCGAGTCGCCTATGGCGCGGGTCTGGACCAGCGACGAATGCAGGTAGAGGTTGTGCGGCATCACCGTCGCGCCCAACATCGCGAGCACTACATACAACGCTTCCGGTGGGAACGAGGGAGCCAGTCCTCGGGCGATATCCATCAGCGCGGGCTTGGCGAGCGCGATCTCGAAGGCGAAGCAGCCTCCAATGAGAAGCACGAGCGCGAACACGATTCGTTCAATAATGCGAATCCCGTAACGTGACAGGCTCAAGATCAACAGTGTGTCCGCCGCCGTGAGGACGACGCCGAGCAGGAGCGGAATCCCAAAAAGCAGCTTGAGTCCGATCGCCGCGCCCAGCACTTCCGCCAGATCACAGGCGGCGATTGCAATCTCCGACAGAACCCAAAGCGCGAGGTTTATCGGACGGGGGTAGCGTTCTCGGCAACTCTGGGCCAAATCCCGACCCGTGGCAATGCCCAGCCGCGCCGATAGCGTCTGGAGCAGGATCGCCATCAGGTTGGAAAGGACGAGGACCCACAGTAGCTGGTAGCCAAAGCGAGCGCCGCCTTCGAGATCCGCCGCCCAGTTGCCGGGATCCATATAGCCAACGCTGACCAGGTAGGCTGGTCCGGAAAAGGCGAGGAAACGGCGCCAGCCGCGGGTATTCTCAACGGCAATCGATTCGTTACGAATAGACTCTGCGCTGGCGCTCGACAAATTCTATGGTACGGGAATGGCCCCTCGGCGGCAGCCGAGGCTACCCTAGCTGCCGCCGTTGAATTCCCAACTCACGAAGCTGCCGGTCGTCCACCACGCTGGGCGCGTCGCACATGAGATCGGTTCCCTTCGCCGTCTTCGGGAACGGGATGACGTCCCGGATGGTCTCCTCACCGACCAGAAGCATCACCAGCCGGTCGAAACCGAGGGCGATGCCGCCATGCGGGGGAGCGCCAAACTCCAGCGCATCCAGGAGGAAGCCGAATTTCTTGCGCGCCTCCTCCCGGCTGAGTCCCAGAGCGTCGAAGACCTGTGACTGGATGTGCTGCTGGTGGATTCGAATGGAACCGGAGGCCAGTTCGATGCCGTTCAGAACGATGTCGTAGCTTTTGGCGCGGCACCGTCCGGGGTCCGTGGTGAGATACTCCAGATCCTCGTCCTTGACCGACGTGAACGGGTGGTGCGCCGCTACCCACCGGCCGTCTTCTTCATCCCACTCGAACATCGGGAAGTCGACCACCCAGAGCCAGCGGAGGTCACGCGGGTCCAGCAGTTTGTGCCGGTCATTGTATTTGCGTCCCGCGTAGAGGCGGAGTTCTCCGGCTGCTTTGAGCGGTTTCTCGTGCGGCCGTGAGCCCTTTCCTTCCGTTGGCCAGCCGACAACCAACAGCAGGTCTTCTTCGGTCGCGCCGGTGCGGGCGCGCAGTTGAGGAACGGCATCGGGGAAGTCCCGCTCCAGCCGCTTCAAATCGTCATAGACGCGCAATCCCCGCTCCTGCCCGAACGCCTTCAGTTCATCGCGTTCCTTGCGCGACAGCGCACCCGTTCTCGGAATCGTGATGGCGACCAGAGGCATGCCCGGATGCGTCATCGGAACCGGCGCACCGGCAAACAAATCCGCCACGTCGAACATCTTCGGCAAGCGCAGGTCCGGCTTGTCGCTACCGTAATCGCGCATCGCCTCGTCGTAGGTCATGCGCGGAAACGTGTAGTCGATGGCAAACCCGGCGGCGCGGCAGACGTGCTTCACCATCGGCTCAATGGCTTCGTAGATGGTCTCCTGCTGCGGGAAACTCATCTCGACGTCGATCTGGGTGAACTCGTACTGACGGTCCGCCCGAAGGTCCTCATCCCGGAAACACCGTACCAACTGGAAGTACTTCTCGTAGCCGGAGATCATGAACAACTGCTTGAAGATCTGAGGCGATTGCGGCAGAGCGTAAAACATGCCCTGGTTCATGCGGGCCGGCACCAAAAAGTCGCGCGAGCCTTCCGGCGTGGATTTCGTCAGGAACGGCGTTTCCAGTTCCAGGAAGCCCTGCGAGTACATGTATTCCCGGACGGCGAACGAAAGCTTCGAGCGCAGGATGATGTTTCGCTGCATGCGTGGACGGCGCAGGTCCACATAGCGATGCTTGAGCCGCATCTCCTCATTCACGTCGACGGTGTCTTCCATCGGGAACGGCGGCGTCTTGGATGTGTTCAAGATCCACAGTTTGCGGACGACCACTTCCACTTCACCGGTCTGAATCGCGGGGTTGACCGTCTCCGCAGAGCGCGTATCCACGACGCCCTCCACGGCGATCACGTACTCGCTACGCACTTGAGTCGCACGATTCGTCAACGCCTGATCGTCCTCAGACCGGAAGACGATCTGCGTGATTCCTTCCCTGTCCCGCAGGTGCATGAAGACTACACCGCCGAGGTCACGCACGCGGTGGACCCATCCCATCAGCAGCACGGTGGAACCGGCATCGGCCCGCGTGATGGCGTTGCAGTGGTGGGTGCGGCGAAGGCCGCCCAGCATATCCAGTTGTAGTTCTTCAGGCATGTAGTAACTCGTCCAGCGTCGACTTTCTTTGTTCGCCCGAGGTCATGTCCTTCACCATGAACTCACCGGGCGCCAACTCCTCATAACCCGTGATCAGCGCATGACCCGCGCCCAGCTTATTGGCCAGTTCGAGAGACTTCTTCAGGCGCGCGTCCGCCGCCACTTCCACCCGCCGCCCCTTTCGGCGAAGGGCATGCGCGATGGTGCGGGCCAATGTTCCGGACTCCTCGCTGAGATAGGCCACGAAGAACTCCGGTCCGCTTGAAGGGGCGATTGAACCCTTCTCTTCCACTGCCATCAGCAGGCGATCTTCACCGATCGAAAACCCGATTCCAGGCGCAGGCTGCTTGGCGCCGAGAGACTCGGCAAGCCCGTTGTAGCGTCCGCCTCCGCAGATCGAATTCTGCGCTCCCAAGGCGCCGTGAACGAACTCGAACGTCGTATGGGTGTAGTAGTCCAGGCCGCGCACCAGCCGTGGGCGGACCTCGTAGGCGATCCCGCGCTCGTCCAGCGTCCGGCGAACCTTCGCGAAGTGCTCGCGGCACTCATCGTTCAGATAATCCAGAATGCTGGGGAGTTTGGCGATGATCTCTTCGTCCTGCGGTTCCTTGGAGTCCAGCACACGCAGCGGATTGGTCTCGGCGCGCCGCCGGTTGTCCTCGCTCAGCCGATCCTTGACGGGGGCGAGTTCTTCGCGCAACTTCGCCAAGTAAGCGGACCGGCTCTCGCGATCACCAACACTGTTCAGAATCAGGTGCGCATCGCGAATCCCGCACTCCTCGAAGAACACGGAACACATCTCGATCACTTCGGCATCCACGAACGGCGATGGGCTGCCGATGGCCTCCGCGCCAATCTGTGAAAACTGGCGGTAGCGCCCCTTCTGTGGACGCTCCCGGCGGAACATCGGGCCGATGTAGAAGAGCTTCTTCACGCCGGGCTGCTGCGAAAGGCTGTGTTCAAGGTAGGCGCGGATCACCGATGCGGTGTTCTCCGGACGGAGCGTCAGCGAAGCGCCATCACGGTCCTCGAACGTGTACATCTCCTTGGTGACAATGTCCGTCTCTTCGCCAACGCCGCGCGCGAACAGCGACGTTTCCTCGAAGATCGGCGTGCGAATCTCGCCATAGTTGTAGGCGCCGAAGACACGGCGGGCGATCTCCTCGACGCGACTCCACACGGAGGATTGGGGCGGCAGGATGTCCCGCGTCCCCTTAACTGCCTTGATCATCCTGGCTGACCGGACTCCTGAAGATAGATGGCGGCTTTGTCGATGTAATGCTGCAGGTTTTCCGCGAAACGCTGCCGCTCCTCCGCCGTTACGGCGCGGCGGATCTTGCCGGGGATGCCCATCACGACACTTTCGGGGGGGATCTCCATCCCCTCGGGAACCAATGCGCCGGCTCCGATCACACTGCCGCGGCCCACTCTCGCTCCATTCAGCACGATGCTGCCGATACCGATCAGGCACTCGTCTTCGATGGTGCAGCCGTGGAGCATCACCTGGTGCCCCACTGTGACCCGGTCCCCGATCACCAGCGGGAAGCCGTCATCGGAGTGCAGGGTGGAATTGTCCTGGATGTTGGTCTCGTTGCCGATCGTGATCAGACCGACATCGCCCCGAACGACCGCGCACGGCCAGATGCTCGATCGTTCACCGATCGAGACCTGCCCAATGACTTGCGCGCTGGGATCCACATATGCGGAGGCAGCCACGCGTGCGACGTGGCCACGATACGGGCGGATCATTCCTTGGAAGTCTCCATGGTAGCAGCCTCGCTCCCGCTTCCATTGCCGGAAACCGGCATTGCTTCAATGTCCGCAGGGTGAGGCGCGATCTGCTCCGGCACCGGCGGCGCGACGGGACCAATCGCCGCCTCATGCCAGCCAGCGCGGCGCATCGGCTGCTTCTTCCAATAGGTCAAAGAACGCCAGCACCATTCCAAGGGGCCGAAGTAGTAGCGCTGCAACCACCAGGGGCTCCAGGTGAGGTTGAACGTCCAGATGGCGAGAACGATCAAGTAGAGCTGGTACCGTTCCAGTTTGCCGATCAGGCCCAACCCGTATCCGCCGTAGAAGATGACGCTGCAGATCAGCGAATGGCTGATGTAGTTGGAGAACGCCATCTGTCCGACAGCAGCAAGCCGAGCCGTGAGCCACGCGATCCTTCCTGCCTTCACGATCATCACCAGGCAGGCGACGTAGCACAGTGACATCGCGACGCGACCAGGTTCATAGAACGCCCCCATGAACAAAACCTGGGCCGGATCGAACCCGTGTCGGGCGTTCCACCACATCACGGCGCTGTTGATGGCCAGGCCCGCGGCGCCGCCCCAGACCGCCATTCGGACATAAAAACTCCACGGCTTCTCGCCGGTGAGCACGCCCATCTTGTAGAACGCCATGCCCAGCAACATCATGCCCAGCATGTCCCAGACGAACGGGAAGTAGATGGGTAGCTGATGCCACTCCCAGGTCTTCTCGACTCGCGCCTTCAAGTTGTCGAGCAGGTTTCCGCGATAAGCCTTGAACTCCTCGGCCACGTCCTCCTGGAAGTGATACCAGTTCTTGTCCTGCTTGATGCCGTCTTCCAGTTGCGACTTCTGCTCGTCGGTCAGCCGGACCGTCTCGAGGTCCTGCTTCTGCAAAGCCAAGTAATCCTTGCGGGTCTGCCAGCTGTGGTAGCTGTCGGCGGCAAAGCCGATCGTGAGGAGCCCCAGCAGGATCGATGCCGTAATGATCAGGCCCCTGGGCGAGAGCTTCCGAAAAGGAAACAAGATCAGGCCGAGCAACGCGTACGGAAACAGGATGTCGCCCCACCAGATCACGTAGCCATGGATCATGCCGAACAGCAGCAGCCACATCGTGCGGCGATAGTAGACGTCGGCAATCTCCAGCCCCGCGCCCTTGTTCTCGCCGCGGGAAATCAAGAGTAATGCGCTCGCACCGAACAACAGCGAAAAGATCCCCCGCATCTTGCCTTCACCCAAGATGTGGATCAGGATCAGTACCCCGACGTTCAGAGGGTCGCTCCCTCCGCCGACATTCGGATTCTCGTAAGCCGCTTCCGCAAGCCCGAAAGTGGGAATGTTCATCAGCAGGATTCCCAGTAAGGCGAACCCGCGAAGTACGTCGATCGTGAACAAGCGCTCCGCGGTGCGGACCGGAGCCTGGCTCGCTGCCTGATGCATGGAATCAGGGTAACCAATCCACCAGCGCTTACAATCAGGAAATGCGCCGGGTTGCGTTGCTTGCGATCGGTTTGCCTTTCGGGATGGCCGCCCAAAAACAGACTTTCGACGTCACTGCTTTGCTGCGACTTGTCCGGGTGGCAGAGCCCCATATCTCGCCGGACGGCAAGACCGTCGCCTACACGGCGGGCGCCCCGAACCTGGACGGCAACAACCGTCCACGGCACGTCTTCACGGTGCCCGTGAGCGGCGGTAGCCCACGGCAGTTGACGGCCGAAGGGACGATCAATGACCGGCCACGCTGGTCACCCGACGGCAAGCGCATCGCCTGGGCTTCCAACCGGGGCGGCAGTTCTCAGATTTGGATCATGAACGCAGACGGCAGCAATGCCAAACCGGCGACCAACCTTCCGACCGAAGCTTCCGGCGCGCTGTGGATGCCGGATGGGAAGAGCCTGGTGGTGATCAGCGAGGTCTATCCGGACTGCGGAGCGGACCCAGCCTGTAATCAGAAACGGCTGGACGCCGAGAATGCCTCAAAGGTGAAGGCGCGGGTGTACACTTCCCTGCTCTACCGGCATTGGACGGAGTGGCAGGGAGCCCGGCGGAAGCATCTGCTGCTGGTGTCGTTGGACGGCGCTCCGCCGCGCGACCTTACTCCTGGCACTCGGGATGTTCCACCGTTCTCCCTGGGTGGACCGGATGACTACACAATCTCGCCCGATGGAGCGGAACTGTGCTTCGCCATGAATCCAGACCCGCAACTGGCGTTGTCCACCAACCTGGAGTTGTTCGTTGTGGCCACCGCCGGGGGAGAGCCCAAGAAGATCACCGTCAACCCAGCAGCCGACGCTTCGCCAGCCTACTCGCCGGACGGCAAACTGCTGGCCTATCGAGCGCAGGCCAAGCCCGGGTACGAGAGCGACAAATGGCGTCTGGTGGTAATGGACCGTGCAAGCGGAGAGGCAAGGATCCTCACTGAGTCCATAGACCGCAGCGTACAATCCCTGGTCTGGTCTCCGGATTCCAAACGCCTGTTCTACACCGTTGAGGATCGCGGGCGTCAAACGCTACAGATGATCGCTGCCAGCGGGGGTGGCGCGCGCCAGATCATCGGTGGCGCCGGCCATGTCGACGACGTGCAATTCTCGGCTGACGGCAAGACGATGATCTACACGGAGCACTCCGGATCTCGTCCGATGGAGATCTACAGCGTTTCCAGTTCCGGCGGAGCGGCAACCCCGCTGACACTCGCCAATCGCGGCATCTTGTCCGACTACGCGCTGGCGCCGCTGGAGGACTTCACGGTGGAAGGCGCGGGTGGCGCAAAGATACAGAGCTTCTTGGTGAAGCCGCCGGCTTTCGATCCGAACCGCAAGTACCCGGTTCTCTTCCTGATTCACGGCGGGCCGCAGGGCGCATGGGGCGAAGCCTGGAGCTATCGTTGGAATCCTCAGGTATTTGCCGCCGCCGGGTTCGTCGTGGTGATGCCCAATCCGCGCGGCTCCACCGGCTATGGCCAACAGTTCACGGATGACATCAATCAGGACTGGGGTGGCAAGGTCTATGAGGACTTCATGGCCGTCGTCGAGTATTCCGCGAGGCAGTCGTGGGCCGACCCGGGGCGCTTCGCCGCCGCCGGAGCCAGCTATGGCGGCTACCTGGTGAATTGGCTGCTGGGACACTCGGACCGGTTCCGGGCCTTTGTCTCCCACGCAGGGGTGTTCGATTTGCGGAGCATGGCGGGCGAAACAGAGGAACTCTTTTTTCCCACGTGGGAGTTCGGCGGAATGCCGTGGCAGAAGCCGGAAGTCTACGAGCGCTGGTCGCCCTCCAATTCGATTCAGAAGTTCCGAACGCCCACGCTGGTGACGCACGGCGAATTGGACTATCGCGTTCCCGTCGGCCAGGGCATGCAACTCTTCACCGCGCTGCAAATGCAAAAGGTGCCTTCCAAGCTGCTGCTGTTTCCGGATGAGGGGCACTGGATCTTGAAGGCTCAGAACTCAATGCTCTGGTACAACT
>CAYNDS010000016.1:3863-30586 GCA_964395885.1 uncultured Solibacteraceae bacterium | reverse complement strand
TTCTCCAGCGTGATGGCGACATCGGAGGCTTCCGCCGACTTCAGTTGGGCATTCGCGTCCACGACCACCTCAGCATTGTCGATCGTCTTCCGCACTCGCTCAATCGCTTCGCGCGCCAGTGCCGAGTACTTCGGCCGCGATGTTCCGAACTGCGGCGGAGACAGCCGGGCAAAGAACGCCTTGTGGCCGATCTTTGCTGCTCCCGCCAAGTCGTCTGTATCGGCCAGGGCACGAACCTTGTTTCGCGTCGGTCCGCCCAGGAGCTGATAGACCGGAGCCTTGGCCGCCTGGCCGCAGATGTCGAGCATCGCCATGTCCAATGCAGCGGCGCCCGCGACGCCCGCAAGTTGCGTCCGTAACACCTCATAACGTGTTGCCGGCTGGCCTTGTGCCGCTGCCTGAATCCGCGCGGTGTCGATACGCGCTGCCTCACCGTAGCCCGTGATGCCGTCGCGAGTCCGGACCCGGAGGATCGTATACGACCTCGCGGAGCGCGGCTCCCGAATCGGGAACGTCTCGATTGATGTGATTATCATTCCGTCCTCAGAAGGCAAATCGCAGTGCGAACTGAATCTGCCGGTTTGACCGCTGCGTAGAGGTAATCGTGCCGGCGCCCGCTGCCCCAACTGTGGCAGCCGGCAGGCCAAACTGCGGCGTGTTGAAGGCGTTGAAGAACTCCGCACGGAATTGCAGCTGCTGCCGCTCCGTGAAGTTGAACTTCTTGGCCGCCGACATGTCGAAGTTGAACAAAGCCGGTCCGCGCAGCGTATTGCGACCCAGCGTGCCCCACGTAAACGCAGGCGGTGTGGCGAACGCCGCCGTATTGAACCAGCGGCTCAGCGATTGGCCGCTCACGTTCGGATCCGCACCCGCGACAGCGTTGGCACGGCTGCCCGCACCGGTGTTGGAGGGAGAGCCGGGCACTGTCACGGTAAACGGCAGACCGCTCTGCATCACGGTGACTCCTCCCAGTTCCCAACCGGACAACAGGAATCGCCCCGGTCCCTGCATGTTGCGGAAGAAGGGCAGTTGGTAAGACCACGCAATGTTGACGCGATGGCGGATGTCGGCATTGGTGGAAGCCCAGTCCGCACGCCGGTTGCGCGGGTCCTGCGGAATGGGGCCGTTGGCGCCGCCATCGCCGCCATAGTTGTCCAGGCCATGGGCCCACGTCCAGTTGCCCAATAAGTACAGGCCCTTCGATAGACGCCGCTCCACCGTGAACTGCATGGACGAGTAGAACGAGTTGCCGCTGCTCTCCAGGTAGGAAATGCCGGTCACCGCGGGCAGTGTGCGGAAGTAAGGACGCCGCGGATCGATTGCACCCGCGCCCGGGTCCGGCTGATTGATGTTCCGCGCCCACGTCAGCAGTGCTCCGGCGGAGCCGACAAACCCGAGCGTCACTACCGTATCCTTCGCGATTTCGCGCTGCGCGGAGAAGTTGAACTGCTGAATCTGCGCGTTCCGGAAGTTCGGCGTCACCGCACGCAACGCGTACAGCGCCGGTCCGCGAGTGAGATCGGGAACCGTGCGGACCAGCGGGAACCCGTCACTTGCCCGCGTGGTCGGAATGTCGTTGCCGCTGAACGGCTGGTTCACGGTGAAGCCGAACGGAGGCTGACGGAACTGGCGAATGTTCGTCGCGTTGTTGCCTTGCGGCTCATAGAAGATGCCGTAGCCGCCGCGCAGCACCGTCTTCTTGTCCACCTGATAGGCGAAGCTGGCGCGCGGTCCCCACGCCTTGAAGTCCGTGTTGATGTTGGCCGTATCGGACACCCCACCGACGCCGGCAATCAACTGCCGTCCGGAGGCGGCGTCGAAGTTCACCCATTGATTCTTCTTCTCGACGAAGGGGGTGTTGATCTCGTAGTGCAGACCGAGATTGACGGTCAGCTTGCTGGTGACGCGCCATTCATCACGGAAGTAGAAGTTCAATTCGTTCGTGTTCAGCGTCGCGCTGCCGGGCAGGAAGATGTCACGCCGGAGGGCGATGGGGAAGCCCAGCAGCATCGTCGCAATCGTGTCGCCGGTGCCGCCCGGCGCAGCGGGATTCCGCGTGTACGCCGGGTCGAAGTTCCAGCGTCCAAAGCCGCTCTCGCCAGGGGGCGAGGCCGTTTCGCCCGTCGTGCGGAAGCGCAGATCGACGCCGTACTTCAGGTTGTGATTGCCCTTCAGCGTGGACACATTGGCGATCACCTCATGCATGGACTGATCTCGGATCAGCGGCACGCTGCGCGCGTTGCCCAGGCCGGAATATCCCGTCGTGCCCACAATCGGAGCCGTCGGCTGGAACGGATCGTTCGTGTCGCGTCCCGGGATTCTGCCCCAGATCGGGTTCGTGAGCGCGGTCGGCATCAGGCTCATGTTGAATTGCGTGTAGCCGTAGCGGAAGTCGCCGACGGTGGATGCGGAGATGGTGCGCGTCCAGGACCCGACGATGTTCTTGCCCGTCACCGTATTGTTGCCGGCAAAGCTGGCTTCGTTGCCGCCGATATCGGTGTTGAACGTATCCGGCATGATGATGCCGCTGCGGTCGATCGAGAACCGCCCGAAGAGCGTGTCCTTCGGCGTCAGTTGATGATCGATGCGCGCGTCCGCGCGATGCAAGCTCGATCGCTTGACGGGTCCGGCCGTGAAGTTGTTAATCAGGCCCGCGCGCTGCGGAGCAGGGAAGAGTTGCACCAGTGGGCCGCCGACGGCGTCCCAACGGCTCGGCGGGATCACGTCATTCGGGAACCGGTCCCGGATCGCCGCGCCGCCTGCCGGGTTGGCACGCGTGGTCATCGGATCGTAAATGCCATTCGGAACGACACCAGCGAAGTTGCCGCCCTTCATCGCCGCCGTGGGAACCGTGACGACTTGCACGTCACCGAAGACTTCACGATAGCCCTCGTAGTTCGTGAAGAAAAACGTGCGGTTCTTCTTGATGGGCCCACCCAGTGCGGCGCCGAACTGATTCAGCTTGAACGGCGGACGGGGGGCGTCCGGACGCGCGAAGAAGTTTCTTGCGTCAAACTTTTCATTCCGGAGGAACTCAAAGACTGAACCGCGAAAATCATTGCCGCCGGACTTCGACGTGATCACAACCACCGCTCCGCCTGCGCGCCCGTACTCGGCACCCGCGTTGTTGGTGAGGACCTTGAACTCCTGAATGCCTTCCACGGCGGGGCGCACCACGAATGTCGCCGAGATCATCTCCGTGTTGTCGACACCATCGATCAGCACCTGATTGGAGATGTTCCGCGCGCCGTTGGCCTGTAACGCGGTTCCCCCGGGGCGAAGCTCATCGGGACGCCGCCCGGAGTTGATCGTGTTCGGCTGCGCGTAGTCCAGGCCCGAGACGCCGGGCGCAATGATCGCGAGTTGCACGAAGTTGCGGCCGTTCAGCGGCAGCGACTCTACCGCCTCCTTCGAAATCACCTGACCCACGGAGGCGTTTTCCGTTTGCAGCAGCGGGGCCGCGCCGGAAACCTCAATTGCCTGCGTCACCTCACCCACTTCCATCGCGACGTCCAGACGCGCCGCCTGGCTCACTTGCAGCACGTAGTTGCGATAGACCACGTTGCGAAAGCCCTGGCGCGACGCCGTGATGCTGTAGCTGCCGGGTATCAGGTTGACAACCGAATATGCGCCCGAATCATCCGTCGTGACGCGAGTGGATGTATTCGTCGCTTCATTCGTCACCACTACTTCCACGCCGCTCATTGCGGCACCAGACTTATCGGTGATCGAACCGACGATGGATGCCCGCTCCACTTGCGCCAGCATGGGCGTCATCGCGAGCGCGGCGATGAACAGACTGCGGAAAGCAAATTTCATCGCCGACAGTTCTATCACAGGAGTTCGTTATATGGTGAAGCGGATGAAACGGTCTGCGCTTCTTTTCCTCGCCTCATCACTGCTGGCACAGCAAGAGACGGACCGCTACTACTTCGCCCTGCTCTATCGCGGTCCTTCCGCCAGCGCGGCCCGCACGCCTGAAGAGGCGCAACGCCTACAGGCGGGGCACATGGCCCACATCGACCACATGTCGCAGCTCGGCAAGCTCGTCGCCGCCGGCCCGATGGCGGAGGCGGGAGAGGTTCGCGGCGTGTTCCTGTTCAAGGCGGACTCGCTCGCCGACGTGAAGGCGCTTGCAGAGCAGGACCCGTCTATTCAGGCCGGGCGTTTGCGGCTGGAATGGATGACGTGGACCGCGAAGCGCCACATCGGGCAGAGTCTGGGCGAACGCTACCGCAAGGATCCGAAGACGCCGATGACGATGGCGCGCCACTCTCTCGTTCTGCTGCGCGGTCCCGCCGACGCAGAGTTGCCCCGCCAACTCATGGACCAGGCGCACCTGGCGGCTGGCCCGGTTTCGGGACACTCCTCGATTCGCGCGATTCTCGTCAGTTCCGAAGCCGATTCTGCGAAGGTGAAGGCAGCATCGGCTGCACCGGGCTTCACCGTGGAGGTGCTGCCGTGGTTCGTGGCCAGGGAGGTCTGGCCGTAGGCTAGTCCTTGCGCGGAGCGCGCCCCAGCTTCTTCTTCACGTACTCTTCGTACTCTTTCTTCAGCTCCGGCAGACGAGGGGAGCCGTAGATCTCGATCGACTTGTACTTGCCGGTAAGCAGTTTCTCTTTTGTCCACTCGTCATGCACATGCGTCTCCTCGGCACGGTCGACAATGCGCTGGGCCAGATGCGGCGGAACGAAGTAGACGCCCTCCCGGTCACCGAACGCGATGTCGCCGGGCATGACAGTGGCGTTGCCCACTCGAATCGGGACATTGAAGCCGGTCATCATCACGTCGCGAATCGCCGACGGGTGCACCCCACGAAAGTAAGCGGGCATGTCGAGAGGGAAGATCCCCTCCAGGTCCCGAATGCCTCCGTCCACGATCATGCCCGTGCCCTTGGACAGTGCATAGATGGCAGTGGCCAGGTTGTCACCGACGAACGTGCCGCCATCGACCTTGCCGAACATATCCACCACGATCACGTCCCCGGGCTTGAGCTGATCAATCGCCCACTGATGATGCGGCCCGCCCAGCGGATTGCGGGCCTTCATCTGCTCATCGATGGCGTCTTTGATGTCCGGGCGCACAGGCATGAATTGGGCCGTCACCACGCGGCCCACCAGCTTCTTGCCCGGATGCAGCAACTGCCAGTTGCCCTCAAACTGGTGCGCGTAGCCCTGGCCCGGCAGCACGCCCCAGATCTCTTCCGCGCTCAGGCCTTTGAATTTCTCCAGGACCTGATCCGGCACCTTCGGCCGCCCGTCCTCGAACCGCTCATAGGGGTTCTGGTTCGTCAGCCGGATCAACTGCTCCTTGGTGAGCGTGAACAGTTGCGCCGAGGCCGGAATGGCCAGCGCGAGCAAAGCAACAAACAGTCGCATGAACGAAGTGAGTCTCCCGAACTATTTCCCGGTGAGAGCGGCCACTCCCGGCAGTTCAATACCGCCCAGGAACTCCAGTGAAGCGCCGCCGCCCGTCGAGATGTGCGTAATCTTATCAGCCACGCCCGCCGACTTGATCGCCTTCTCGGAATCGCCGCCGCCGACAACGCTCACGGCTCCCGATGCCGCCACCGCCTTGGCCAAGGCCACCGTCCCGGTGTCGAACGGCGGCATTTCGAAGACTCCCATTGGGCCGTTCCAGATGATCGTCTTCGCCGTCTTCAGAATCGCTTCATACGCGGCGACGGTTGCCGGCCCGATGTCCAGGCCCATCATGCCGTCCGGGATCGTGGTCACCACGCTCGAAGCCGCCCCTGCCTTGAACTCCGCGGCAATCACATGGTCGGTCGGCAGCTTCAGCTTGTCGCCGGCTTCCGCCATCAGTTGCCTGGCCAGTTCCAGCTTGTCGTCTTCCACCAGGCTCTTGCCCACGGAGTCGCCCTTCGCCTTCAGGAACGTATAGGCCATCGCTCCACCAATCAGGAGAGTATCGACCACCTTCAGCAGGTTCTGGATGACTTCGATCTTGTCCGACACCTTCGCTCCGCCAAGTAACGCGACACACGGACGGTCCGGGTTGCGGACGGCCTTCCCCAGCCACTCCAGTTCCTTGTCCATCAGCAGCCCGGCGGCAGCTTGCGGCATGAACTCGATCATGCCCTCCGTCGAAGCATGCGCCCGATGCGCGGACCCGAATGCGTCGTTCACATAGACATCGGCCAGCTTGGCAAGCTGCTGGGCGAAAGCCTTGTCGTTTTTCTCCTCTTCGCTGTGGAAGCGCAAATTCTCAAGCAACAGCACTTCGCCCGGCGCCGGAAGCATGGCCTCCACTTCCGCGCCGATGCAGTCCGGCGCCATCTTTACCGGAGCCTTCAACAACTCCGCCAGGCGCGCCGCAACCGGCTTCAGCGACATCTCGGCATTCGGCTTGCCCTTCGGGCGTCCCAGGTGCGAGGCCAGCACCAACCCGGCCCCCTGCTCCAGCGCGTACTGGATGGACGGCAGCGACGCCTTGATGCGCTTGTCGGAAGTGATCTCCTGCCCGCCCGGTGCGAGCGGCACGTTGAAGTCGACGCGCAGAAAAACGCGCTTGCCCTTCAGGTCGAGGTCACGGATCGAGAGTTTTGCCATAGAAGAACCAGGATACCGAAGGCGTTCTGCGGATCGGTGACGCGCGGCGAACTTTGTCCTGTTTCGGACAACAGCAGCACCTGGAGGAGAAGCACGGATGGCGGGGAGAAATGGTGGGCCCGAGAGAACTCGAATCTCTGACCTCTACCGTGTCAAGGTAGCGCTCTAACCAACTGAGCTACGGGCCCGCGGACGAACCTCTAGAATAACATGCATGCTGCCTTTGGAGACCACCGCTTCTGAACTGAAACACAAGCTCGATCAGGGTGCGGTCACGCTCATCGACTGCCGCGAAGCCGGTGAGTATCAGATCTGCCGGATCGAGGGCGCGGAACTGATCCCGATGAACACGATCCCGGCGCGCCTACCCGCCCTCGAAGCCCTCGCCGACGATAAGGATCTGGTCATCTACTGCCATCACGGGATGCGCAGCCTGAATGTTGCCAACTGGTTGCGGCAGCAGGGGATCGCCAACTGCCAGAGCCTCGCCGGCGGCATTGACGCCTGGAGTCTGCAGATCGATCCGGGCGTACCGCGTTACTAGCGCACCGGCCGCCCGGCCTAGCGCGTCAGGAGCAGGCCAAGCTTCGCCACCGATCCGAATACGTGTGCCACCAGGCCGATTCCCCACCCAAGCGCCGGCCAGTACCACCACGTCGGTTCGCCTGTGAGCCGGTTGACGAGGAAAAGAAAGCCGATCACCAGGACGTAGCTGGCCACATGCCAGAATAGGTCGAGAATCGCGCGGCCCGGCCCGAGGAAGATCGCCCCGCCCGTGACGGCTTTCAGCACCGCCACCACCGTGCCCAGCAAGTGGAAGACTAAGCCCAGTCCCCAGCCGAGCACCGGCCAATACCACCAGTTTTGGTCGCCCGTTTCCATGTTCAACCGGTAGAAGAAAAAGGCTGCAACGGAGAACACCACCGCGTGCACCACGAAGCCCACGATCGCGCTAATCGGATTGAAGATTCGTCCCATGTCCCCCGAGTATACGAGCGCAGAATGCAAAAGGATCCCCGAAAATTGCTTGCGCAGTGCTCAAAGCAGGTGTTTCGTGAACCCGAGTGCACGCAACGCCTCAAATGCCTCGACGACTTCTGGCGGTTTCGGCTGCGACGCGCTCCAACCCCGATCCGCGTAGACCCAGAGGCGCTGAAGGTCTCCCATCAGGATGTGCAGGATCTTGTCCGCGGGAAGCGCCTCGGTGAAGTACTCCGCCATGGAAAGCGCGGGTGAGGTGAGCGTCAGCGCAACCTCCGGCCACTCCACGGCCGCTGTTGCCAGGGCGCGCCGCCGCATAAACGGCTTGACGGCTACGACCAGGCGACTCACCGGAACCCCGGCCTCCGCCAAGAGCCGCCGCGTAAACCGGAAATTCTCGGCGGTGTTCGTCGCCAGAGGCTCAACGCGTATGCAATCCCCCGGAACACCCCGCCGCCGGGCAATCTCCGCAAACACCTCCGCCTCCGGTTGCTGCCAGCCGGTTGCCAGCAAGTCGTGCTGATGGGCGATTCCGCCGGAACACACCAGCAACGGCGCCAATCCGGCATGGAACGAATGGGCCGCATGCTCGGCCACGCGAGGATCATTCGTGCCGAGGGCCAGAAGAACGTCGCCGGGCGCCGCCTCCTGCTCCACACAGTGAAACCTCCAGATCACTTCGGCGGCGGCAAGCGCTTCCGGGCTGACAGTCGGGGACACGGGAACCTTAGGATGGAATTATGGCCGATGTGGCAATGCAAAGTCCGTTCGCGGTCTTGACTGCGATTGTGGCGCCCGCGATCCTGACAAACGCCTGCTCCGTCCTTTCGCTCGGCACGGCGAATCGGATCGCCCGCGTCGTGGACCGCACCCGCACGGTCATGGCGGATATGCACCAGTTGCCGCAGGGTCCCTATCGGGCCAATCGCGAGTCCCAACTGGCTCGTCTGCAGCAGCGGGCATCCTACCTGGTTCGAGCGTTGCGGCTGTTTTACGCAGCGTTGGGCAGTTTCGCTTTTGCGGCGTTGGCGACCGTCGTCGGCTCCGGTTTGGCCTACTACCAGGTGCCGGAAGGGTTCCACGTCGCGGTGGTGATGGGTGTGACGATTGGTGTCTACGCGGTCGTCTCGCTGGTATACGGCTGTTCGCTCCTGGTGCGGGAAACGCGCGTCGCGCTTGCGCAACTCGGCAGCGAGGTAGATGCAGAACTCGTGCTGCGGCCGACAGACGCGGGCAGTTAGGCCCAGGTTACTCGGCTTCGCCGTCCTCGCGGAACTCCGGCTCTTCCGCCCATTCGCGCTCGAGCATCCGGGAATACTCCCCGGAAGCGTACAGATCGAACTCAAATTGGGTCGGGTGCAACTCCGTGAAGTTCCACAGCAGTTGGCGGCTCATATAAAGCTGGTCCGCGTAGCGATAGTAATGGCGAATGAACTCGTCAGCGAGAATCTCCCGGGCGGGAAGGTCGCTGAAGATCGCATTCAACCCCAAGGCGCGGGAAAAGATCGAGCGGTAGTCGGCCACTCCCCACTTTTTCAGCTTTTCGCGGACGTTCATCGGCGGTTCATCGACGAGAACGGCCGCAAAGCCCTGATAACACATGCCCGCAGCTTGCAGCACGGGATCGCGTTCGACAACGTCCATCGATTGCTCAATCCAACGCATCAGGTCGCGTCCGACATAGAACAACATGCGGATCTCGCAGTAGCGACCCTCCAGCAGGCGCTCGTCCAGTTCGGCACGCGTCAGCGTTCCCGACGGCAAGAGTCCTTGCAGCATCAGGCTCGCGCGCGAGCTTTCCACCAGTTTGTCGGGCCCGGACGGCTCGGCAAACGGATGAAGAATCAGCGGGGGGAGCTTCCACGTGCGGCTGGCCGAAACGGCTTGCGTCGCCATCTAGTCCTCTATCGGCCCGCGCGCCGATACCCTTTAGGGTGCCACCCGGCGGGACGCCTTTATTTTCTTGATTCGAGCTTCACGGTCACCGACATGGGCTGGCCCGCGCGCAACACTTTCACGGCGACGGAATCGCCAGGCTGCTTACCTCGGAGAGCGTAGGTGAAATCGTAGAGGTTGTCAATAGGCCGATCGTCGAATCCCACCATCACGTCGCCCGCCCGCAGACCCGCCTTCTGCGCTGGAGAGCCCTCGCGCACGTCCATGAACTTCACGCCCTTGCCCTGATATGCCATGTCCGGCACACTGCCGAAGGAAGGTCCATAGCCGCCTCCGCCGCCGGAAGATTGTCCGCTGGCGCGCGACTCCTCCACCTTCACAAACTCCGGCCGCGCGCCGGACACCAGTTCCTCGCCCACCCGAGCCACCAGCCCCAGCAGCTCCACCGCACCTTCGGCGTTGATCTTGTCCCACGTATCGGTGGGGCGGTGATAGTCCATGTGCAATCCGGTAAAGAAGAAGAGAACCGGGATCCGCTTCGCCGTGAAGGACGTGTGGTCGCTCGATCCCACGCCGCCCTGTTCGGACGTCTCCAGCTTCAAGCCGGGATACTGCCCTGCCAGGCGATCCAGCATCGCCGGAAAGCTCTTTGCCGTTCCGGCGCCGCCCACAATGACGGACCCCTCCCGCAACCGTCCGATCATGTCCAGATTCACCATCGCCACGCACTTGTCCAGCGGAGCAGGGAAGTGCTCGGTCAGGAATGCCGATCCCAGCAGTCCGTGCTCCTCCGCCGTGAAGCTCGCAAACAGGATGCCTCGCTTCGGCTTGGGACCCTGCGCAAAGTGGCGTGCCAGTTCCAGCACGCCCGCCGTTCCGGACGCGTTGTCATCGGCGCCGTAGTGCGGCTTGCCCGCCATCGACGGCGCCAGCGAGAACTGCTCGCCCAGGCCAAGGTGGTCATAGTGAGCGCCAATGACGATGTATTCATCGGTTTCGCCGCGCAGCCACGCCGCAACGTTGTGAACGGTCTTCTGCTCCCGGACGACGTCGGTCTCCAATTCGACCTTCACCTTGGCGGGAAGCACGAACGAGCGCGGCTTCAGGTCCGCATCAATCCCTTCGCTCACTTCCTTCATGGAACGACCGGCGGCGGCAAACCACCGCTCGGCGATCTCGGTCTTGATCTGCAGGAAGGCGATGCCGGACTCCGAGGGGCCCGCCGCCCGTCCGAACTTCTCCAGCCGGTCCCGGTCGTTCGGGTGCACGATCGGGTTGTTGATCAGCAGCAGGCCGCGCGCGCCGTGCATCTTGGCGTTGGTCGCCTTGGCGTCAAATTGCGCGTGGCGCGTCATCACCTTACCCGCAAAAATGCTCTTCTCATCGCGCTCCTGCGGCTCATAGCGAAACACGAGAACGATCTTGCCTTTGACATCCAGCCCCGCGTAGTCGTCGTAGTTGTACTCGGGCGCGGTAATTCCGTATCCGGCAAACACCACGGGCCCTGACACCTTCGCCGAGGACGAGGAGTTGAACGGAACAAAGTCACTGTTGGCAACCAGCTTTCGCGGCGCGAGCGAATCCGAAAGCCGGTTTCGCGAACCGAGCCGCGCCGACGTGGTCACCGGAAACGGCTGCAGGTACCCGCCGGGAAACGCGGGTTCCAGGCCCATCGCCTTGTATTGATCGGCCAGGTAGCGGCCGGCCTTCTCCAGTTCCGGAGTCCCCGTCCCACGGCCCTTCAGTTCCTCGCCGGCCAGGTACTTGACGTGTTCCCGATACCGGCCCGCGTCCATTCCGGTCCGCGCCGGCGGCGGAGCGGCGGCTACCGAGACTGCCGCCAGAGTCAGGGCAAGGATCTTCACTGGAGTGTGGCTTTCGGCTTCGCAGTTCCCGGCGCGGCGGGCAACGACACGTCGCAGCCGCAATCCTCGCCCGCATTCTTCGCCGTCTTCTGATACGAGAGCTCCGCGTCGATCAGCGCCTTCCATTGTTCCCAGGGAAGGCTGCCCGCCAGACGGCGCCCATTCAGAAACATGGTCGGCGTGGAGTTCACGTTCAACTCCCGGCCCAGCTTCAGACTGGCCTCGACCTCCGCCTCCGTGGCCTTCGTGTCGATACAGGCGGACAGGGCAATTCCGTCCAACTGATTGGCCCCGGCCCACTCCACCATCTTCGCCTTCACGTTGTCCACCGTGACCTCAGCCTGCTTGTCGAAAATCCAGTCGTGAAACTTCCAGAACGCCCCCGCATTCTGCCGGAACACGCAGCGTCCGCCGATGGCCGCGGTCCGCGCCCACGGGTGCAGGGCATCCAGCGGGAAGTCGCGGAAGTAGAGCCGGACCTGCGTCGGGTAGGACCGCAGCAGGTTCTCGCGCAGAATCTTTGCCTCCTCGCGGCAGAAGCTGCATTGAAAATCGCTGAACGCGACGATCACCGCGGTCGCGCCGGGGGTGCCCATGCTCGCCGCGCCCGTCATGTCCTTCAGCTTCGCCAGGTCCTCCGCAAACGGGTTCTGCGTGATGTCATACACGTTTGCCTGCAGGACCTTTCTGCCGTCCTTTGAAATCAAGTACGGGATCTCAGCGGACCTTCCGCCCAGCGACGCCTTCACCTTGACCTCGGAAAATCCCGGCAAGGACGCGGACGGCACAGGGTCAGAGATCGTCACCGTCACCTGTGCCGGCCACATGTTCAGATGTCGCACGTAGGCCTCCAGCGCCGGCTTGGAGAACGCCGACACCGCCGGAGCCTTCGCCGCGCCCTGCGCCCACACCGCAACACCGGACGCCAGAAGAACTAAAGCACGGGACCAATGCGCCACGGCACAAACTCCTTGTGGCCGAGCAACTCGGCTTTCGTCTTCTCACCCGAGGCGACCCGCAGCAGCAGATCGAAAATCTCGTGACCGATATCGGCAACCGTCGCCTCGCCGTCCGCGATGCGCCCCGCGTTCACGTCCATGTTGTCGCGCATGCGCTTGAACATCGGGGTGTTCGTCGCGATCTTGATCACCGGAATAGTCGGGAAGCCGATCGCCGAACCGCGCCCCGTCGTAAAGGCAATCAGGTTCACCCCGCCCGCGGCTAAGCCCGTAATCGACACCGGATCGTAGCCCGGTGTGTTCATGAAGACAAAGCCCGGCGACGTGATCCGCTCCGCGTAGTCCACCGCATCGGCCATCATCGTCGAACCCGCCTTCGTCATCGCGCCCAGGCTCTTCTCAAGGATGTTCGACAGACCGCCTTCCTTGTTGCCCGGCGACGGATTGTCATTGAAGTTGGAGCCCTCAAACTGCCGCAGATACCGGCGATAGCCTTCAATGAACCCGAGAAAGCGCTCCGCCACCTGCCGGTTGCGCGCACGCTCCACCAGCAGGTGCTCGGCGCCGAAACATTCCGTCGTCTCCGCCAGCACCGCCGCCCCGCCGAGTTCCGCCAGACGGTCACTTGCCCAGCCGAGCGCCGGATTCGCCGTGATTCCGGAGAAGCTGTCGGAGCCGCCACAATTCAGTCCCAACACGATCTTCGATGCGGGGATCGAGACGCGCGTTTCCGCCGCCACCCGGTCCATCATCGCGCCGATCGCCTTGCGCGCCGACTGAATCGCCGCCCGCGTGCCGCCCTCGCCCTGCAGCGTCATTCCCACCAGACGGTCCGTGCGAGGCGCGTTCGGTCCCAGATAGTGATCGATCTGATTCACCTCGCAACCCAGACCGAGAATAATCGCCCCGGCGACGTTCGGGTGATTCAGCACGCCCGCCAGCGTCCGGCGCAGTTGGTCGGTGTCCGGACCAATCGTGTGCCCGCAACCCTCGCCATGCGGAAACGCCACCACGCCATCGACGTTCGGCGGCAGTGTCTCCTCCGCGTAGCTTTCCGCAATCAACTCCGCCGTGTGAGCGGCGCAGTTGGACGCAGCCACGACGGCGATGTAGTTGCGCGTTCCCGCCCGGCCGTCCTCGCGCAGATACCCCTGGAAGGTCGGCATTGCCGCCGGGGGCGCGGGGTACGGCTTGTCGACTTCCGGAAAGCGAAACTCCGTCGCGTGATCCTCAAAGGCGAGGTTGTGCGTATGCACGCGCTGTCCCGGCTCAATCGTCACCTTCGCCACGCCGATATTCTGCCCGTAGCGCTTCACGTGCTGTCCCGGCGCCACCCGCCCGATTGCCACCTTGTGTCCCATCGGAATCTCTTCCGCCACGGTCACTTCCTGACCCCGGATACGCAGCAGCGTCCCGGCAGACAGCGGGACGCGCGCGATCGCGACGTTGTCTTCCGTGTGCAGGTGGATGGCGGAATTCTCCGCCGTCGGCAGTTTGGCGATGTCGAGCAGACTCATGCGGCTATTTCTATCAGGATACGTGCTCGACCGCCAAGCCGCGCCGCCGCTCCCGGTGCGGTGCAGGCCGACATGCGCGCTCCTTCAGCGGGCGAGCGCCCGCATAACTTCCGCGCTCGTCGTGGTCGGACACCAGTACTGTTCGATGTGCTCGATCACCAGTTCTGTTCCGCGCTCATGCGGAACAAAGGGGCTTGCCTTCGGGTCGTACATCGAATCGGTCAGGTCTCTGACCAGGGCGCACCGGATCCCGCGCCGCACCATGTTCTTAATCGCAAAGGACCGGTTCAGCACGCACATGTTGGTGTGCACACCGGTCACCAGCACCAGTTCTATGCCGCGCTCGACAAACAAGCCGAAGATCTCCGCCGCACTGTCGGAAATCAGATCGGCGGCGGCAATCGGAATCGTATCAATCTGCCGCGTCCAGGCCTGCGAGAAGCTCTCGCCCGTTTCGCAGCCCCCGGCCGAATCATCGATCGGCAGCTTCGGATTCGGCAGTTCCGCCACGGGAAGATCCTTGGCGGACCCCGCATACCGGCGCATCGCCTCCCGCTGCGGAGCGTCCTTGTAGAACGCCATGGTCTCCGACGGCGCATGTAGAATCGTCATGCCGCTCCTTCGCGCCGCCGCCACAAACGCCGCGACCTTCGGTGCCAGCGCCCCCACTCGCCGCGTCGCCCCGCTGCACCAGTGCCGGTCCCACATGTCGCAGATCAGCACCACCGTCCGCGCCGGATTCACTTCGCGTGACAGCGATGCCGATCGCCACTCCTCGGCGTTCTCAAAGACACGATGCCGCCGCCGCAGCGGAATCGCCACGGGCGCGGCCGCAAACAGAAACAGGTCCCGGCGCCGCATGGCTTAGAGCGGCAGGATCTCTTCGCGGTCCGGGTCGAACTTCAGCCGCCGCTTCTGCACATAGGCGATGTTGCCCAGATGCGAGGCCTGCGCGCTGCGATGCCCGATCCAGACGTCGCCGTTCGGCAGCTTGCGCGACTTCACGCAGTCCAGGAAGTTGGCGACGTGCTCGATCGTCTGCTCGCGCTCCGCCTTTACCTCCACCGGCACGGCGTTGCGCCCCTTCGGCGTGTAGATGTACTTCTGACGGTCGATCAGCAGCCGCCCTTCGGTGCCGCACAACTCCACCGCCGCGCCCGTTACGCCCGGCGCCAGCGTCGCCTCAAACGTCGCCGTCCAGTCGTTCGGATACTCCATCAGCACGTGGATCGTGTCCGGCGCCGTCCGCCCGTCCTTGGCAAAGTAGACGCCGCCCGCTGCCACCGCCGAGACCGGGTTGTCCTGATCGAGCAGCATGTGCACGACGTCGATCCAGTGCGTGAACAGGTCCGTCACCTGTCCGCCGCCGAAGTCCAGATAGGCGCGGAAGTTGAAGTACTGCTGCGGATCATAGTCGCGCCACTTCACCGGACCGAGGAATCGCGCCCAGTCCAGGTTCGACGGCTTCGTTGCCAGCTCCGCCGGCGCCTTCCGCAGGTGAAAGCCGTTGCCGTGCCACCACGTCCGCGCCAGCGTGACCTTCCCCAGCTTGCCCGCCTTCACGATCTCTTCCTTCGCCCTCAGGTAATGCGACCCGCTCCGCTGCTGCATTCCCACCTGGCAGATGCGGTCGTTCACCCGAGCCGCCTTCACAATGCGCGGTCCCTCTTCAATCGTCAGCGTCAGCGGCTTCTCCACATAGACGTCGAGCTTCGCATTCAGCGCGTCAATCGCGGTGCCCGCATGCCAGTGGTCCGGCGTGGCGATGAGGACGGCATCGATGCCGCCCGCCCCCAGCAGGTCGCGATGGTCGGCGAAAGCCTTCGCTCCGGGCGCCTGCGTCTGCGCCGCGTCCCGCTGCTTGCCGTAGACATCGCAAACGCTCTTGACATCGATTCGCCCGGACTGCTGAAACGTATTCATCACGCCCAGGCCGCGATTGCCCGTTCCGATGACCCCCAACTGCACTCGATCATTGGCGCCGTAAATCCTTGCATAAGATGCTGCAGTGAAAGCCATTGCGCTGCGGAGTGCCTGCCGTCGGTTCAGGAAAAAGTCGCTCATTTCGAGTCTGATTGTATCTCTGCCGGGCCGATAATAAGGAGGAAGTGCGTGCCGGCCGCGCAGCATTGATGCTGTTTGGACTCGCTATTCCGCTCGCAGTGGGGCTGCGCGAGTGGATGAGTCCCCGTGCGCCCCAGCGTCCGATACGGGTGGGGTTCTGGGTATCTCCGCCGTTTCAGTTGGTGGCCGCCGATGGCTCCGCGGCAGGCTCGACGGCGGACATATTGAAGGAGGCGGCGCGGCGCGCGGGCTATCCGCTCACCTGGGTCCAGACCAAGGAACTGCCGGAGACGATGTTCCGCCAGGGAAAGATCGATCTCTGGGTGGATCTGACGGTCACCGAAGAGCGCAAGAAGCTCTTCTACATGACCAGGCCCTGGCAGTGGAACGAGTTCATCCTGGTCTCGCTGGCAACGACGCCGGAACCCGAGCCGACCGAGGTCAGCCGGGCGGCGATCCTGGACGCCCCAGTCGACCACCGGTTCGCCCGCCAGTGGCTCACCAAGGCGGAACTCCTGCCGCAGCCGGACCGCGCGACCATCTTCCGGCGGGTTTGCGAGGGTGCGGCGCCCTACGGAATGATGACCCGGCGCACGGCGCTGTACCTGATGGTCCACCGTCCGGAAGGGTGCCAGAAACAGCCGCTCAAGCTGCACGCTCTCCACGACGATCCGACCGGCATTGCCACGGCGGCAGATCCCGGTTTTGAGCGCTATGCCGACCGGTTGCGGGAAGAGATCAGCAGGATGGCCGCCGACGGCGCCATGCACCGCATCTACTCCCGCTACAGCGACATCGTCGGCACGGATGTCAACAATGTCTTTCGGTTGCAGGACGCCGAACACCGGGAGATGCTGCTGAAGTGGGGCCTGGCCACCCTCGCCTTCTGCGCGTCGCTGCTGCTGTGGCAGATGTTGCGCCTTTCCCAGACCCGGCGGAAGCTGGAGCGCGCCTTAAAGCGCTCGCGGGCCGCCGAGGTCGCCAAGAACGACTTCCTGGCCACCATGACGCACGAGATCCGCACGCCGCTGCACGGCTTCCTCGGTCTGACGAAGCTGTTGCTTGACAGCCCCCTCAACCCCGAGCAGCGGGACTACGCCTCGACGGCCTTGCGCTCGGCCCTCCACCTGTCCCAATTGCTCAATGACGTGCTCGACTACTCGAAGCTCGAAGCCGGGCGCATGCAGGTGGAAAGCGTTCCGGTGGAGCTCAGCCCCATGCTCGATTCCGTCACGAAGCTGGTCATGCCGATGGCGCAGGAAAACGGACTCGCCGTGTCCGTCCACATTGACCCGACGGTCCCGGCAGTGCTGCTCGGCGATGAGACCCGCTTGCGGCAGGTCTTGTGGAATCTGTTGGGCAACGCCGTGAAGTTCACGGTGCGCGGCTCGGTCACGGTGCGCGTGGACCGGCTGCCGGAGCCGGACCGTCTCCGCTTCACCGTTCGCGACACCGGCATCGGCATTCCCGCGGCGAAGATGGCGCGCATGTTTGAGAAGTTCGACCAGGCGGATGCCTCAATGTCGCGGCGCTTCGGCGGCACCGGCCTTGGCCTCGCCATCACCCACCGCCTCGTCCAACTCATGAACGGGGAAGTCGGCGTCGAGAGCCAGCCCGCGTTGGGCACCACCATCTGGTTCACACTCCCGCTCTATGCCGCCGCCGCCGGTCCGAAAGCCACCGCCCCGTCGCCCGGCTTGCTCTCGGCCCGCATTCTGCTCGTCGAGGACAACCCGGTCAACCAGTTGCTGGCGCGCAAGTTCCTCGCGATGCTCGGCACGGAGGTGGAAGTCGCCCACGACGGTTTCGCCGCCATCGAGGCCGCGGCCGCCCGCCCCTTTGACGCCATCCTGATGGATTGCCAGATGCCGGAGTGCGACGGCTATCAGGCCACTCGCGCCATTCGGGAGCGGCCCGGCCCCAACGCCAACACCCCCATCATTGCCCTGACCGCGAATGCGGGCGCGGATGACCGGCGCCGCTGCCTGGAAGCCGGTATGACCGGATTCCTTTCCAAACCCTTCTCGATCACGGACTTGGAGAACTCCATCCGCACCCACTGCGCCATCGTGCGGGAGGAAACCCGAACTCCTGTACCATAGAGGGGTTACCCTCCCATGGCTGAAGTTCCCCCGCATGGCGCGAGCGACGCGACATCTGCCTTGCTCGACCTGAAGAAGACCGTCCACTTACCGAAAACCGACTTCCCGATGAAGGCCAACCTGCCCACGGCCGAGCCGAAGACGCTCGACCGCTGGCGCGCTTCCGGGCTCTATGACCGGATTCGCGCCGCCCGCCAGGGACGCCCGCGGTATCTGCTCCACGACGGGCCGCCCTATGCCAACGGCAACATCCACCTCGGCACCGGTCTGAACAAGATCCTCAAGGACTTCGTCGTCAAAACGAAGTCCATGGCCGGCTTTGACGCGCCCTACATCCCGGGCTGGGATTGCCACGGCCTGCCGATCGAAATCAAAGTCGACCAACAACTCGGACCCAAGAAGCAGAAAATGTCGGCCGCCGAGATCCGCGCCGAATGCCGCGCCTATGCCGCCAAGTGGGTCGACAAGCAGCGCGCCGACTTCGTCCGCCTGGGCATCCTTGGCCGTTGGGAAGACCCCTACCTCACCATGAGCGCCGTCTACGAATCGGTCATTGCCCAGGCCTTCGTCGACTGCCTCGACCGCGGCTATGTCTTCAAGGGACTGAAACCCGTGAACTGGTGCCTGAACTGCCGCACGTCGCTCGCCGAGGCCGAAATCGAGTACGAGCCGCATGTCAGCCCCTCCATCTATGTCCGCTTCGCGCTGACCTCCGACCCTGCCGCCATCGACGAGCGCCTCAAGGGCTGGCGCACCTATGGCCTGATCTGGACCACCACGCCCTGGACCATGCCGGCCAACCTGGCCATCAGCTTCCATCCGAAGTTTGAGTACGCGGCCGTCGCCGTCTCGCCCGCCGCGCGACCCGCCAGCGAAGCGCGTGAGGTCTACCTGGTCGCCACCGAGTTGGTCCGGGCGGTCGCCGAGGCCTGCGCCTGGCCCGAATACGAAGTGATTGCCACCTTCCCGGGCGAGAAACTGGCGGGCGCCGTGTTCCGCCACCCGTTCCTCGCGCGCAATTCCGTCTCGCTGCTCGGCGATCACGTGACGCTCGATGCCGGTACCGGCGCCGTCCACACCGCCCCCGGCCACGGACACGAGGACTACGTCATCGGCGTCGCCAACGGTCTGCCCGTCTACTGCCCCGTGGACGGCGCCGGACGCATGGTGCAGGTCGGCGGCGTCGAGGGCGACCTTCCGGAACAACTGCTCGGCAAGACGGTCTGGGAAGCCAACGACATCGTCCTCGAACTGCTCCAATCCCACGGCGCGCTCATGGCCCAGAAGCGCTACGAGCACAGCTACCCGCATTGCTGGCGCTGCCACAAGCCCACCATCTTCCGCGGCACCGAGCAGTGGTTCATCGGCATGGAGCGCAACGAGCTCCGCACCCGCACGCTCGAAGAGATCAAGAAGGTGCGCTGGATCCCCGGCTGGGGCGAAGAGCGCATCTCGAACATGATCGCCTCGCGCCCGGACTGGAACGTCTCCCGCCAGCGCGTCTGGGGCGTCCCGATCACGGTCTTCTACTGCAACACCTGCAATCACACGATCACCGAAAAACGTCTCCTCGACCGCGTCGTCGCCCGCTTCCGCGAAGAGTCCGCCGACGCCTGGTACACGTGCACGCCGCTCGAGTTGATGGGCGACGACACGCGCTGCCCGTCCTGCTCCGGCCAGGACTTCCGCAAGGAGATGGACATTCTCGACGTCTGGTTTGACTCCGGCGCCTCGCACCTCGCCGTGCTCGAGCCGAACGGACTCGCCTGGCCCGCCGACATGTACCTCGAAGGCGGCGACCAGTATCGCGGCTGGTTCCATTCCTCGCTCCTGCTCGGAGTCGCCCTCCGCGGCGCCGCGCCCTATCGCGAAGTCGCCACGCACGGCTGGACTCTCGACGAACATGGCCGCGCAATGTCCAAGTCGCTCGGCAATACGATCGAGCCGGAAAAGATCATCAAGGACTACGGCGCCGACATCCTGCGTCTCTGGGTCGCTTCCGTCGAGTTCTCCGAAGACGTCCGCCTCTCCGACACCATCCTGAAGCGGCTCTCCGAGGCCTATCGCAAGATCCGCAACACGCTGCGCTGGGGCCTGGGCGCCCTCGACGGCTTCGACCATCAGCCCATCCCCCGCCAGGATCGCCCGGAAATCGACCGCTGGATTCTCGACCGCGCCCGCCGCCTCACCGAACGCGTCCGGGAGCACTACGCCGCCTACAAGTGGCACTGGGCCTACCAGGAGCTCTATACCTTCTGCGGCAACGACCTCAGCGCCGTCTACTTCGACATCGTGAAGGACCGCCTCTACACCGGACGCCGCGAAGCCCGCCGCGCCGCCCAGGCCACCATCTACGAGGTCATCCACGCCCTCACCCGCCTGCTGGCCCCGATCCTGTCCTTCACCGCCGAAGAGGTCTGGACCTACCTCCGCCGCGACGCCGAGCCCGACAGCATCCACCTCACCGAGTTCCCGGAGGCCGCCTCGCTCGCCGTCCCCGCCTTTGACGCCGCCAAGTGGGACCGCCTGATCGCTGTCCGCGAGCAGGTGCTGAAGTCGCTCGAAGTCGCCCGCGAAAGCAAGTTCATCGGCGCCTCACTCGAAGCCGGCGTACACCTCAAGGCCGATCACGAACTCTACCCCGTGCTCGACGCCTACCGCGATCACTTGCCGGGGCTGTTTATCGTCTCCCATGTGACGCTCGACAATCACAGCGAAGCGGAGTTGTCCGTCCACGTCGACCGCGCCCCCGGCGCCAAGTGCGAACGCTGCTGGAAGTACCGCACCGACATCGGTGCCGA
This sequence comes from uncultured Solibacteraceae bacterium, assembly GCA_964395885.1. GTDB lineage: Bacteria > Acidobacteriota > Terriglobia > Bryobacterales > Bryobacteraceae > JAPKYZ01. The sequence continues at coordinate 9,832 of CAYNDS010000016.1, read as the reverse complement.
TCCGTCGTGGACGACCATTTGCGCTCCGTGCGCCTCCGCCGTTCGCGAACAACTCGCATGAGCCCCGCCGGCCCCATTGCTCTGGCCGGCGTGATTCTCGTCGCCGATCGCCTCACCAAGATCGCCGTCGAACGCTCCATCTCCGTCTGGGATACCCGCCCCATCCTGCCCGGAGTCATCAACCTCGTCTACACGCGCAATCGCGGCGCGGCGTTCGGCATCCTGAACGACGCCCCGGAAGCCGTCCGCCTCATTCTTCTGGTCGGCGTCTCCCTGGCGGTGCTCGGCCTGCTGCTCTACATGCTCTGGCGCGGCGATGGGAATCGCTGGCCGCTCGCCCTGCTGGTCGGCGGCGCGCTCGGCAATCTCTATGACCGCGTCGTCTACGGCAGCGTCACGGACTTCATCCAGATCTTCCTCGGCAGCTACGAGTGGCCCAGCTTCAACGTCGCCGACAGCGCCATCACCGTCGGCGCCGTCTGGCTGGCCGCCGAAATGTTCCTCGAACGAAAACCGGCGAGGGGTGCCTAAGCCTTGTTCCCCAAACTCATCGACACCGGCGGCTTCTACCTGCCCAGCTACGGCGTGCTCGTCGCCTGCGGATTTCTCGCCGCACTCTGGATCATCAGCCGCCTCGGGCGCCGGGCCGGCCTCCATCCCGACAAGCTGTCCAACCTCGCCATCTATACCGCCCTTGCCGGACTCGCCGGCGCCAAGCTCACCATGTTCGCCTTCGATTGGGAAATCTACGCAAACAACCCATCGGAGCTCTTTTCCCTGGCCACTCTGCAATCGGCGGGCGTCTATCAGGGCGGCTTCGTTCTGGCCTTCGTCGCTTCGATCGCCCTGATGCGCCACTACCAGCTGCCGGCGCTGCCCACCATGGACCTGTTTGCCCCCGCCATCGCCCTCGGACACGGCATCGGGCGCATCGGCTGCTTTGCGGCAGGCTGCTGTTGGGGCGTCAAGTGCGACCGTCCCTGGGCCGTCGAATTCACCAGCGTCGATGCCGGACGCCTCACCGGCGTTCCCCTCGGCGTCCCCCTCCACCCCACCCAGCTCTACGAAGCCGTGGCCGAGTTCCTCATCTTTGGCGGCCTGATGGCTCTCTGGGCCCGCCGCCCTCGACCCGGCACCGTCATCGGACTCTACCTGGTGCTCTACTCCGCCGTGCGCTTCTTCGTCGAGTTCTACCGCACACACATGCAGGCCCTGCCGTTCGGCCTGCCGTTCTCCTTGACGCAGTACTTCTCGATCGCCATGGCGCTGCTCGGCATCGGGCTGTTGGTCTGGCGAGCGAGGCCCTCAACCGCCCCCGCCCGTTGAGACGGAAGCCGCCGCGCGGAACCGCACCTCGGGCTCAACGCAAACACCGGGTGCTATTCTGAAAAATCCCCAACCGAAGCCATGGCCAAGATTTTCCCCTTTCGCGCCTATCGCTACGCCCCTTCCGCCGGTCCGTTGGAGAAGCTGATCACCCAGCCCTACGACAAGATCTCGCCCGAGATGCAGCAGCGCTATCTTGCCAATGACCCGAAAAACCTCGTCCGCGTCATCCTGGGCGAGCGCTTCCCCACCGATACCGACACCGACAACGTCTACACTCGCGCCGCCAACCACTTCGCCGAATGGATCGCCGACGGCACCCTCGTGCAGGACGCCGAAGCCGCCTTCTACGCCTACTACCAGGAGTTCGACGTTCCGGACGAACCCGGCGTCCGAGCCGTCCGCAAAGGCTTAATCGCCCTCGGTGAGGTGGTCGACTACGACGCCGAAGTCGTCCACCGTCACGAACTCACGCTCGCCGGTCCGAAGAAGGATCGCCGCCAGGTGCTGGAGCACACCCTCGCCCACTTCGGCCAGATCTTCATGCTCTACGGCGACCCGCAGCAGACCGTGGACCGCATCCTGGACGAGGCCACCGCCGCGCCGCCCCTGGCCCGCCTCACCGACGAATACGGCGTCATCCACACGCTCTGGGCCGTCACCGCACCGGACAAGATTGCGGCCATTGAAGAGAATCTGGCCGACAACAAGCTCTTGATCGCCGACGGGCACCATCGCTACGAGACCGCGCTCGCCTTTCACAAGGACCGCCCCGAACTCGCCGACGCTCGCGTCGTCATGATGACCCTGGTCAACATGTACGCGCCCGGACTCAAGATCCTCGGCACGCATCGCCTGGTGAAAAATCTGCCCTCGTTCGACCCCAGGGAGTTCCTGAATCAGGCCGGGCGCGACTTCACCATCACCGCCTTCGATTCCGTTGCGGAGATGCGCCGCCGCTGGAACAAGCACAACGCGGAGAAGGTCGAAATCGGTGTCGTCTTCGCCGCAGACCCCAAGGCGTATCTGCTCGAGATCCCGCGCCAACCGGGTGACCTCGACGTGAAGATCCTCCACCAGACCCTGCTCGGCGAGTACCTCGGCATCAGCGAAGCCGCCGTTCGTGACGAGCAGCACTTGAAGTACGTGCGGGGAATCGATGCCGCCGCGCAACTCGTTGCCCAAGGCGAGTATCAGATCGGCTTTCTCCTGGAACCGCCCACCATCGATCAGGTGGCCCAGATCAGTTTCGGTGGAGGCGTCATGCCGCAGAAGTCTACCGACTTTTACCCGAAACTTTTGACGGGCATGGCCATCTATAGATTAGAACGATAAGTTCGCACGTTTGCACATGAAGGTTCTTCTCCTCGCCCTTTCCGCTATCAGTGTCTTTGCACAACAGGCGATCGTCAACATGCCCTCGGCGGACATCACCCCGAAGGGTCAGCACTTCCTGATGCACGAGACGCAGATGCGCTCCTGGAACCCCGGCCGCTTCTGGTCCGGAACCAACTTCTACTGCTACGGCGTCGGGATCGCCACGGAAGCGTGTCTCACCAGCTATGACGGCGGCAGTCCTCTTTCGCCGAACTTCTCCACCGGCTTCGGCTTCAAGAGTTCGCCCTATCTCAGCAAGAGCCCGCGCGACTATCGCATCACCTTCGGTTCGATGGGCATCGTGAATCACCGCGGTCAGGGTTGGGGCAACTTCAGCTACGCCCACTTCAACTTCAAGCTTCCGGTGACCAACACGCGCCTAACCGGCGGAGGCTGGGCCGGTACGCCACAACTGTTCGGCAAGAACACCGCCAACGTCCTTGCCGGGATCGAGCAACCGATCGGTAAGCGCTTCATCCTGCTCAGCGAATGGTTCGCCGGCAATCACAACTTCGGCTACTACATCCCCGGCATCCTCTTTCACCCCGCCAAGGACCAGTTCATTGTCTTTGCCTACAAGATTCCCAACCCCGGCAACAATGATGGAAAGCACGGGTTTGTGCTCGAATACGGCCTCGTCTTCGGAAAGCGCAAGGGGGAACCCGGTCGCGACAGCCACTAGCGCTTACTGTTCCGCGCCGGCATCCTCGCAGACGTTCTTCTCCCACTTCACGCCGCCTGGCTCCACGCCTTCGGCAAACTCCCGGCAGCGGTCCTTCATCCCGTAGCCGCGTACCGTGTTTCCGCGCACAAGGATGCCGCGCGGCGGGTTGGGCCGCAGCACGCCTCCGGCAAAGTAGAAGCCCGACCGCAAATAGCCCGGCGGCGCCTCCCGCTTGGCGCGGTTCAGGTTCAGCCACTGATTGTTCTCAATCCGGTGCCCGCTGCCGTAGAGAAAAATCCCGCCATAGATCATCCCGTCAAACGTGTTGCCGTCCACCGTGATGTTCCGGCTCACCGAATCCGGATGGGAGTCGTTGAACAACACCGCCAGGTTCGCGTTCGGATACGCCTCCGGCGGACGCGTGTTGATGCACAGGTTGCCCCGTATGCGCCCGTCGTGAAACCCGTCCAGGTCAAAACACTTCCCGTTCACTTCAAACATCCGGTTGCGGCTGTAGTCGGTCTCGTCGACGTTGCCCGCCGTGTCGACGCCCACCGGATAGCCGTGGTTCTCGACATCCACGATCTCCACCGGGTAGCCCACGTGCCGGATCACGTTGTCCTCCACCTGCACGCGTGTTGCGTGGCCCACTTGAATGGCGTCGCGCCCCACCGTGTCGATCTCGTTCTTTGAGATCAACCCGTCGCTGTTCCGCGGCGACACGGAATAGGAGTGCGTCCAGATCGCATTGCCCCGGATGCGCGTCAGCCGGCAGTCGCGCACCTCAAAATTCGTTGTTCCCTCTTCGAGCAGAATCCCGCCCGTGGTGTTGTTCCGCCCGCGCGCATCCAGAGACCCGGAGTCCTCCACCGTCACCCGGCGAATGATGATGTTCCGCGACCGCGCCACCACAATCGCCAGATTCTCCACGTTGCGAATAATCACGTCCTCGATCACCACATCGCGCGAGTTGTCGATCGCAATCCCGTTCGCCGGGTAGTAGTCGATGAACGGCGCCCCGTTCTGGGCAATCGGCCACCGCCGGTTCGCCTTATCCCGCTGCCCGTCGATGACCAACTTCCGGATCCGCAGTCCCTGGGTGTCCCGGATATCGACGATCGCGCGCTCACTGGCGGCGTCCTTCGGCGTCAACACCTGGTTCTCGAGTACACCCTGGGCCAGCGCCAACGCTACAGTGAAAACGATGCCCATCCGCATCGACGAGTTTAACTTGACCCTCCCGGACGGCTGCCTGATCGGCGTGATCGGGGCCACTCAGTTGGCCATCACGCAAGCGCCGCTGCTCGATTTGCTCGCCCGGCGGCAGGCGGGCGAGACGCTCTTTGTGAGAAATGTCGACCCGCGTTACCTGGACGAGCTCTGGTGGATCCGCGACGGCCAGCTTCGCCGCGGCGACCCGAAAGAGATCCTGCCGGAGTACCAGCGTGAACAGGCGCGCCAACTGCGCGAACAGGCGCAGGGGCGCCAGATTGCGCTGCCGCCCGCCCTCCGCCGCGGCGATGGACGCGCCAAACTCATCGACCTCGCCACGCTGGACGCCCACGGCCGCGCCACCTCCGCCTGGCAATCCGGCGAAGAGGCGCGCGTCCGGGTCACGGTCGCCTATCACGCCGAAGTGGAGGACCCCGTCGTCGGCATTCTGATCCGCACCCGCGTCGGCTTTGAGGTCTACGGCACGAACACGGAATTGGAGCAGGTCTCGCTCGGTCCGGTCGCCGCCGGAGAACAACGCGTCGTCACCTTCGCCTTCGCCTGTCACCTCTGCCCGCAGGAGTACGTGCTGACCGCCGCCTCCCACGATCCCGACGGCGTCTGGCACGACTGGATGGAGGACGCCCTCGCCTTCACCGTGACCGATTCCCGCTACACGGCCGGCGTGGCCAACCTCCGCGCCCGCGTCGAGGTGCAGCGCTGACGGGATTCGCTTTTGCCGCTGGGCGGGATCACGGCGGACACTGTGCCGGATCTGCCGCCGCTGCAACAGCTTGAGGCCCGCCACCTCCCCGCCCAAGCGCCTCGATGTGGCACACTCCCCACGGAGGCGGTTCTTCGTGCGATGTCGAAAATGTCACACCCTGTCTCACAGCGTCCCGGATTCGCCAAAAAAACGAAACGGAACCGGACTCGCGCTAGACTCGTAGCTTAGGTCGAGGATTACGCACCATGTTCTGCACGAACTGCGGTACGCAGCTGATGGACAAAGACCGGTTCTGCTCACAATGCGGGAAGCCGACTTCGGATGCGCCCATCGCGGCAGACCCGTCACGGCAACAGACCGGCGGGTACTATAGCCCGCGGCGCTTTGTTCGCACCATGGGCGACAAGAAGGTCGCCGGAGTGTGCGGCGGAATCGCGCGCTACTTCGACGTCGACCCGACGCTGATCCGCTTCATCGCGCTGGCGACGTTTCTGATCTACGGCGTGGGCGCCCTCGCGTACTTGATTGCCTGGGTCGTGATGCCGCGCGACACCGACGTCGCTGCCGCCGCTTCGGCCTACCGCACCTAGGCCGGGGCCGGAAGCTCGCCTAGGCCGGGGCCGGAAGCTCGCCTAGGCCGGGGCCGGAAGCTCGCCTAGGCCG
>CAYNDS010000016.1:0-3763 GCA_964395885.1 uncultured Solibacteraceae bacterium | reverse complement strand
GGGCAGGAAGCTCGCCTAGGCCGGGGCCGGAAGCTCGATGGACACCATCAGGCCGGGGTGCAGGTTCTTCGCCTCCACCCGGCCATGATGCAGGCTGATGGCCCGGTAGGCGATCGCCAGACCCAGCCCGATGCCGCCCGTCGCCGCCGTTCGCGAAGAGTCCTCCCGGAAGAAGGGCTGGAAGATGCGGTCCAGGTTCGCTTCCGCCACCCCCGGGCCATGGTCGCGGACATGGATGCGCGCAGAACCCGGGGCGCGCTCCAGCCCGATTTCGACCGACGATCCTTCCGGCGCATAGCGCAGCGCGTTCCGCACGATATTCTCCACCGCGCGCCGCAGCAGTTCCCGGTCGCCGCGCACCGTTGCCGCCGCGTCCACGCGCGACACGATCTTCACGTGGCGCATCTCCGCCTCCCAGGCCGTGTCCTCGGCAACGGACTTCAGCAGCTCGTCGATGGGCACTTCGCTGAACTCTCGCGCCGCCGGATCCCCCTCGGCTCGCGTCACCTGCAGCAGTTGTTCCACCAGCGCGCCCAGCCGGTCGGCTTCTTTCTTGATCCGGTTCAGTGCCGCATCGCGGTCCGGCGCCTGACGCGCCAGCTCGATTGCGAACCCCATCCGCGACAACGGTGTCCGCAACTCGTGCGAGATGTCCTGCAGCAGCCGCCGCTCGGCTGTCAGCAGCGTCTCAATGCGCTCCGCCATCTCGTCGAAGGCAGCCGACACCTGCCCGAACTCATCGCGCCGTTGAGACCTTGCCCGGACCTCCAACTCGCCGCGCCCGAACCGTTCGAGCGTCGTCCGCAGCAGCCGCAGCGGCGCAATCAGATACCGCGTGAAGACGTAGGTGATCACCGCCACCGCGAACAGGATCCACAGATAGTAGGGCAGAGAGTCCCACGGCGACGGCCGCCCCCGGGGGAAGACCAGGTAGCGGTATTTGCCGTCCGGCGTATCGAAGGCGATCGCCTGTCCCTGGCTCGGGATGAACGGTCGCGGCCCGGGCCGGTGCGCCTGCCGCGCCACCTCTGACCGGTCCTCGCCCGTGGCCAGGTCCTTGCCCTGCCGGTCGACGAAGTAGCGCGGCCCGGGGAAGAACTCGTTCATCTGCCGGAGCGCCTTCTGCAGTTCCGGCGCGCCGCCGTTCTCATAGCTCCTCCGCAGCATGTCGGCCTGCATCGCCAGCCCCCGCGCGAAGGGATCGTCCCGCCGCACGGCCCGCGACAGCGTCCAGGACGTGGCCACCACCATCACCAGGCAGGCCAGCATCGTGGCGATGAACCACAGCAGAACCTTCGCATACAGGCTTCGTGTCATCCGGCAGCCTCCACCGCGTCATTGCCGACGAACAGATACCCGGAGCCGCGGATCGTCCGGATCAGGTCCCGCTGGCCTTCCAGCTTCTTGCGCAGGTGCGAGATGTGTACGTCCAGCGAGCGCTCAAACGGATTCGCCTCGCGTTGATAGAGCGCTGTCATGAGTTGATCGCGCGACACCACCCGCCCTGCGGAGCGTACCAGATATTCCAGGATGTCGAACTCCAGGCCCGTCAGCTCCAGCGCCGCGCCCTCCAGCCAAGCCTCGCGCGTTCCGGAATGGAGCCGTACCGGCCCGGCCTCCAGCAGTTCCGCCTTGACCTGCGTCGTCTGCCGCGTTCGCCGCAGCACTGCCCGCACCCGCGCCAGCAACTCGTCGGGGGCGAACGGTTTCGGGAGATAGTCGTCCGCTCCGGCGTCGAGTCCCGCAATGCGATCGCGCCGCTCCGTGCGCGCCGTCAGCATGATCACCGGAGTCGCGCTGCGCCGCCGCAGCATTCGCAACAGTTCGAAGCCGTCCAGTTCCGGCAGCATTGCGTCCAGCAGGATCAGGTCGTGCTTCTCTTCGAGCGCGCGCGCCAGACCCCGGCGCCCGTCCTGCACCGCCTCCACCGCGAAGCCGTGCGGCGTGAAGTACTCCACCATCAGCTCGCACAACCCCGGATCGTCTTCAATCAGAAGTAGCGACGTGTCCGGCATGCTGTCTCCCATGGTAGACGCGCGCGGCGGCTACCTTTACACTTCTTTACCGCTCGGTGGGGTAACGATCAGCGAAATCCGTCATCTTTACAAGCAGATGCGACGAGCACTCGGAGTGGTTTTCTGTATCATTGCCGGCGTGGCGGCCCAAGCCCCCTCCCGGTCCGCGGGGGTCGTGCAGAAGGTGGATCTTGCCGCCAAGCGCCTGGAATGGAAGACGGACGCCGGTGAGACCGGCAGCCTGGACCTGACGCCGGAGACGACGTTCCTCCGCGTCAAGCCGGGTCAGCGGGACCTGGCCGACGCCGCTCCCATCACCGCCTCCGACCTCGCCGTCGGCGACCGCGTGCTGGTGCGCGGCAACCCGCCTCGCGTCCTCGTCATGAGTCAGAACGATGTCGCCGCCAAGCAGGCGCGTGACCGTGCCGACTGGGACCGCCGCGGCGTGATGGGCACCGTGAAGTCGGTCAGCGGAAACTCGATCGTCGTCTCGGCGCGCGGCAAGGAGACCACCGTTCAGGTGAACGACAAGACCATCGTGCGCCGCTACGCGCCCGATTCGGTGAAGTTTGCCGATGCCAAGGTGGCCACTATTGCCGAGGTGAAGCCCGGAGATCAGGTGCGGGCCCGCGGGGAGAAGTCTGCCGACGGCGCAACCGTCACCGCCGAAGAGCTCGTTTCGGGCACGTTCCGCAACGTCGCGGCGACGATCAGTTCCATCGAGGGCGGCGTGTTGAAGGTGCAGGATCTCGACGCCAAGAAGCCCCTGTTTGTGAAGCTCTCGCCCGACACCACCCTGCGCAAGATGCCCGAGATGATGGCGCGCTTTATGGCCACGCGGATGCAGAATCCGAACGGGCCGATGCCCGGTGGCCCCGGTGCGGGCGGCCCGCCTCCCGGCGGAGCACCCCCCGGAGCCCCTCCCGGCGGTGGACCTCCCGGCGGGATGCGCGGTCCGGGAATGGGCGGCGGCATGGGCGGCGGCGGCGGTTTCGGCGCCATGGGCGGCGGACCACCGGACCCGGCGCGCATGATTGAGCGCCTGCCCGCGATCAAGGTGGAAGAACTGAAGGCCGGCGATGCGATCATCTTTGCCGCCACCGTCGGCGCCAAGTCGAACGAAGTGACCGCGATCACCATCATTGCGGGCGTGGAACCCATTCTCACCGCGCCTTCCACCAACCGCCAGAGCTTTGTCGGTTCCTGGAACCTCGACATGGGCGGCGGTATGCCGATGGGCCAGTAGAGCGACAACACGGAAGGACGAAATGAGAACCTACATTGCTGTACTCACGCTAGCGGTGTCTTCACTCGCGCTGCATGGGCAGGGAGCGCTCGGCTTGCGCGGCCAGGTGACGGATCCCGCCGGAGCGGCGATTCCCGGCGCCACGGTCACCCTAAGCAATACCAGCGGTTTCACGAAGGTGTCTCCCACCGATGAGCAAGGCCGCTATGTTCTGGCTGGACTGATCTCCGGCAAGTTCACCTTGCGCGTGGCCGCTACCGGCTTTGGCCTCTATGAGCGTGTCATCGAAATCAGCGGTGATCGGCCGATCAACTTCAACATCCCGCTGAAACTGGCGCTCGAGAAGCAGACGGTCACAGTAGAAGACCGGGCGGAAGTAGCTGTCGATCCATCGCAGAACGTCGGTGCGCTTGTCTTGAAGGCCGACGACCTGGCGATGCTGTCAGACAACCCGGAGGATCTGGCGTCTGACCTGCAGGCACTCGCCGGGCCCGCCGCCGGG
>CAYNDS010000015.1:0-30658 GCA_964395885.1 uncultured Solibacteraceae bacterium | reverse complement strand
GGCCGATGCCGAGCTTGGTATCGGGCCAGAGTTCGAGGACAGCGGCGGCCAGCAGGTGGGCGGTCGAATGGCGGTAGACTTCCAACGCCTTCGCGTCTTTTGTGGTGAGGATCTCCAGGGTCACGTCGCCTTCGAGAGGACGCGTCAGATCCCACAGTTCGCCATTCACCTTGGCGACGATGGCGTCCTCGGCAAGGCGACGGGAGATGGACTGGGCGACGGTAAGGGGCGTCGCGCCCTCGGGAACGGCTTTTGCGCTGCCATCCGGCAACGTGACCTGAATTTCGGGCATGGAACTACCTATGATAGCGAGGCGCGCCAACACGCGCCTCCGACACAACGGCGCTGGGGGAGTGCGACAGACGGGACTCCACTGGCCATCTTGAGGGTCGCGGCGGCGGCATTTGAGCCGATCCCACTTCAGTCCAGTCCAGAGCAGATCGCGCTGGCGCTGCTGCGCGACCGCAGTTGTGACAATCCCCGTCGGGACTCGACCTTCGGGAGTGTCGCGCCGATGAGCCGGATCCGGAACTGGACGCCCTCGATACTCCCCGAGGGCATCGCGGACTCCGTGGTTTTGCTCGGCGAAACGAAGTTTCACACGACGCGGATTCCGATGGCAGATGAGCGATTCTTGGTCCGGGAAAGCCGGGACGGAGCCGGGTCCAGTCCGCCGACAACGATCACCTGCGACGTGATGGGCTGGGGTGCAACCGCACAAGAGTTTCGCGGCGATCCATTTCGTCGAAGTCGATCGTGCGGCGTCGATGGCCGGGCGATCCGGGACCGCTCACGCCCCAGCCCCCTGCCCGTGCACCCGGTCAACTCCGGCTGAGCCTGACGCCGCCGGGTCGGCATGTGGTAGACCTTCAGTATGGCCGAATCGCCCGCCAACGGGGTTGGCACCTTCGACGAGGGTCCACTTGTCGCGCAAGCCAAAGCGGGGGATGACCGGGCTTTCTCCGAACTGGTGCGCCACTACGAAAGGCGAATCTTTCGCCTGGCGAAACACATCACACAATCGGACGAAGACGCGGAAGACGTGCTTCAGGAAAGCTTTCTGAAGGCATACGAAAATCTGGATCGTTTTCAGGGGAACTCAAAGTTCTACACGTGGCTGGTGAGGATCGCGGTCAACGAGGCCCTCATGAAGTTGCGGAAGCGGAAATCGGACAAGACCGTGTCGCTCGATCAGGAGCTGGATACGGGCGAGGACGTGGTGGTTCGGGAAGTGGCGGTGTGGGACGACACGCCAGAGCAGAAGTATTCGCAGGATGAGCTCCGCAGCATTCTGGACAACGCGATCGGGGGCCTGGAGCCGATCTATCGCACGGTGTTCCAGCTTCGCGATGTGGAGGAGCTTTCCACCGAGGAGACGGCGGAAGCCCTGGGCATTTCCGTGCCCGCGGTGAAAAGTCGTTTGTTGCGGGCGCGCCTGCAATTGCGCGAGAAGTTGACGCGCTTTTTCCAGCGCAAGGGAGACGACGTTTTTGCTTACCTGTAAGGACTTCTTAAAGGAACTGAGCGAGTTTCTGGACGAGACCACGGATCCCGCCACCCGGAAAGAGCTGCAGGCGCACATTTCGGAGTGCCCCAACTGCTGGGTGGTGATGGACACCACGAAGAAGACCCTGAAGGTTGTCCGTGGCGTGGAAGCGACCGAAGTGCCTCAGGACGTCAGCAGCAAGCTGATGGGTGCGCTGGAGAAGCGGATGGCTGCCAAGCGTGCCGCTGCGCAAACACGAGCCGAAGCGGCGAAGTAGCCGCGTCCGAAACAAATACCCATCCCTCCATCCTTGAGCTGATTTGCCATCCTGTCTATTGACGCGTCCATCGATCTGTTGTATAAATACAACAGATCGATTCTGAAGACGATGATCTACAACAGAATCCAACTACTTCGTACCGAACGTGGAATCTCCCGGAAGGAGCTGGCCGAGGCGGTCGGGGTGAACTTTCAGACGATCGGGTATCTGGAGCGTGGCGAGTACAACCCCAGCCTGGAGCTGGCGTTCAAGCTGGCCGAGTACTTCCAATTACCGATCGATGTCCTGTTCTCGCCGAAGCCGTTTCCGACGCTGGCCAGCCAGTGGGGGACACGGCCGGGGGAAAGGACGGAAACGTGATGGCAACGGCAGTGAACGGTGCGCCGATGCGGAGGCTTTCGCTTGCGCAGCGGCGGTGGTGGATTGTGGCGCTATACGGGGCTTATGGGATGCGGGTGGTGACGAAGATCCTGGCGGAGGCGACGGGATGGGCGCCCTTGCTGATCGTGAGCCTGATCGGGCTGCTGACGACGGTGGCCGCCGTCTTCATGCTCCTTTACCGGACCCCGTACTGGGCTTGGGGCAACAATTCCGATGCGCAGTTGGACGAGCGGGAAAGGGCGCGCCGGGATCAGGCCTACCGGACGGCCTACGCAACCTATGCGGGCCTGACGACGACGGCGGGCGTGTATGCCTCGCTGGCGGTCGATCTCGGATGGTGGCTGCCAATGCACGAGTGGGAAGCAAGCCTGTTGCTGTGGGGCCTGCTTCTGCTCGCGCTGACGCTGCCATCGGCCGTGATTGCGTGGGACCGGTCCGGCGACGTGGTGGAGGAGGACTAGTTCCGGCTGTTGGCTCTTCGGCGAAAGACGACGAGGAGCATGCCCGCCGCCGCGGCGCAGGCTGCAGTCGAGGGTTCCGGAATCACGACCGTCGAGTTGAACGTCACGTCGCCTAAAAGCCGGCCGACGTTATCGTTGTAGTACCCGGGCAGGTTCCCGAGGGGGGCGGCCGAATCGCCGAAGTCGAAGGCGTCGGCAAAGCCAAGATAGAGGCGGGTGGCTCCGGTGGGCAGAACGAAGGTCTGCTGAGAGCCGCTGCCGGTACCGGTCAGGCCATCGCCGATGAAGAACACCTGGCCGAGCAGCGGGGAATAGCTGGACTGGCTGTAGTCAAGCGGACTGGGACCGTACTCCAGGCGCGCGGGTGGTGCGCCGGAGGGCTCCGTCGGGCCGATCGCAACGCCGACGAGGAACATCTGGCGGCCAAAGCCGGAATTGGCGACGATGCCGGAAATTCCCTCGTAGCCTTGAATAAAGGTAGACGGCGAGACGCAGAAATCGCCATCTGCCGGGATGCTGGCGGGACGCACCACGCAGTCGACCAGACCGGTGACGTTGGACACCTGGAACGAGGTCGCGCCAATCGGGATGTTGAGCAGAAACGGCAGAACGCCACCGCCACCGCCGCCCGGCGCCACGACGGCGGCTCGTCCCGCCGCGTAGATGTTCGCCAGACCACTGACGCTGAAGGGCGCTGCATAGGCAACGCCGGAAATCACCAAACCAAAAACGAAACCACGGATCATATGGCTCCTCCTGCCGCTAGACCGACAGCTCTACGCTACCTGATCTTTCGGCCCTTGGAGCAGCCTGAATTGTTAAATCATTCACATCGGGCGTAGGTGCCGGACTACGGCGTCGGTAAACTGACTCGTCGTCGCGGAGCCTCCGACATCGCCTGTCAGGGCGCTTCCCTCGGCGTACACGGCTTCGATGGCGGCCTGCAGGCGATTGGCGGCATCGGGTTCCCGAAGATGGCGCAGCATCATGACGGCGCTGCTGATCAGTGCCGTAGGATTCGCCAGGCCGCGCCCGGCGATGTCGGGCGCGGAGCCGTGCACCGCCTCGAACACGGCGACCGATTCGCCCATGTTCGCGCCAGGCACGATGCCCAGGCCACCCACCAGGCCGGCGGCCAGGTCACTGACGATGTCGCCGTACAGGTTCGGCAGCAACAGCACGTCGAAGGTCTCCGGCCGCATCACAAGCTGCATCGAAGCGTTGTCGACGATCATTTCCTCGTACTTCACTTCCGGATGCATGGCGGCCACTTCGCGGCAGCAGCGCAGGAAGAGGCCGTCGGACAGCTTCATGATGTTGGCCTTGTGAACGGCCGTCACCTTGCGGCGGCCGTTCACCTTGGCGTACTCGAAGGCGTAGTTGGCAATGCGGATGGAAGCCGTCCGGGTGATGATCTTCAGGCTTTGCGCGACGTCCTTCACCACCTCGTGCTCCATGCCGGAATAGAGATCTTCTGTGTTCTCGCGGAAGATCACCATGTCGATGGGCACGTCGGAATAGCGCGTTTTGACGCCGGGGAGCCGCCGGACGGGCCGCACGTTGGCGAACAGGTCCAACTTCTTGCGGAGACTGACGTTGACGCTCCGGAAGCCGCCCGCAATGGGGGTTGTGACCGGGCCCTTCAGCACCACGCGATTGCGCTGGACAGACTCCAATACATTGGCCGGCAGTTCCGTCCCGGCCTTCTCCATGATGGCCGGCGAGAGGTCGACCACCTCCCATTCCACCTTCACGCCGGTGGCGTCCACGGCACGGCGCGCAGCCTCGGCGACTTCCGGCCCAATGCCGTCGCCCGGAATCAGGGTCACACGATAGCTCATTGCCTTCATGGTCACACGATCTCCCGGTGCGATCGGTCGTGGGAAACTCAAAGTTTCAGATGGCCCGGATTCAGCGTGTTCTCATCAGCGTCACCGACAAGAGCGGCATTTCGGTCTTCGCGCGGGGCTTGGCGAAGCTTGGCTGCCAGCTTATCTCGACAGGCGGCACGGCAAAGCTGCTGCGCGACGAAGGCTTGGCCGTGGAGGATGTCGCCGACGTGACGGGCTTCCCCGAGATGCTGGACGGGCGCGTGAAAACCATACACCCGCGAATTGCCGGCGGCATTCTCGCGATCCGGGACAATGCACAGCATCGCAGCGCACTTGCCGATCACGGCATCGCGATGATCGACATGGTCGTCGTCAACCTTTATGCCTTCGAGAAGGTGGCGGCGCAGCCCGATGTTTCGCTCGACCACCTGATCGAGAACATCGACATCGGCGGACCCACGATGATCCGCGCTGCCGCCAAGAACTGGCGGGACGTCGCCGTGGTGACCTCCGCACTGGACTATCGCGCCGTTTACGAGGAGCTGCTGACAAATCAGGCGACTCTGTCCGAGGCGACGCACTGGCGGCTGGCGCGCAAGGCTTTTTCGGTGACCGCGGCCTACGACCGGGCGATCACCAACAAGCTGGCAACGCTTGACCCGCCGGAACCGCAAACGCTGGACCTGCGCGTCCCGATTCGTCAGACGCTGCGCTATGGAGAGAATCCGCACCAGACGGCCGCGTTGTACTCCGCCCAGGAGCATGGGGTCGCGGGCGGCTTTCAACTGCAAGGCAAGGAGCTCAGCTACAACAACCTGGTAGACCTGGATGCCGCCTGGCAGTTGATTCAGGAGTTTGAAGAACCGGCGGCGGCGATCATCAAGCACACCAACCCGTGCGGGTGCGCCACCGGGCGAACGCCGCAGGAAGCCTACCGTCGCGCCTATGAAGCCGATCCGGTTTCGGCCTTCGGCGGTGTGTTGGCGTTCAACCGCCCGATTGACAAGCACGCGGCCGAGGACGTGGTGAAGCTGTTCGTCGAAGCCATCGCCGCACCTGCGTTTGGGCCGGCGGCCATGGAGGTCTTCGCGCAGAAGAAGGCGCTGCGGCTGCTGCGCGTACCGAAGACGATACGGGACGAGCCGGTGATTCGCTCGATCTCAGGCGGCTTCCTGGTGCAGAGCGCGGATGTCCGCGTTCTCACCCGGGAGGAGTGCCGCGTCGTCACGCAGCGTCAGCCGACCGAGGAAGAGTGGCGGGCGTGCCTGTTCGGCTGGCGCGTCGTGAAGCATGTGAAGTCCAACGCGATTGTCTATGCGCGCGACGGGCAGTTGATTGCGGCGGGAGCGGGACAGATGTCGCGTGTCGACAGCGTGAAGTTCGGCGCGGCGAAGGCGGTGCTTCCGCTGGCCGGCTCCGTGGTGGCCTCGGACGCCTTTTTCCCGTTCCCCGATGGGATTGAGGAAGCGGCGCGGCACGGCATCACGGCCGTGATCCAGCCGGGCGGGTCTGTGAAGGACAATGAAGCGATTGCCGCGGCGGACCGCTTGGGTCTCGCGATGATCCTGACGGGCGTGCGCCACTTCCGGCACTAGGAGATTGTTCGGTCCGCTCCTAACGGCGCCGGCGCTCGGTTTCGAGCAACTGCACTTTGCGGCTGAGCCCCCACCGGTATCCCCCGAGGCTGCCGTCATTCCGCAGCACGCGGTGGCAGGGCACGGCAACGGACACCGGATTGGTTGCGCAGGCCGAGGCCACCGCGCGGACGGCGCCGGGTTGACCGAGTTCGGCTGCGATTTCCGAATAAGTGCGCGTCTCCCCGTACGGAATGCGCTGCAGCAGGTCCCACACGCGGCGCTGAAAGACGGTGGCCTGGAGGTCGAGGGGAAGGTTGACTAGAGGCTGTTCGCCGCGCACATGCCGCTCCAATTCCTCCGTCCAGGCAACGAGCGGACCGGAGGCGGGTGTCACCTCCGCGCGCGGATACTCGCGATGCAATTCCTCCTGAAGCTGAGCGTCGTCGTCTCCGAAGTAGATGGCGGCTACGCCCTTCGCGGTGGCCGCGACCAGCATGCGGCCGAGCGCGGAATCGACGATGTGGAAGTTCAGCGTTTCGCCGCGTCCGCCGTCCGCATAGGCGCGTGGTGTCATTCCCAGCTCGCGCGCGCTCTGTTCATACACGCGGCTGGAGGACCCATAGCCTGCCTCATACATGGCGCGGGTGACGCTCTGCCCTGCCTTCAGGCGCAGCTTCATGGCGCGCAGACGGCAAAGATTGGCATAGGCGCGCGGCGTCATCCCGGTGACGCGGCGAAAGGTCCGCAAGAGGTGGAACTTACTGATATGGGCCACCTCGGCGAGAGTTTCCAGGCGTGGCGGCTCTTCCGAGTTCTGTTCCAGGTAGCGGCAAACACGCAGGATGGCGTCCGGTGACGCAGGAGAATCGCTCTTGGGATCACAGCGCTTGCACGCGCGAAACCCGGCTGCCTCGGCCTCCGCCCACGTGGAGAACGGCCGGATATTCTCCGGTTTCGGAGTCCGGGACGGGCACCCGGAACGGCAGTAGATTTTTGTCGTGGTAACGCCGAAGATCTCCATCGCATTCAGGCTACGGCCTTTCGGGCAGACGTGGCCATCCGGAGATTGCGGTTGCAGTGGGCTTTTCACTGCCTGCGGAGCCCTCCCGACGCGGCTGACTGAGCAAGCTCCTAGTCGCCTTGCAACGTGAAACGGAACGTGGAGCCCACACCGGGCACACTGTCCACCCAGATTTCGCCGCCCCAGCGTTCAATCAGGCGCTTGCAAAGGGCCAGACCGAGACCGGTGCCGGAAACATCGACGCCGTGCAGCCTCTCAAAGAGGCCAAACACGCGACTTTGATGCGCCAGGGCGATGCCTTGGCCGTTGTCCCGCACGGCGATCACCCAGTGGTGGCGCCGCCGCTCCGCACTGACGCGGATGACTGGTGGGATCCCCGGACGGGCGTACTTCACGGCGTTACTGATCAGGTTCTGGAAGACCTGCGCCAGCAGAGGCCCGTTTGCGAGCACGCGCGGCAATGCGTCCCACGACAGCTCCGCGTGACTGGTTTCAAGCGCGGTGGTCAGGCCGGCTCGCGCCGCGGCAAGCGCCTCCTCACAACTGACATAATCGACGGGCTCATTCTGTTCGCCGACCCGGGCGAAATCCAGCAGATCCCGCGTGAGACGCTGCATCCGGCGGACGCCATTCAGAACGACGCTGAGGTAGTGGTTGCCGGCGGCGCCCAACTCGCCCTGGTACTGCGCCTGCAGCAGCTGCGCGTAGGCGCCAATGTGCCGCAGCGGTTCCTGAAGATCGTGGCTGGCCATGCTGGCAAACCGTTCCAGATCCTCGTTGGACCGGCGGAGCACCTCATCTGCCTGACGGCGGTCCGTGATGTCGAGCGAGGTGCCGGTCAAGAACTGCGGCCGGCCCTGGTCGTCGAAGGTCACGCGCCCGTTTGCGCTGACCCAGCGGACCTCTCCATCGGGGCGGATGATGCGGTGCTCGACGCGATAGAGACCGTCACCGGCGGGGTCTGTGGCGCGCGCCAGCCCTTGCTCCACGGCGGCGCGGTCGTCGGGATGCACCACGCTGGCCATCGCCCAGGCATACGACGAGTCGGGCTTACTCTCATGCCCGGAGATCTGCCTCGTTCGCTGGTCCCACTCGACCGACTGATCGTCGAAGCGCAGCAGGTACGTGCCCAGGTCGCCGGCGGCCAGAGCCACCTGCAATTGCTCTTTGCGGAAATGAAGCTCGTCCCGCAGGACTCGCTGGTCGTGGATATCGGTGCAGGTGCCGAACCAGCGAAGGATCCGCCCCTGCTCGTCGCGGACCGGTTCTGCCCGTCCCAGGTGCCAGCGGAGCACTCCATCGTGGCGGCGGCAGCGGTATTCCACCTGGTAGACCTCGCCGGTTTCCAGGCTCCTTTGCCAAGCGGCACGTGCCCGGGCGGCGTCTTCCGGGTGGAAGAACTGCCAAACATCGGCGAGAGACTCCGCCTCGGTGGCGCCGGTGTAGGCATACCAGCGGGCATTGAACCACAGGTCCATGCCGGTTCGATCGGTCACCCAGGACAGGTGGGGCAGGCGGTCCGCAATTTGCCGGAACTCGGCTTCGCGCTGCCGGAGCGCCTCTTCCAACTGCTTGCGCGCGGTGATGTCGGCAACGACGCAGCAGACACCGAAGACCTCTCCGGATTGAGACCGCACCGGCACAAAGTGCGCCAGATAGGCCCACGGTGGGCCGGGGTCATCCGGCTTCGAAACCACTTCCAGGTCGCGCACGGCTTCGCCCGTCGACAGCACTTTGCCTACCTGCTCGTAGACCTTCTCGCCTCTGGGGCCCAGGATCTCAGTGATGTGGCGTCCCAGATGTTCGGCAACGGTCTTGCCGTTCATCCGCGCCAGCGAGGCATTGATCTGGACGAAGCGCCAATCACGATCGAGAAGGGCAATGCCGACTGGGGTCGCCTCGAACACGCTGGCCAGTTCCGCTTCCCGTTCCCGCAGCGCGCGGTCGGCTTCCAGGGCCTCGGTGACGTTCTCCTGGATCACGACGATCCCTTCGACGTCGCCAAGGGGTCCATAAAACGGGTACGCGACCGCGCGGACCCATACCCCCCGACCCCCAGCGCTGGAGGCAACTCGTTGCGGCGAGTAGAAAATCGTGGGGATCTGAACGACCTCTCCGGCGTAGGCGCGCCTCAGACAATCGAGCACGCCGGTCTCGAGTAATCCGGGATCGGTCCAGATGGAATAGCCTTCCGGCAGCGCTTCGGGGGTTACGGACCACATTTGCTCGAAAGCGGCATTCCACCGCAGCGGCTTCCCGGCGCCGTCGTAGATGATCGAGGGCAGCGGGTTCTGCTCGAACAGCTGACGAAAGCGGACCTCGCTGTCGCGAAGAGCTGCCTCGGCTTCCTTGGTCTCCGTGACGTCCCAGGCGACGCCGATTGAGCGGCTGCGAGGACCGCCCGCCCCGTCGATGAATACGCCGTGGGCATCCAGCCACCGCACTTCGCCGTTGTCGGCTCGAATGATGCGATGCGTGCAGTTGTAGGGCTGCCCCGTCTGTTGAGCGCGCTGCACTTCCCGAATCGCCATATCCCGATCGTCGGGATGCACCCGTTCCAGCCACGCTTGCCGCCCCGGCTTTTGCGACGCCGGATCGTAGCCGAGCAGAGCGAACTGCTGGTCGGACCAAATGCTGTGCTCCGGGTTCGTGTTGTTGTCCCACCAGCCCATACCCGCGGCTTGCGTTGCCAGGCGCAGACGCCGTTCGCTGGCCACCATCTGTTCTTCGGTCTGCTTACGCCGCGTGATGTCGACAATCGCACCGATCCGGCGGGCCGGGAGACTCCCCGTAGCCGGAACATACTGTCCTGTATCTTCAACGACGAGCCAGTAGCCTTCGCGATGCCGGATCCGGTATTGGAACTGATAGCGTGCGCCGGGCTTACCGGGGTGTTCTCGAACACGCGCCCGGTCGTCCTCGTGGACCAGTCCCAGATACCACTCCCGTGTCCGTCCCGGAGGTGGCGTGTAGCCGAGCATCCGTTCCATGCCGTAGGAGCTGAGAACGAGGCCGGTTTCGGCGTCCGTTTCGTAGATCACGGCGCCCAGGGCATCGGCGGCAACGCGAAACCGCTCATCCGCCCGTTCGGCTGAGCGCACGGATGGCCACTGTGCCTCCAACTCCGCCACACGGGCGCGAAGCTCAGCCAGTTCTTGTTCTACCGTTGCGGGTACGGACTCCTGAATGGGCATTCAGCACTCTCCAGCCGCCTCCTCGGGCGGGAGGAAGCGGAGCCGCCGTGATCATCCTACTGCGCTTTCGTCTGAAGCGTGTCTTCTAATATGCCGACTGCCGGAATTAGTCGCAAACCGACATCTTTTTCATCATTCGCACCCGGTCATATCCTGGTGCGAAACCATCGGGACTTCTGTCCATAATGCGAAAACCGAGCCTCTCATAAAAGCCGACGACGTTTGGAGTCGTGTCAATCTGCACAACGGACGCTGCCTGCCTCCGCATGAGCCAAAGTGCCAAAAAGCGTCCAACTCCTTGTTTCTGCAGTTCGCGCGAGACCATCAGCCAGCGCAGACGGTCGCCTGCATAGCCGCCGGCGCCCACCACACGGCCTTCGTGCTCGCAGACATAGTATTCGCCGCGCTCATGGTCGAGAAACCGCTCGTAATCCGGGCGTTCAATTGGAGAAAAGCTGGTTCCGGCGTGTTGATCGAACATCGCCAGACAAGCGTCACGATCCCCCTCGGTGTAAGTGCGTATGTCCACGGTTTCATCGTCGCATCCGGGGGCGGATCGATCGCTTTACAAGAGAAAAATCCTCCCCCGCGTGAACATCCGCGGCAGATCGAAGGTCTATCCGCATGGAGCAGAGAGTGATCTACGATTTGGGAGCGAACAACGGCGATGACATCCCGTACTATCTGCTCCGGTCGGAGCGTGTGGTTGCTGTCGAAGCCAATCCGGCCTTATGCGAACTGATCCGGACGCGGTTTGGCGCGGAGATCGAGGCGGGCCGGCTGACCGTGGAAAACTGCGTCGTCGCCGCCGAAGGCGGAGGCGGAGCATTTGTTGACTTCCACATTCACCGGGCAAACCATGTTCTGAGTCAGCTGACTTTGCCCGCGGCCGCTGCCGAGTTCGACAAGGTCACGTTGCCGGCGCGGACCGTTGCGGAGATCATCCGGCGCCACGGTGATCCGTACTACGTCAAGATCGACATCGAGCATTATGACGCCGAGATCTTGAGAGCGCTGTTTCAGGCGGGTATCTTTCCGCCGTTTGTTTCAGCGGAGGCGCACTCCGTGGAAGTGTTTGCCTTGCTGGTGGCGCAGGGGCGCTACAACGCGTTCAAGCTGGTTGACGGATATTCGGTCTCCAGCATGTATGCGGATCGTGTCTTCGCTGCGGAGAAGGGAGGCGACCCGATTCGCTACTCCTTCCCGTTTCATTCGGCCGGTCCGTTTGGCAACGATGTGGACGGAGAATGGCAGACCGCCGATGATTTCCTGCGTGTGCTCGCGCTGGAAGGATTGGGGTGGAAGGACATCCACGCTACTAACAAGCATCTGGCCACCCCCGCGGCGTCGCCGCCGACACGCGATTGGCTGCTGCGCTTTCTCGCTCGCCAGCTGACGGTGAAGAAGAACGCCCTCGTCAGCCGTTTGCGGAACGGGCAACCCCTGGGCCACCCCACGGGCAACGGGAACTCATGATCACTTCACTTTTTCGCGGACGTTGAACTCCAGTTTCCAGCGCCGACCATCCTTGGCGACGCACCACAACTCCAGCATCCCGGTCTCGGTGACTTTCGTTTCCAGCGTGACAGGCGTGACGCCCGCCGCGCCGTCGAGAGTCACCTCCATCGGCGTCATCTCTTCCAGGTCGGGTGGAATGGACTCCAGTACTTCGCCCGGCTGGTCATGAGTTCGGGAGGAGGAGAAGAAGCGAAACTCGGCCGGCTCGCCGACATAGAGACCGAACTGCTGATCGGGAAACGCGTGCGATGTGCCCTCCTCCATGCCGAACGGGGCGACAGTCAGCGCCTTCATCGGTGCGGGCATGCCCGGCACGGCGGGAAGTGCGCTCTCGATTCCGGCGTAGTAGCTGCGGGCGATTCCGCCGCGGATGCGGACACCCTTCCCATCGCGCGCGGCGCCGTAATAGGCAGCGCCCCGGGCGACGGCATGCATCAAGTCCTCGCCATCGAGCGCGGGAACAGGCTGCCCGAACCAGTTCTCCAGCACCGCCAGGAGCCGCTGCCGGATGCCGGGGGCGCGCAGGACGCCGCCGTTAAACAAGACATGTGTCGGGCGGGCGTTGTCGGCGCGGCGCAGGAATTCCGCCAAGTGGCGCGTCACGGCGGCATCAGCCGCATACGGTAATCCGATTTCGGCCAGTGCGGCGCGGCGGCGGCGTTCGGGCATTTCGTCGCGCGCCGTCATGGGGAAGAAGCCGTCCACGATCAGACGTTCGACGTCGGCGCGGGGCAGTTTCGCCTTGATCGTGCCGCCAATCAAGCCGGTCCCGCGGCCGAGGATGGTCACCGGATGCTCGTCTTTTGCCGAGGCCGGGTCCAGCAGGACCTCCTTGGCGACGCGGCACTGCTGCCACAATGCCTGAAACTGCATTGCGTCCAGCTTCGTTCCGCGCGCCGACAGAGACTCACCCACATGCCGGGCCAAGGCGAGATCCATGTTGTCGCCGCCCAGCAGGATGTGATCGCCGACGGCGACGCGTTCCAGTTCGAGGTCACCGTTGCGGTCCCGCACGGCAATCAAGGTGAAGTCGGTGGTGCCGCCGCCGATGTCGGCCACCAGGATGAGGTCGCCCACACCGACGCGGTCGCGCCAGTCCTCATGCTTTTCAATCCAGGCATAGAAGGCCGCCTGCGGCTCTTCGAGCAGGATCACTTCCGGGTAGCCGGCCTGACGCGCCGCTTCCAGCGTCAACTCGCGCGCCACCTCGTCGAACGACGCGGGAACGGTGACGATGATGCGCTGCTCGTCGAAGGGCTGCTCCGGATGCGCGTCGTTCCAGGCTTCGCGCAGGTGCGACAGATACTCGCGCGAGGCGTCCACAGGTGACAGCTTCGCCACGCCCTCCGGCGCGTTCAGCGGCAGCAGCGCCGAGGTACGGTCCACGCCGGCATAGGACAGCCAGCTCTTGGCCGAGGAGACCAGACGGCCGAGAGTCTCTGCCCCGCGCCGCTGGGCGAACCGTCCGACGACATACGACGGGGCCTCGTCCCACGGCAGCGGCGTGCGTTCTGCCTCGGCCGGCAGATAGAGAAACGAAGGGAGCAGGGGTTCTGTCCCGATCTCCCCTGCCGAAACCGCCTGAGG
Source organism: uncultured Solibacteraceae bacterium (assembly GCA_964395885.1). GTDB lineage: Bacteria > Acidobacteriota > Terriglobia > Bryobacterales > Bryobacteraceae > JAPKYZ01. The sequence goes on along the minus strand of CAYNDS010000015.1, from coordinate 17,321 downwards.
GATGGGAAAGTCGCGCACCGCGGCGTCGCCCTCGCGCCAGGCGACGCTCGAATGCGTCGTACCGAGGTCGATTCCGATCGTCACGCGCTACTCGACTTCGATTTCGGCCGGCGCCAGCACCGCCACGTTCGCCTTTGCCGTCAGCACCGGGAGTGTGATGGACTCGGCCTTCCAGCCTCGATGCCGCAGGATGCCGCCAGGCGCTTTGCCGTCGGCGGGCACGTTTCCGATGAACTTCACCACCGAGGCGTCTCCAACCTTCGTGTAAGCCCCCTCGACGCCGTCAATCGCCGGGTTCAGGCTGACATGCTGCAGCAGGCTCTTCTTGGCGGATTCGTGCATGGACCGCACTGCCGCGCCGATCTGTTCATCCTCGTAGCCTGAGAGATCTTCCATCAGGAAGTCCACCAGCCGGGAGTCGCGCTGCAGGATGCCGAGCAACTGCAGCGCGCCATCGGAGACCCGAACCGCCGGCGGCTCCGGCTTGGCAGCCTGCTGCGGACGCGCCGCGCCCCGCGGGACAAGGTTCAGTTTTCCAAGCAGATCTTCAGGGAGTTTGCCGTTGGTCAGCAGCGCCCAAAAGGCGCGAAAGGCGAGCACAAGACGATCCAAAGAACGATAACCTCCGGGAAACTCTCAGAATACCAGCCGGGAGCGTGCCAGGTGGCCGAACGGCGGTGTCGCGGCACGATAACGTGTATGAAGATGCGTGCGGCTTTGCTTCTGCTGACCGTTGTGGCGCCCTGGGCGGCGGCGCTGAACTTGCCGGTGGTTCTCGAGCGTACCGGCGCTGTCCGGGCTGAGACATTCACCTTCACCGCGCAACCCGACAAGCAGTATGCGCTGCTTTACTCGGTCGAGACGCCGTCTGCGCTGGGCGACGCCGGACAGGTCACCATTCTGGTGGACGGCCAAGGCGCGAAGACACTGCACGCAGGCGACCCCGATTGGTACACGCAGTTCCGTGCAACCGGGCCGGTCGCGATTCGCGTGCAGGCGGCCAACAGTTCCGCCCGGTTCCGTCTCCGCGTCACCGCGTGGCCGCGTAGCAGCCAGGTGCGCGCGGGTCCCATCCGGCGCTGGCAGGACGCGCAGCCGGTCACCCTTGGCCGGACCGTATTTGCTTCCGGTGACGACGCCGCCTACGTGCCCGCCGCCGGGACGTCGCGCAAGGCAAATGTGGAGGACCCGGCGCGGACCGACTGGTACCGGTTCGAGTTCACCGACACGCGCCCGCGCCTGGTCTACTTTCAGGTCGATCTGGCGGATCGGGATCAGATTCCGGTCAACCTCACGATCCACCGCGCGGTGAACGGCAAGCTGGAGGAGTTCTACGACGGTGAGGATCCGGTGGCCTTGCCCCACGAGGTGCAGGCATTACCGGGAAACAAGTTCACTCCGCGCGTGCTGAAGGACCGAGGAACGTACTACATTGCCGTTCGCGCCTCGCATCCGGAGTACAAGCTGCGCACGCGAGTCTACGACGTCCCCGCCTATCGTGATCCCCAGCAGGCGGTGGAAACGGCGATCGATTACTTGCTGTCTGCCGGGGACTCCTGGCATGCCAACACGCCCCGTCGCGGCGGCCTGCTGGACCGCGTTTCCAGCGTGCATCAGGAGACGTCGCTTTGCGTCGCCTGTCATGCCACGCACTTCACGCAGCGCGGCGCGCTGTATGCGGCTCGCAATGGCTACGAGATCCGGCAGCGGGAGCAGCTCCATTTCCTGACGGAGCGCTTTTACAACAACCCGCGCCCGTTGTTCGGATTTGAGCAGCAAGGGGCCGTTTGGGCCCGCATGATCTCGGCTTCGGCCAACGTGCTGAGCCGGATGTCGCACCTGCTTGGGATCTTCGAACAGCAGATCAGCGGAGAACGGCGGGAGCGCTTCCACGAAGGCGTTGCCGGGTATCTCAAGCTCTACTACGACGGCCGGACGAAGCTTCCGCCCGATGAAACGAACGGAAACACGCCGCTGGTGAGTGCGCATGAGGTGGCCTGGTACTCCTGGTCGGTGACGCGCGACGCCCGGCTGGGGGAACTGATCGCGGGCGGGGAGGTGAAGAACACGATCGACCTCTGCTATCAGACGCTGGCCTTGGCCGAGATCGATCGCGAGAAATACCGGGACCGGATCGCGCGCAATGCGGAGCGTCTGCTTTCCTTGCAACGCCAGAGCGGCCAATGGTCCGCCCGCTTCGAGGCGGATCAGCCGGAAGTGGAGTTCCAGACCGGTCACGCCTTATGGGCGCTGCACGCGGCGGGCATTCCGAAGGAGCACCCGCAGGTGGCAAAGGGACTGGCGTATCTGCTCGCGCGGCAGCAGGCGTTTGGCGGGTGGATGGATCCGCTGCAATCTTTTGAGAACTTCCGCACGCCGTTCCGCGAAACGCAGATGGCGGTGCTGGCCTTGAGCGCCTATTATCCGAAGGCTCCGCGAGCGAAGGGCTGGAATGCGGGTGCGGCAGGCACCCTGTCAGCGGATCCGGCACGCCTTCTGGAGCAGTTGGACAATGTCTGGGACCGGCAGGACGAGAAGACGCAGCAGGGGATAGCCGCTGTCGCGCAGTCCAACGACGCCCTGTTGCGGCAAGCTGCCGTGGCCGCGATGGGACGGTTGGGGCAGCCGGTCTCGCCGGACCTTCTGGCCGACCCTAGCAAGATGGTGCAGCGCACCGCAGCCTGGGCCATCCGCCTGCGGCACAGCCGTCAGGATTCGCTCTCGACGGAGGAGTTGGCCAGGATGCTGGCCGCACCGAACGAGCGGCAGCGGTGGGGCGCTACGCGCATCTTCGCTCAACACTTTGCCGCGCTGGCGCGCCGTGACGAGCTCGCGCCGCATTTGGGCGCCCTGCTGCGAGACCGTTCTCCGGCCATTCGCATGGCGGCGGCCAAGGCGCTCTGGCAGTACTGGTTCTGGACGCCTTCGACAGCCGTGAAGGAGTCGATTGAGGACTCCATTCTGGCTGCGCTCGAAGCCAACCCGCGCCATCCCTGGGACGTGGAGAACCTGCAGCACGCGGTCTACAACATCGCGGATGAGAACATCCGCTACCTGTACAACAACTGGGTGCCGCTGCTGGCGCATCAGCCGGACCGGGAGCGCGTCATTGCGGGACGCCTGGCGATCGAGAGCCGGCTGGCGGCCAAGTTCAGCGCGTTCCTCGACCGCACCACGCCGGAGGGGCGCAAGCTGCTGTTGGCCGCATTGACGGAGTTGCCGCTCCGCCGCGCCGACATCTACGACCTGGAAGCGAACCTGGCGAAGCCTGCGCCGCCCGTGTACAACCGCATCGGCAACGACATCGAGCAGATTGCCTTCTTCGGCGACGCGGCGGAGCGGATCTCAAAGGCTTTGTCACCGCTGTTGGATTCCACGGACGCGGAGCTTCGCCGTCTGGCCGCTCAAGCGGTGCTGATGGTGCGCGAAACGCGTTTTGGCGATGTCAACCGTCTGGCGGGCGCACCGGGAGAGCGCACGCGGGCGGTGCTGGAGAAAGTGCAATCGAGGCCGGACGCCGGAGAAGTTGCGCGAGCGTTGAAGCCGCCTCCCGTGAACGTGGCGGCAACTCCCGCGGCGGCGCGCCGGTCCAAGCCGAAACTCGACGAAGCCTATTTCCGAGGCTACATCCAGCCGATTCTCGAAAAGAGAGGCAAGGATGGTCAGGCGTGCGTCCATTGCCATGCCTCGCACACGGCGTTCAACGCCACCTGGACGACCGTGGCCAACGTCGTCAATCAGGACGAGCCGGAAAAGAGCCTGCTACTCCTGAAGCCGACGTCCACGGCAGAGACCGAAGGAATCGCCGGTTCCGGGACGGTGGCGCACGGGGGCGGGATCCGCTTTGCGAAAGATTCGCCTGAATATGTGACGATCTTGGAATGGATTAAGGGCGCGAAAGAATAGTGTAAAGTCCATTCGGCTTTCCGCCGATACAGCGCGATGTGCAAGCATCGCGCGAAACCTCCGAAATCCCTGTTTCCCAATCGGAGAGCGAAGATCCGACCGTTGCCGGATTGAGCGCCTTGAGCCAGCGACTGCAGGCGACCGAGCGCCGGCTGGCAGATCAGCAGCGGGAGCTGGAGCGCGCCCAAGCGGCCACGGATGCCAAGAGCCGTTTTCTTGCGCAGGTGAGCCACGAGATCCGAACGCCGATGAACGGGATTCTGGGCATGAGTCAACTCCTGCTGGAATCCAAGCTCAGCCCGCAGCAGCACCTATTTGCCGGCAGCATCCAGGATTGCGCCCGCACGCTTCTGTCCATGATCAACGATTTATTGGACTTATCGAAGATCGAAGCAGGACGGATGACGCTGGAACGCGTGGAGTTCAATCCCGTGGCGGTCGCCGAGGAAGCCGCGGAGCTTCTCGAGGAGGGCGCGGCCCGGAAGGGGCTGGAACTGGTGGTGATGCCAAATCCGGCACTCCCCGGACGCGTGTGCGGAGACCCGGTGCGGTACCGGCAGGTTCTGATCAACCTGATTGGCAACGCGATCAAGTTCACGCGCGAGGGGCAGGTGGTGGTCCGCCATGAGCTGCTGTCTCACACCGGTGCCGATGTTCGGCTCCGGATTACGGTCGCGGATACGGGAATCGGCATTCCGCCTGCCGCGCAGCGCCGGATCTTCGAGCCGTTCCTCCAGGCGGATGATGCCACCACGCGCAATTACGGCGGCACGGGTCTCGGCCTCGCCATCTGCCGACAGCTGGTGGAAGCGCTGGGTGGAGAAATCGGCGTGGACAGCCAGGAAGGCGCCGGGTCGACGTTCTACTTCACGGTCCGGTTCGGGGCGGCGGAGGAGTCAGCCGATGCCTGTTCCCGCCGCAACGCGTTGGAAGGGTTACCCATCCTGGCCATCGACGAAAATGCTGCGGTTCTGGAGCAGTATCAGATCCTGGCGGAACATTGGGGCGTGCATCTGACGGCGGCCATCAGCGGGTCCGGCGCGGCCGCGGCGTGGCGTGCCGGAGGAAACTATCGCGCCGTCCTTCTTGACATGACGATGCAGGATCCGGCGCTGTTGTCCTTCCTTGCCAACCTGTTGAGCGCCCCCTCGGCCAGTCGCCCGCAGGTCTATGCGGTTCTCTCGCCCTCCCTTCACGGCAGCATGCCGGAGTTGGGCAAGATCCCGATGATCGCCAAACCGATACGGGCCGACCGGCTTTTTGAGCGCCTTGCGGCAGCGCAGCAGGGCATACGGCTGGTGACCCCTGACGAGCCGCAGGCGCCGATCCGGGAGCCAGCCTTCCACGCGCACATCCTTCTGGCAGAGGACAACGAGGTCAATCAGAAGGTGGTGGCGGCAGCGTTGCGAAAGCTCGGCCACACGGTGGAGATCGTCGACAACGGAAAGGCCGCGGTGGAGGCGGCGGCGCAGAAACGCTTTGACGTGATCCTGATGGACTTCCATATGCCTGTCATGGACGGCCTGGCAGCAGCCCGCGCGATTCGCAAAGAGGAAGATCCCGGTAGCCGGACGCCGATCGTGGCCTTGACGGCGATGGCCATGAGTGAAGACCGAAACCGCTGCCTCGATGCCGGGATGGACGACTATCTGACGAAACCGATCGACTTGGCACACCTGCGCGCAGCCGTCGCCCGGTGGGCCATCGCGGCGCCGGCCAAGCGCTAGAGGGCTTCCTGCTGCGGGTCTTGCGGCGATCCTGGCCGTGAGGGCTGCGAGATCTCGGCCAGACGCCGCTCCAGGTAGCGGCGCTCCGCCTCGTTCTTCACCAGCCCGAGAGCCGCCTGATAGGCCGCCTGAGCTTCCGGGAAGCGTCCGGCGCGGCGCAGCAGGTCCGCCCGCGCGGCAGGAAGCAGGTAGTAGCCCTCCAGTTCGCCGGTGCGTTCCAGTTCCGCGATCCAGAGAAGCCCGTTGGACACGCCGTGGACCATCGCTCCGGCGCACGCGGCGTTTAAGGCCACGACGGCGCTGGGCTGAAGGCGCAGCAGGGTGGCGTAGAGCGCCTCAATTTGCGGCCAATCCGTCGCCGCGGCGGTCTCTGCCTGCGCGTGCAGTGCCGCGACGGCGGCTTGGATCTGATAAGGTCCCGGCCGGCCTATTGCCATCCCGCGATCAAGCACCGCGACGCCTTCGGCAATCTTGGCCGCGTCCCATCGCGTGCGGTCCTGCTCTTCGAGCGGAACCAGGACACCTTCGGCATCGACACGCGCCTCGCGGCGGGCGTCGGTCAGCAGCAGCAGCGCGAGCAAGCCCAGCGCCTCCGGATCTTCCGGCATCAGGTGGGCCGTCAACCGCGCCAGCCGGATGGCCTCCCGGCAGAGATCCACGCGGATCAGCGAAGAGGCCTCCGTTGCCGCGTAGCCCTCGTTGAAGATGAGGTACACAACGCCCAGCACCGCTTCCAAGCGCTCCGGCAGGTCAGCGCGGGAGGGGGTCTCGTAGGGGATCCGGGCGTCTCGGATCTTGCGCTTTGCCCGAACCAGCCGCTGCGCCGTGGTGGCCTCCGGTTCCAGAAAGGCGCGGGCTACCTCGCGCGTTGTCAGCCCGCCAAGAGTCTGCAACGCCAATCCCACCCGTGCGGCAGGAGCCAGGGCCGGATGGCAACAGGTGAACAGCAGGCGGAGGCGGTCGTCCTCCACGGCTGCGGGGTCCAGATTCGGCTCGGTAAATGCGGAGGGCACATCCTCCGGCAGCGGCGCGAAGCGGTCCCGCCGCAGCCGGTCCAAGGCGACGCGTCGCGCCACGGTGTTCAGCCACGCGGCGGGACGGTCCGGGATTCCATCGCGCTGCCACGTGGTCAGCGCCCGCGCATAGGCCTCCTGCACGGCATCCTCGGCTGCCTCAAAATCGCCGGTGAGGCGGATCAGGGAAGCCAGGATGCGCGCGCCATCGTCGCGAAACGTCTGCTCGATGACGCGCGAAAGAAACATCTAAGCACCTGCGCCCAGAGGCCGGACCTCGATGGACCCGTGCTCCACACCTGGGCACTGTGCCGCCCAATGCAGGGCCTTCTCGAGATTGTCCACTTCGATGATGTAGTAGCCGCCCAGTTGCTCCTTGGTCTCCGCAAACGGACCGTCCGTAGTCAACAGCTTGCCCTGCCGGAGGCGCAGTGTGGTCGCCATCGTGCTGGGCTTCAATTCCGCCCCGCCGCGCAGGACGCCGGCCGCTGCCATGTCGTGGCCGTACTTCATGTGAGCGGCGTAAACGTCTTGTGCCTGCTCCGGCGTAAGCGAAGTCCACGCAGCTTCCGAGCCGTAGATCAAGATGATGTATTTCATTGGTGTTGTCTCCTGAGTGATTGTCGCGGGTTTCGCCGCGCACTCCAGTGACGATTGGGGCACGCCGAAATCGACAATCGCTGCCACATTTTTTTGCGATCGAGGAGGGTGTCAGCGCCGTTCGCGGCGCAGCACCAGGACGGCGTTCAACCCGCCAAATGCGAACGAGTTCGACAAAGCGTACGCCACCTCTTCCGCACGCGATGCATTTGTGATGATGTCGCCCGGGCATGCCGGGTCCTGGACGGTGAAGTTCGCCGTGGGCGGAAGAACGCCGTGGTGCAGCGCAAGCGCCGTTGCGACCGCCTCCACCGCTCCGGCAGCGCCCAGAGTGTGCCCGTGCATCGACTTTGTCGAGGAGATGGCCGGACCCCGCTCGCCGAAAACCGTTCGAATTGCTTCGCACTCCACGGAATCATTGGCGGCGGTGCCCGTGCCGTGGGCATTGATATAGCCGACCGCCTCCGGCGCGATAGCCGCATCGGCAATCGCAGCACGCATCGCGCGAGCGGCACCGTCGCCGGAGGGCTGCGTAATGTGGTGCGCATCGGAGGACATGCCGAAGCCGGCGATCTCGGCATAGACCGTCGCACCACGCGCCAACGCGCGGTCGAGCGGTTCCAAAACCAGCATCGCCGCACCTTCTCCCAGGATCATGCCCGGACGGTTGGCGCAGAATGGCCGGCAGGTATCCGGGCTGACGACGCGCATTGCTTCCCAGGCGCGCAGGATGCCGAGCGAGAACGTGGCATCGGCGCCGCCGCACACGGCGGCTTCCACCTGACCGGAGCGCACCATCCAGAACGCTTGCCCGATGGCGTGATTTGACGATGAACAGGCGCTCGCCACGGCATAGGACGGTCCGGCCAAGCCCCACTTCATCGTGATTAGACTCGCCGGGGCGTTCTCCATGATCTTGGGAACGGTCAGCGGGTTGAATCGCGAGCGCTTCGCTTCATACAGCTCGCGGTAGCTCCAGTCCTCGAAGTGATTGCCGCCCAGGCAAGAACCGGTGATGACGGCGGTGGAGTCCCGCGGGAGTGGCCCGGATTCCGCCAGCGCTTGCTCCGCCGCCGCGCCTGCCATCAGGGCAAACCGGTCGTAGAGTGTCCGCTCCCGCTCGTCTCCCCAGGCGAAGCTGGCCACTTCGGCCCCGTTGCGGAAGCGAAAGCCGGAGAGGTCAATCTGTGTGATGGGTCCGATGCCGCTGCGGCCTGCGGCGAGAGACTGCCAGAACGCATCGCGAGAGCAGCCAATCGCACTCACGACCCCCAAGCCGGTGATTGCGACACGCCTCACGCGGTCTTTTGCGCCAGGAGTGCCGAAACGCCGCGCACGACGTCGGCGACGCCGCGAATCTTCTTGGCGTCGTCATCGGAGATGGAGATCTCGAACTCCTGCTCCAGTGCAAACAGAATCTGGATGCCGTCGAGCGAATCGATGCCGGCGTCCGCAAACACCGTTTCCGGCGTGATGCTCTCGAGGGGCTTGTGAGTTGTCTTGGCGATTACTTCGATCACACGCCGGGTGATGTCGTCGTCGGACATAAGAGTTCTCCCACCGTTTCGAACCGGAACCCCTGCTGGAGCAGATCCGGGACGATCCGGCGAACGGCTTCTATCGTCGCACGGATGTCTGGATTTTCGCGAAGCTCCCGCCCGTCGTGGAGGCAAATGATGGTCCCGGGACGGACACCACGCACCACCTTCGCGGCGACCTCGGCGGCGGACAATCGCCAGTCGGAGCCGATGACGCCCCACATCACGTTCGTCATGCCGTGCCGGCCGAGCGCGGCGCGCAGGCCAGGCCAACGGACGCCGTAGGTAGCGCGAAACCAGCGAGGCTTCACTGCACAGATGGCCGCAAGCGTCTCCTGCGCCCGGTCCACCTCGGAGGCGATCACGTGGGGCGATTGCAGCCAGAGGCGCGGATGGGTCTCCGTATGGTTTCCGAACTCGTGGCCCGCCGCCGCCACCAGCCGCGCGGTCTCCGGCAGCCGCCGCACGTTTGTTCCGATCGGGAAAAACGTGGCGTGGATGCCGAACCGCGACAACTCCTCCAGCAGCAGTGGTGTCGACTCGCTTGGCCCATCGTCAAACGTCAGGGCGACCGACCGGCGCTGTCCATCACCGCGCCACACCGTGGGCTCCCAGACGGAGGCCGAGCGTCCGCGCACACTCCAGGCGGCGGCACCGGCGAAACCTGCCAGAACTGCGGCGGCTATTGGCCCCACGGCACGCTGTGATCGCCGATGACGGCAAATTCACCGGGCGGCGAAATCAGCTTGAACGTCGACCACGGTCCCGGCAACCAGGGGTACTTGTCAATCACCGCCTCATTGATCGCGATCCCGAGGCCGGCCGATCGAGGAACGGTCAATTCGCCGGCAGTAATCGACAGCGGCTCAGCGAGAATCTCGGTGGCGAGCGCGAACGGATACAGCACGGGGACGCCTTCACGGCGGTAGAGCGGGTATTCCAGCCACTCGACGACGCTTTCCGGCCAGCAGATGCCCATCTGCGCGGCGGCGAGAACTTCCAGATCCGTGCCCCAGCTGTGGAAGGCGAAGCGCAATCCGTGCTGCTGGCAATCGGCCAGAATCCGGCGTCCGCTGGCATAGCCGCCCTGGCAGACCAGATCCGCCTGCACATAGTCGACGCATTCGCGCGACATCAGGTCATAGAAGCTTTCGTCGCTCTGCTCGTGCTCGCCGCTGGCGATGCAGATTTCCGCACTTTCGCGAAGGCGGATATAGGCGTCGTGATCGTGTGGGGGCAGCGGTTCTTCCAGCCAGCAGGGATCATAGGGGGCGATCTCCGCGGCGAGCCGCTTGGCGGTCTCCTCGCCATAGCTGCGGTCGCCCATGCGCCACCACGTGTGCGCGTCCACCATCAGCTCAAAGCCGGCGCCGGTTGCTTCCCGCATCAGCTTCACCGTGCGGACATCCTCGTCCGGTCCCAGTCCCGGGCGCATCTTGTAGGCCGAGTAGCCGAGCGATTGAACCGCTGCTGCTTCTTCGGCATAGGCCTCCGGGGGCATGTACATTCCGCCGGAGCCATACAGCCGGATCGTGTCACGCACGCGTCCGCCGATTAACTCGGAAATCGCGACGCCCTGATCCTTGGCCGCCAGATCATAGAGCGCAACTTCGACCGCGCAGTAGACCTTGCGGTACTCCGGGCTGGAGTGCCGGGCAAAGAACTTCACCCGAAGCGCGTCGGGGTCGGCGATCATGGCGCCGTCGAGGAAGGGCCGCACGACGTCATGAATGATGTCCCGCGCGTGCTCGGTCGGTTGGCCGGGTGCCCAGCCCACGCGACCGCGATCCGTTTGAATCCGGATCAGCATGGCATCACGCTTCAGAATCGTGCGTTCGCCCCCGTAGTAGGAGAGCTTCAGCGGCTCGGGCAGGGGGCAGGAAAGAAGAATCGCGTCAACGCGAGCAACTCGCATAGGTCACCGTGAGTGTATCAGCGCTACCGAAAGAAAAAAGAAGCCGGGCGGTGGTCAGTCGCCCGGCTTTGAAGAGCACCCTTATGCCGCTCGGAGGTAACGGCACAGGGGTGTGGAGGAGCTGAAACCGTTCGCTTTAGCCCAGCAGCCCTCCGTGGCCGAGGCAAGCAATCTCCCACCCCGACACGCGGTAGCGCGCCAGCAGAGGAGGAAGAACCAAGTCTACGACGTTCGTCTTTGCGGACCGGAAACAGCCCGGCGCGGAAACGATCGGAATATCGTCGCAATAGCCCAGCAGAAGCAGGTTGCCCGGTTCGACGGGGGCAAGGAATCGTTCCACCTGGCAGCCGATCTTCTGAATGGCTCGTCCGATGACGTCTTCCGGACCCGCGGGGGCAGTAGTGGAGGCGACCAGGATCACCGTGGGGCGATTGCGCATCAGTTGCTGCAATCCGCGCGCCACTGCGTTTTCTTCCTCAATGGCCGACAGGGCGAAGCTCTGCGGAATCGCAAAGCGTTCCAGCCGCTGGCGCATCACGCTCTCAAAGAGGACGCGCGCGCGGTCGGCGCTCAGCGGGTCGGTGTAGAGAACGGCGACGCTCGGATGCCGGATGGGTCGCGCCTGCAGAATCGGACCCCGCTCGCGCAGGATGGCGAGCAGGGCTTCCAGTTCGCTGGCGGAGACCGCAAAGGGAGCACTCTTGACGGTGGCGATCCGGGACCCGGCGGCGGCGTAGCTGAAGTTGGGAACGGTCGCCAGCGCCATGCTGGAGGTGCAGTTCAGCTGGCGCAGCAGCTCATCATCCACCAAAACACAGCAGTTTTCGGTCGCAACCAGATTGGCGCGCCCTCCGGCAGCGGGCCGGATCTCCAGCGCACCACAGCCCATTTCCACGGCCACACGGGCAACTGCGTCGTCCTCGCCGACCTCGCCGTCCTCGAGGACGGTGACCCAAACTTCGTTCATTCCTTCGGTTTCGAGCAGCCGGACATCCTCTTCCCGGAGGATGTGGCCCTTCGCCAGCAACTTCTTTCCGCCGGCTCGAAAAATCGTGGTGCAGAGAACGTGGCCCATCGACTCGCGGATATCGACGGTTTGTGCTCTCATTTGGGCCTCCTGTCTCTCATTCGCTTTACTATTGTGAAAAGCGAAGGTTCATTGTACACACGAATAAGTGTAACGGTGCCCAATATCTCTCTTGGATTTCTGAGATATTTTGCGGGGAGACGAGAAACCGGAGTTGGAGCCGCAAGTGCTCCTGTTTTCGCGCAGATCGCGGAAGTGGCTAGGACTGAAGAATCGGAAGGTACTGGTACGGTAAGGGGCTGATAGATCCCCCCTCTTGGGGGGAATGTGTCAAATCATCCGTCTCGGACCGCAATGGTTTCTGCATCGCGATCTCGTCACAGTTCCGCAGCTTGGAGCATTGAAGGCAATCTTTCCATACCTTTAGCGGCAACCGAGCACGGTCCACCGCGTGGTAGCCAGCCCGCGCGAAGAACCCGGAAACAGTTGTGAATGCAAAGAGAGACTCCACGCCCAGGCTTCGCGCTTCAGCTTCAATCGCATTCAGTAGAGCTAAACCAGTACCGGTACCCTTGATACTTTCGACCACTGCCAGTGAGCGTACTTCCGCAAATGCACACGTATAGATCTTTAGGGCGCAGCATCCGAGGACCTGCCCGGAGGCCGGGTCATAGGCGGTATGAAATTCCCGGATATTCTCTGCTAATTCCAACTCAGTACGGGGTAGAAGGATCGCTTGCCGGGCATAGTCCTCGATAATGCGGGCGATCTCCGGAACATCGCGGAGGGTCGCGCGACGAATGAGCGCGCTAGGCATGCACGGCGGTTCCCAGCGTCTCGCCCGAGAGAATCGCGGCGGCGGCGCCGGGACGTGCTCCGGGCGCGATGATGACCTGCCGCCCGCTGCCCGCGACCGCTTCGCAAGCGGCTTCCAGCTTGGCTTGCATGCCGCCGGTGGCGATGTTTCGCTCCACCAGGTCGCGGCACTCCGCCAGGGAAAGGCGCGGCAGAGTGGTACCGGCTTCGCCCCGGACGCCTTCGACGTCTGTCAGAAAGATGAGCCGGTCGACCGAAAACGCGCGGGCACAAGCCACTGCCATGCGATCAGCGTTTACGTTGAAGATCTGACCGTCCACGGAACCCGCGACACACGCGACAACGGGCAGGTAGCCGCCTCCCACCAGGCAGTGCAACAGGCCTGCATCGCCGTGGATGATCCGGCCGACCGCGCCCAGACGCGGGTCCAGCTGCTCCGCGATGGCGAGACCCGCGTCGATGCCGGTCAGCCCCACTGCCTTCGCGCCCGCGCCGGTTAGCGACGCGACCAGCTGATGATTCACGCTGCCGGCGAATACCTTGAGCAGAGCATCCACCACCTCCGGCGTGGTGACGCGCATCCCGTCCACGAAGCGGCTTTCCACGCCGCGCTCCGCCAGGTACTGTGTCATCTGCTTGCCGCCGCCGTGGACGATGGCCAGTTCATGCACGCTTGTGAGCGCAGCCAGCTCCTTTGCCAGCCGGGTGCGCGTGTCCGAGTCGTCGAGCAGCGTGCCGCCCAGCTTGATCAGCGCGCGCATCAGAGCAACCCCTCGGTCTCGTCGAAGCCGAGCACCAGGTTCAAGTTCTGAAGCGCCTGCCCGGCGGCTCCCTTGCCCAGGTTGTCGATTGCGACCACGATGACGCCTCGCCCGGTCGGAGCATCGTACTTCACGCCGATGTCACAGAAGTTGGTGCGCGCAATGCCACGAAGGTCGGGGAAGACGCCAGGGTCATAGAGGCGCACAAACGGCTCGTCGCGATAGCGCTCCTCGTAAATCGAGATGAGATCGGCGGTAGAGCTGCAGCCCGACGCGCGGAAGTAGATTGTTTCGAGAATGCCGCGGTCAATGGGAATCAACTGCGCGGTAAAGCTGAACTCCTCCTCCTTCAGGTGCGAGTTCATCAGCACTTCCGGGACGTGGCGATGCTCCAGAACGGCATAGGCGGAAAAGTTTTCGGTCACCTCGCAGAAGCTGGTCTTCAGGGAGGGCTTGCGTCCCGCGCCGCTGACGCCGGACTTCGCATCGCAGACGACTCCGGCGCGGCGGTCAATCACCCCGGCTGCGACCAGGGGTGCCACGGCGAGATTGGCGGCGGTGGGATAACAGCCGGGGTTCGCCACCAGCCGTGCACCGCGCACGCGGTCGCGGTAGAACTCGGGCAGGCCATACGCGGCTTCGGTGAGCAGCTGCGGTGCGTGATGCTCTTCCCGGTACCAGCGCAGATACGTGTCGGCGGTCTTCAGTCGGAAGGCCGCGCTGAGGTCGATGACCTTGATGCCGGCTTCCAACAAAGGAGGCGTCAGCTCCATTGCCGCGTCGTGCGGAGTGGCCAGCAACACCGCGCTCAGGCCGGCAGCGCGGGCGGCTTCGGCAGTCGCGGCAATCCGCTGCGGCTCGCGAGTGCCGCGAGGCCGCGGAGCGTCACTACTGTCGGACCGGTGCTCCATCAGGACGGGCTCGATGTGCGCGTGGCGGGCGAGAAGGCGCAGCAACTCCGCGCCGCTGTAACCGCGAAAGCCGACGATGCCCACAAGGACGGGCGATTGTTTATTCACGTCTATGAATAATTATACACCGCTGCCGCGTGCGATCGCGAGTCCTACCAGCAAAACGCCGAACGCGATCCGGTACCAGATGAACGGCGTCAGACCGTTGCGCGTGAGGAACCGCATCAGGAAGTGGATGACCAGAAACCCGGTGAGCGCGCTGACGATAATGCCGACGCCTGCTTCCATGGTGAGCAGTGACCCGGCGTGCCCTTCCTTCAGCGCGTCGTAGAGCTCTTTCAGTCCCGCGGCGGCAACGGCGGGCGTGGAAAGCAGAAAGCTGAAGCGCGCGGCCGTCGGCCGGTCCAGGTCACGAAACAGGCCTGCCGTCATGGTGATGCCGCTGCGAGAGGTGCCGGGCACCACCGCAAGCACTTGCGCCAGGCCGATGGTCAGCGCGTCCACGGTGGTGAGTTCGCCGATCGATTTGGTGCGGCGGCCGATCTTTTCGCCCACCAGCATCAAAAGCCCGACCAGGATCAGCATGGCGCCAATCACGAAGGCGTTGCGAAACGAGGTCTCGGCCGCGCGCTTCAACAGCAGGCCCCCGATCCCGATGGGCACTGTCGCCGCGGCAAGCACCCAGAGAAGCCTTGGATTCTTCTTCAGGCCTGAATCGTTGCCGACGGAAATGCCGAAGCCTTGGCCCAGGATCTGAAGCCAGTCCCGAAAGAAGTAGGCGATCACCGCAAAGAGCGTTCCCATGTGCAGGGCGATGTCGAATGCAAGCCCCTGATCCGGCATCGCGAATAGCCAGGAAAAGGCAAACAAATGCCCGGAACTGGAAATCGGAAGCAACTCGGTCAGGCCTTGAACAATGGCCAGCAGAACAGCTTGGGTCAATGTCATGCGGAATCGCTATGGTAGCCCAGGCGGGGTTAGTAGCTGAGGCGCAACGTGAGGCGGAAGCTGCGTCCGTCGTTCAGCGTGTTGGTGATTGCGCCGAAGTTGGAGTCGGCCAGACGGAAACCGGGTTCGGCGAACTGTGGCGTGTTGGTCAGGTTGATGGATTCCGCGCGGAACGTCATCGCCATGTCTCCCTTCAGCAGCCACGTGCCACTCACGGACGCGTTCACGTTGCGGATGGGAGCACGGCGGAACACGCCACGCCCGAGGTTGCCGCGTGCCTCACCGGGCCCGATAAAGGCGAAGGCGGAGCGGGGTAAAAGCTGGCGCGAGACGTCCGGGTGGCGAATAGAGCGGCCGAGGATCGAGGGATCGAGCAGGTTCGGCCGGTCCATGATGACGCCGTCGACGTTGCCGAAACCCGGCGCGTCGGAGCCAGTGGACAGGTTGAAGGGGGTGCCGGTTTTCGCCAAAGCAACGCCGGAGAAAGTCCACTGTCCCACGCGACGGCCCTTGAAGGGCAGCGTGTAGCCACCACGCACCAGGAACGAGTGCGGCTGATCAAAGCGGCTGGGGCCTTTCAGGTCACCGAAGACATCATCCTCGGTTTGCGATCGGAACATGAAGCTGTCGACGTCGTTGGCAGTGTTGGTATAGTCGCCGCCGAGGTCGATCGACTTGCTCCACCAGTAGGAGGTGTCGAGATTGATGCCTCGCCAGCGTGGTACCAGCAGCGAGACTTTGCCCGCATGAAACCACGCCCGGGAAGAGTTCATCACGCGGCGGATATCGACATACTGCGGCACGGAGCGTCGCCGGTCAATGGTTTCCAGGGTTTGCGGAATGCCGGGGATCATGCGCGCCCGATTCACAAACCAATGGTTGAGCATCTTGAGCGCGCGGCTGCCGACATAGCCGACCTGCAGCCGCCATTCCCGCACGGGTTCCAGCTCCCAGGTGAAGTTGAACTGTTGCGAATAGGGCGAGACCAGATCCGGAGCGTAGTCGTACAGTACGGTGCGCCCCACGGTGGACGGCGTGGGGGCTCGGCCCGCAAACGGGTTGATCAGGTCCGGGTCCTGAATCACGACCTTGAGATTCAGCGGCGCATTGAAACGAACCTGCTGGAACGTGACGGGGAAGATTTCGCCGTAGTGTAAGCCGTAGCCCGCGCGCAACACGCCGAGACCGGGGCGCGGTTTCCAGGCAAAGCCCAAATGCGGCCCAAGGTTGTTGCGATCGGAATAGTAGGGGAGCTGGTTGAGTCCGTTCACCTCGACAGGACGCGAGATGGGCCGGTAGCCCACACCGTAGCTCAGTGTGAAGCTGGGCGAAGCGGACCACTTTGCGCCCGCGTAGAGCCATCCTTCCCAGTTGCGAAACCCGCGATGAATGTTGCCGACGGAACGGTAGAAGGTGCTGGGAATGCCGCGGCGCAGCGCCTCCACCGCAGGAATGCGCACGCCGTCCACAGTGAGGTCGTTGAAGCTGAAGCCGCCGAGGTGGGCATCGCTTTCCCGCCCGTTCATCTGGCGCCGCATCAGTTCGCCGCCAAAGGTGATCTGGTGTTTGCCGCGCGTCAGCTTGGCCTGCCCGGATTGCCGGAAAAAGTTCTGAACGCGGTCGAGGGGGAGCGCGTTGTTCGGATTGATCGACGTCAGTGCACCGCTGATGAAGACCTGCGGGCCGACGTTGTTCGGTTCCGGTACCAGCAGGGAGCGCACTCGCTCAAAGCCTGTTCCAAATGAAGTGACTGTTCGCGGATCCCAGGTGCGTGTCCAGGTAAGGACGCCGCGGTGGGAGCCGGTGGTGGTATCCGGGTTCTGACCACGGAGCAGTTGAAAGGCGACGACCTGCTGCACCAGGAACGAGTGGCTGGCGGTGAGCACATCGCGTGACGAGAGGCGCTGATCAAGCCGGACAAGCGCGCGATCGTTGTTGATGCGCTGCGGCGAGTTGGTGTTCAGCATCCGCTGGTCGATGTCGGCGCGGTTCGGCAGCTCCGCGGGATAGGCCGACAGCAGGCTGCTGACGAAGGCGCGGCGTTGCGGATCCGTCACCAGCGGGGTGCGTTCACTCGGCAACGGCACCAGAATGTTTCCGTTCACCATGCCGCGGATCTTGTTCTCTCCGGCGTCCAGCGTGAGGCTGGCGCCACGCCA